>CASEFP010000017.1 GCA_949287225.1 uncultured Lentisphaeria bacterium
CCAAACAAAAATTTTAATCCGCATCTCTGCAGATCTTTTCTCGTTCTTCAAATTTGAAGCTTGCGGACCTTCCGGTCCGACTTATTTTTTTTCTTCACTACGATTCCTCAATCTTGCGATCTCAAAATCTGACTCGGGCTCATCGCACTATTCAATTTTCAAAGATCATTCAAGGCATAAAAAAACAGGGTCCGCTAAAGTCGCCTTTATCAACACCCCGTTAGTAACGGCAGCTCGCCGTCCTTTAACGCCTTGATTTATCAACTTAAACGTGCTCGGCACGCTTAATCTCACACCCGTCAACAGCTCCAGCGGAGCCGGTGACGTAAAAACTCAATTTAGCATTGATTTGACGTTTGTCAAATGCTTTTCTAAATTTTTTCTAACTTTTTTGAGAACCTTCAGGCCGGACATCAAATGTCGGACAGAATGGAGAAGAAATTTAGCAGCGTTTTTTGATTTTTCAAATGCTTTTCTGAATTTTTTCAAACTTTTTTTTAAGAACCTCATGCCGCCCGCTGTCTCTCAACCTCGAGCAACATGGGGCATTAATTTAGCCGATGTTCTGAATTTGTCAAATCAGTTTTTATATTTTTTTCGTTTTTTTATGAACACCCGCCTCAAATCCTATGATCCGAAGCGGCAATAAGCAGATAATCTCAGGCAATGAGTCTCAGAAATATTCCACGGGACAGCGGGGAATGGAATTCAGGAAAATTCTGCCATAGTATTTGGAAACCATGCGCGGATCAAGCACCACAATGATGCCATGGTCTGTCCGGCTCCGGATCAGGCGCCCGATCCCCTGGCGGAACATCAGAACCGCGTCCGGGATGGTGTATTCCTCAAAAGGACGGCCGCCGGCTTCCCGGATCCGGTCGCAGCGCGCCTCAATAAGCGGATGGTTCGGTACTGCGAACGGCAGTTTTGTGATGATCACGTTGCTGAGCGCGTCTCCGGGCACGTCCACGCCGGTCCAGAAACTCTGCGCGCCGAAGATGACGCCGTTTCTGCTCTGCTTGAACTCGTTGAGCATCGCCGTCCGGGAGAGCGAATCCCCGTGGATCAGAAGCTGATAACCGGCGTTCCGGAACGTCGGTCCGAGCGCGTCCGCACAGAACCGGAGCATTCCGTAGTTCGTGAACAGCACAAAGGCGTGCCCTTTCGTGAAATCAACGAAATCACGGATCGCGCGCGCCGCCGCGTCATTGTAGTTCGATTCACTCGGAAGCGGCATCGAACGAGCCAGATACAGCTTCACCTGGCTCCGGAAGTCGAACGGCGTGTCGAGGATCAGATCCGAGCCGTTGCAGAAGCCGATGCGGCGCTTGAAATAGTCCAGATTCCCGTTCACGGCGAGCGTCGCGCTGGTCAGGACAACGGGATACGTTTGCGTGAACAGCGCGCCTTTCAGAATGTCCGGCACGTTCAGCGGGGCGGAATAGAGTTCGACGATGCTGCTGCCAGTGAAGGAACTGCGCTTCTCCTCCGCCCAGTAGACATAGTCCGGCTGTTCCTGCGAAATAAAATCGGATATGGCATCGCTCATTGCCAGACACCGGTCGATCTGGGCGCGCAGTTCCGTCTTGAACTCCTCGTTCTCCTGTTCGTCGGTGTAGCTCCGGAGCACTTTCTCCAGCTCCTTGAACGAACCGGAGAGATTGTCCTCGAACTGCCCGAGGCGGCGGATGCGCATGCAGTGGTCGGGAAAGCGTTCGAGCGTCTCCTCGAACTGCCCGAAAAATGCGTCGGAGAGCTCATGAATCTTAGAGATGAGTCCACGCATGACCATCGAGGACTCCCCCGGCTTGACCAGCAGTCCGCGCCCGCTGTTCGGATTGTAGAGCCGGTTCAGGAAGAACCGGACCGACGACGAGGTCAGATGAAGCCCGAGATGTTTTGCCGCATTGTCCTCCAGGGTATGCGCCTCGTCGAACACAACGGCCGAATAGTCCGGCAGCGGCGTGGTCTCCTGATGCTCCAGCGCACGCATTTTGAGATCGACGAAAAACAGCGCATGGTTCGTGACGACGATATCCGCCTTGTCCCATTCCCTTCGCGCCCGCCAGTAGAAGCAGGAACGGAAAAACCGGCAGGAAGGCCCCCCGCAGGAGGCGGTCTCGCTGCACAGGCAGTTCCAGACACCGCGCTCGAGCTTGAACGGAAGATCGGAATAAAATCCGGTTTCGGAAGTCTCCGCCCAGCGCGCGACCTGCGCCGCATCCGATTCAAATCCCGCGACAGGCAGAAATTCATCGCGGTGCTCCCCGAGGGCGAGCGCGAGTCTGCGGCGGCAGAGGTAGTTGGCGCGCCCGACCGCGATCACATAGGAGAAGTTGAGTTTCATGAGATCCTTCAGGAGCGGAAGATCCTTGCGGACGAGCTGCTCCTGCAGATTGATCGTTTCGGTCGTGACCAGCACCGGGCGGCGGACGGCAAGCGCATGGTAAATCGCCGGGACAAGGTAGGCGAAACTCTTGCCGACTCCCGTCGGAGCCTCCACGCAGAGATTGGCGTTCTTCTCGAACGCCTCCGCGACGGCGAACGCCATCTGCTCCTGCTGAACCCTCCGCTCGTAGGGCCGTCCGCCATGGGAAGCGGCCTCCCGGAGCGGCGTATCCTCCGAAAAGAAGGCGCACGTATTGCTCAGGCAGCAGCTTTTGACTTCCTTGAAAAAAGTTTCCTCGTGTTCGGCAATTTCAATCATTTCCCGCTTCCGTTGTTTCTCTTGACAGAACGCGGAAAGATAGCGCACAGGAGCCTTTTATTCAAGCGCGTTTCGGAGGAATCGGCAAAGAGTTTTTTCCCTGTGCGGCGTCCCGGTCAGGCTTTCACCAGCGATTTGCGGACAGTCCGGAACGGCCCGTGAAGCAGACGAACGAGAAATCCGACGACGACGGCGGCGACGAGTGTACCTTCCCGGATTCCGTTGATCGAACCGGCGGTCAGAACGGATACCAGAACGGCCGTCATCACCAGCGTCACGTCAAAACAGATCTTCACGGTTCCGAAATTCCAGCTGCGCCATGCCGCAAGCGCCTTTACCAGTCCTTCTCCGGGCAGATAGCTTACATTCGCGGCGAGTTCGCAGGCAATGCCGCTTGCCAGAATCAGGCAGCCGGCCAGCTGTTCCAGCATCCGCAGCGCATAGTTCTGCGGAATGTAGAAGTGCGAACACCACATTCCAAGGTCGATGAAGAAACCGAACAGACTGACGGAGAGAATCTGAGAGAGCTGATGCAGTTTGAAATCCCTTCCCTGAATGCAGAGCTGTCCGAGCAGAAACAGAAGATTGATGAGAACGGTCCACATGCCGAAACTCAGCGGTGCGGTGAAGGTCAGCACATAAGGCAGACTCGAAATCGGGCTGGTGCCGAGTTCCGGGCGTGTGCTGAGCGCCACTCCGAACCCGCAGAGCGCCATCCCGATTAAAAAGCAGAGGAACCGTTTGCGCTTACTGAACCTGTGTTTCATTTTACGCCTCCTTCCTCGCGTTATCAAAAATCGTCCGCAGTGCTTTGGAAAGTGCTGTGCATTCGTTTTTGCGCAGCCCCCGGCAGAGGCGCTGTTCGTTTTCCTCAAAGAGTTCCAGAATTTTTTCCCCGATCTGTTTTCCTTTTGCCGTGAGGCGGACTGCGGAATTTTTCCTGTTGCCCGGCGTTTTTTTCCGTATGACCAGTCCGGCGCGCTCCATCTTCCGGAGAATCAGCGAGAGCGTCGGCGGTTCAAGAAGACAGGCGTCCGCGATTTCCCGCTGACAGGCGGACGGTGTCCGCATCAGAAAATCAATGACTTTGGGCTGTCCGGGAAGAAGATCCGGATACACCCTGTGAATGTGTTTGAGAAATGTCCGCTGAAACAGCGTATGCGCCGCCAGCAGTTGAAAGTGAAGCGTATGAATCACAGGAAAACCTCATTTTATTGTTAGCAAGCTAATAATATAGCATGCCGGCACCCGATTTGCAAATGGTGCGGAGGTTTTCCCGGATGAAATGCCTACGGCGCAATCCGGATCACGGATACGAAAGTCCGATGCTCGCCCGGCTTCAGGACCGTTTCGCAGGTCAGCGGTTCAAAAGTGCCCGGGGCACTGCTGTTCCACCAGATCAGGAAACCGGCACAGGCCGCCTCGGGAGTAAGGGAGAACCCAAGTTTCGCTTTCCGGTCGCCGAAGGCGGCTGAGAGTGTCGAAGTGCCGCCTGCGTAACGTTCGGAAAGAATCTCCCCTTTCAGACCGCCGGGCACCTCAGCTGTGCCTCGGGCAAGCACAAGATTATCGGGACGGTTCGAACCGCGGAAGCAAATCGGGTTCCTGGTGCCCGGAATATCGATCCGCCAGAAGGACGGCAGCGCTTTTCCCGTATTCCATGCCGCGCCGAGCCGCGGATAATTTTTCAGGCGGAAGCCGGTTTTTATGGCCCGGGCATTTCCTTTTGGATTCTTCAATGTATAGATGGAACGGATGGTCGTGCCGCCGTTTTCCAGGGAGAGGATTTTCTCGATTTCCAACCCGGCGGGATGCCGGGAATTCGGATCGGCGTTTTCCGAGCTGGGGACAACCGCGGTCATGCGCACGGTCGGGTTGCCGTCTGCGATTTTCGCTTCCGTGATCCGGAAGGACAGGTTCTCATTAAGGGAATAGAGATGGAATTCATCCAGAACCCCTCTGCTGTCGCCAGCAAGAATGTCTTCCAGATCATCAATGCGGCATCCTGTGACAGCCGCATTGACGCTGGGGTCCAGATAGATCGCGCGGTTGCCGAAGGAGAGTTTCAGAAGCGGCCCGCTTCCGCCGGGCAGAACTCCCCAGCAGAGTGCCGCAGCCCCTTTCCGCAGATTCAAGGCGAGCGCCTCGGAACGATTGTTCGCCCGGAAGGTTGCCAGCTTCTTTTCCAGAAGTGCCGGATCCATTTCTCCATATCCTTTGACTGAATCTCGTGTAATTTTAAATTGCCGTACGGAATTTGCCGGAACTGCCGCATGAAATCCGGCTTTCGGATCGGCTTTCGCGTAACGCTTCCGGTCTTTCAGAGAAAGCACATGCCAGGTGCCGGAAGTCTCCAGGAGCGGCAAGGCGATTTTTGCCACAAGTTCCTGCGATGGATGGTAATTGAACACGGTAACCAGGAACGCGGAATCCGTCTTATGGGCGGTGAAGCGCAGATGCGGCGTAAAGTCCGGCACAGTGGCGATCACCTTTCTGCCGGAATCCTCCACCGGCATCCGGACCACATTTTCCGGTGTCAGGGTTACGGAAGCGTCACAGCGTTCCCCGAAATAACAGGCTTCCCCGTCGGCAATGGCCCGGACGCCGTTCGCAATTGCGTGCAGATAGCGTCCGTCGAAGTTGTCGCCCGGCCAGAAACCGATTCCCCGCGCCCCGAGCGCCGCCGCCGCAACCATGTTCATTTCGACTCCCTCCGGAGTGTAACGGGTGTAAAACATCTCCATGTTCTCCGTCGGGTCGATCAGCGGATAGTTCGGCGTTTTCAAAGAGGTCTGATTGAACTGGAGATCATCGTACCAGCGCGCTCCCTGATAATAAGGCATATTCATGAAAAGATCGTAATTCGCGTCGCTCAGGCGGACGTCCACTCCGCACCACTCCTGCACATGAGGCGGCGAGAAGTGGAGCGGATCCGTGCAGAGCACGATCTCCTTTCCCGGGAATTTTTCCCTGCACAAAGCGGCAAAGCAGTTGATGATCCTCGCATTCTGCCCGACCCGGAAGGCAAACCATTCGGCGCTGTGATTCCTGCGGATTTCCTCTGTCGTCAGGAGCCTTCCGGCGTTGATGGAATCGGAAAACTTCTTTCGGCAGACGGGGCAGTAGCAGAACTCTTTCGCTCCCGGTTCGATGTCCCAGACGATTCTGTCGGAGGTCGGCAGTTCAGCAAGATTTTTCCGGAGCAGCTCCGCGGTATATTCCGTCCAGAACGGCGTGCCGGGCTGTTCCGCATAAGAAGGGCAGGCCCAGTCGATCTTTTTCCCCTTGCTGTCGAGGATTGTCGGAATCTCCTTCCCGGTGCGTTTTCTCCATCCGGCGAAATTGCCGAGCGGCGTGGTATGGTGAGCCCCGACAAACAGTGCCGTCCGAAAATCACGCTGTACCTCTTCGCGGATTTCCGGCGCCAGACGGCCATACCGGAAAACCGTGAACGTTTCGGGTTTTTCCGCCAGATTCCGCCAGTAATCCAGCCCCGCCTTCCTGAGCACTGGCAGAGGCGCTGTCAGACAGTTGAGGTAGGAGATATGGAGCCCGAACCGACGGAGTCTCTGTTCCGGAAAACGCACCGGGGCCAGAACGTTGATCTGAAACTCCTGTTCCGGCAGCAGTTCCTTCGCGTCCGCATACAGGCGGAATGCGGCGCGTCCGCCGGAGGATTTCCCCCGCGCCAGCAGGAAGAGACGGTAATGGTTGCACCAGACGAATGAATCCCGGCGCAGGGTCGATGCGAATTGTGCGTTCAGCGTTGCCCGCCAGGTCCGGAAACCATTGCCTTTCTTCGAGGGAAAGGAGAGAACCGCATCGTTCGCCGTTTTGGAATTGACAAGATGCCACGGCGATGCCGCTGCCAGTTCGATTCCCGCGGGCAGATCCAGTTCGATCCGGTAGGAAACATTTTTCCGCGGCTGCAGTCGAAGTTCGCATAAAAGGACGCCCGGCTGGCCTTCCGCCAGATTCCAGACTTTTTTCTGCCAGCAGACCGGAATCAGTTTTGCGGCGGCAGGAGACCGGGAAAGTTTTTTTTCCTCCTCTTCCAGGCAAATGTTTGAAAAGGAGACACTTCCGCTGCTCTTCCGCAGAACCAGATAAAGATTGCATGATTTGTCGATTTCATCCGATGTCCGGAAGGAGAAAGAACAGGTTTTCCAGCCGAACGACCCTGTCACCGATTTCCAGATTCCCGCGGGACTGCACTCGAAGACGTATTTCCCGCGATGCAGAATCAGAAGCGAGGCGCCGGAACCCTTCGAACCATCGCTTTCGATCTTGTCCCCCATAATCCGGAAGGAAAGTTTGTAATTCGTGTGCGCTTTCAGGCGGATGCTCTGTTCGACCATCGTTGTCTGCGTCCGATCCGCATTGCGCAGGATCAGATTTTCGTCCTGAACGAGAAAAGTTCCGGGCTTTTTTATCCAGGTCGTCAGTCTCCAGACCGGATTTTTCCCGGGCTCCGGCCGGCGGACCAGATTTTCCGCGGAAATTGAGAAAAGACAAAAAAGAGAGAATACCGTCAACAAGAGTTTCATTTGCATCTTCATTCCTTAATCCTTTTGTGCATGCTGCATGAAATAATTATACCACGACATTTCGGTGGTGGATGTTGTTCCGTAGAAAATTATGCGGTAACAGCTCAACTGGGTGGAGCTGGGAATCAGTTTCATCCCTTTGAAGGAACTGACATGACCATCGGCAAAGGCTATGTAAGGGACCTTGTTGTGCGCCGGATAAACGGCTCCGTTCAACGTGCCCTTGTATCCATTCCAGTTTTCATAGTGCACCTCATAACCTTGTCCGTCCATCGTGATGCCCTTCACAGTTGGATGCGCCAGTGTCCGGAGATTGCCGATGTCGCGAGTCAGCGCATAGGAGGACTGATTGCGGTTCCGTTCATTATTGGTTGTTGGATTTTCCGTTATGGGAACCAGCTTGCAGTCCAGAAGACTTCCCGGAGTTGTCCGCAACTTGCGCGGAATGTATTTCCCTTGCATGAACGGACTCATACTCGGATCAAACCACGCCCAGCTCCCGCCGATCAGCGGTTTGCAGAAGTTTCCTTTGTTGTCGTCCGCATAATTCAAATGCGCCATGCCCAGCTGCTTCTGATTGCCGATGCAGCGCGTATCATATGCTTTCTGCCGCGCCTTGTTCAGAGCCGGCAGAAGCAGAGAAGCCAGAATCGCAATAATCGCAACAACAACGAGCAACTCGATCAATGTGAAAGATCTCCTCCTTTGCCGGGAGGCCTTCGCTGTTCCGGCGGTTTCCACAGACAGTTTTTTCCGGGAAATTGTTTTTGTGGGACAAGGGTGCATTTTTATCCTCCCGCCGCTGACGCGGCATACACTTGATCCATATTCCGCTGCACGGCATCGGAATCTTTCCGTTTTACGGAATCACGTTCAATCAGTCTGTTCGGCAGAATGATCTCGGAATCTGCGACAGAGACATTTTCCAGAAGCACTTTCCTTGCAAGCAGGACGGCGTTTTCCGCAAGATGTTCAAAATCCTGCGCCACTGTGGTATGCGGAGGCACCATGTAACGAGAGACATAGTAATTTTCGTAACTGACGATGGAAATGTTGCCGGGAACATTCAGGCCGAGCATCGCAACCGCATAATTGGCCAGGAAAAGCATGTCCTCCCCGGCAACCAGCAGCGCATCCGGTTTCACGGAGCGCAGCAGTTTGACGATGCTTTCAAACGGATGCGGCAGGAGAGCAGCTATCATGGAGTCTGGATCCCGGATGCCCGCAGCCGCGGAAAGTTCGCAGAATGCCGCGCGGCGCAGGACTACGCTGCTGTTGGAACCCGTGTTCGGAAGCAGCATCGCGATCCGCCGGTGTCCCCTGTTCCGGAGATGGTTGAACGCCAGCGCAACGCCCTGCTTTTCATCGGAACATACGAGTGCGCATCCGGGAATCCGGTTGTTAACGCTGATGAACTGCGTATAGGGAAAACGCTTCAGGATTTTTTCCGTCAGAAAATCCTGAAACACAATAGCCGCCCGCAGAAAATTCTCCTCCAGAAGCTCCATATTGGAAACGCCGAAGATTTCCGCCGTTGTATTATGCCGTTCGCACTGGCAGGTCAGATGAAACAGCATGCTGCTTCCATAGGAGTTCAGCTCGGATTCATGTCGGTCGTTGATGATGATGGCAAGGCGTTTCTTGTCCGACGGCGTGCGCGGCTGATAGCCCAGACGATGAATCGCGTCAAACACCCGGCCCTGCACTTCACGCGTGACATACGGATGGTTGTTCAGTGTGCGCGACACCGTCGCCGGAGAGACTCCCGCAAGTTTGGCAATCGCAGTAATGTTGTATTTCTTATTCAAAACAAATACTCCGATGATATTTTTTTCACATGAAAGGATATTTTGTGAAAAATTTTTCATATTAATATTATATGAAATTCTCCCGGATTGTCAAGGGGGGAACGAAGAAAAAAATCAAAAAAAATGACGCGGAACGGCGGAATTCCGTATTTCCGGAAGAATGAATTTCTGATTCGAATACGGATTCTGCTAATAGAATTGATGAAGAAAATTTCATAATGCAATACCTGGTCCCCCAAAAAGACAATCATGTTCCTATCGCTCCTGGTGAAAACGACAGAGCCGTGTAAGTCGGCGCAAAGAAGAAATCCCCGATACAAGCACGTCCTCCGCACCGGGGTAGTTCATTTGCTTCTCGGAATTGCGCAGGCGGAATGCAAAAGCTCCCCCCAGAAACATCTGGAAAAACAAGAGTGGTTCGCGATGTTCGGAAACCAGATCATTGCAGACAGTGTCTTGCTGATCAACAAAAGGTCAATCGGGCAACAGCAGGCATTGCTTCTGCACTCAGGAGTATGAACCACCTAAGGAACGCTACGGGAATCTTCCCACGGCCCCAGATCTTTCTGCTTCGGCAGAAGGTCGCCATTCCCGGTTCGGTCATCCAGGCTATTTCTATATTCAAAAAGCCGCTCAGGATCAGTTGCCCCTGTTACAGGTTTTCCGACAAGCCCCCTCCCCGGTCATTTTACAAATTCGGCTGCAGCACTCCACCTTTTCCCGAACAAATCAAGATGTCTGCAGAAGCTGCGGGCTCCAGAACTGCATTCATTTGTCCAACCGGTTGACATTTTTCGCAGATGGGAGTACATTACAAGGCATATAGCACATGTTTCACTATGGAAATCCAAACAGGAGCGCCTTGCATCATGACAGAAAAAGTGAAAAAGAGCACGGTAAAAACCACGGGGAATTCGACAGCCAAAGCTGCGGAAAAGACAGTCAACATCGCTTTCATCGGCTACGGGATTCAAGGGCGCACGGTCCTGGTTCCGAATATCATCAAACAGAACAATGTTGTCGTCAAAGCCGTCTGCGACTGCGACAGGGTCCGCCGGGAGGCAGGAGCCAAATACGTCAACGACTATTACAGAAAGAACAAGAAAAGCCAACTTGCCAAGTGCAAAGCTGTTGCTGATTTCCGTGACATCATCAAGGACAAAAACATCAACGCGGTTTGCATCGCGACGCCGGATCACTGGCATGCCTACATTTCCTGCGCCGCAATGAAGGCCGGCAAGGATGTCTACTGCGAAAAACCGCTGACCTATTCGGTGGAGGAGGCGCTTCTGGTCATGCAGGCGCAGAAGAAATTCAAACGCGTTTTCCAGACCGGAGCCATGCAGCGTTCCTGGCGGGAGTTCCGCACAGCCTGCATGATCGTCCGCAACGGGTTCATCGGCAAGATCAGATATGTCGACTGCAACTACGGCAACGCATCCGCGCAGAACAATACGGACATCGCGGATTTCCCTGCCAATCTGGGCGGACCTTCGCATCCGCACCGCTTTTTCTGCCAGTGGGACGGTCCGGCAAAGAAATTCCAGGATATTGCAACGGAGTCTGCCCCCAACAAAGACGTGGACTGGGATATGTGGCTCGGCCCCGCGCCCTGGTCCCCCTACTCGGATCAGTGCGCGCCGCGGAAAGTGGCACCATTCTATCCGATGTTCTGGCGCTTTGACGACAATTACGGCACCGGCTACAACGGCGACTGGGGCGCCCATCATCTCGACATCGCGCAATGGGGCCTTGACCTTGACAAATCCGGTCCTGTGAAGGTGATCCGTTCCGAAGAACCGTATTCGACAAATCCTCTTCACGGCGGCCGCCGTCAGTTTGGAATGAAATTCGTCCTGGCCGACGGCTGTATCATTCAGCATAATCCCTTCAGCGTCTGGGGAACGATATTTTACGGCACAAAGGGAATTGTCGCCGTCAACCGCGGACGAATTGCCGTGTGGCTGGGAAAAGGGGTCAAGCCGACTCCGGAAATCCGGAAAGCCATAGAAGACACCTCGTTCAGCAAAATGAAGAAGATTGCAGCTTCCGTGGGCGAAGACTACGGTTTCGATCCCTCCCAGAAGAAGGACAACCGCCTTGCAAACTGCCTGGATACGCTTGACAGCTATTTCAAGCTTGCCGATGCCAAGGTCCAGCTTTACAAGAGTCCGCTGCAGGAACAGAACTTCATCGAGTGCTGCATCACGCGCAAACCCACGATCTCACCGGCGGAGACCGGTGCCCGTGCCGCGATACTCTGTCTGCTCTGCAATCTGAGTTATGTCTATGATGCCGGATTCGATTGGGATCCGGTTAAGTGCACGTTCGCCAACGGCACCGGTGATCCGACCTGGCTGAAACGCCCAGTCAACCGCAACGGCTGGGACATCAAACTCTGACCGAAGCCGGAACGAAATCCGTCCGGAAAGCACCTTATGAAGAAATGCTTCATAAGGTGCATTTTTTCCTGTATATGCAGAGTTCAGAAACCTCAATGGCATGATCGGCAGCGCCCCAGATAATCAGGGGCGCTTTCATTTTTTCTGAAAGTCTGTTGTTGCCTGAGCCTTCTGCAAGCCGTTGAAAACGGATACTGGGAAAACAGGATCTCTTCGGTGATCGCTGACGCAGGTGCGGGAATTTTTCTGGACCCGTGCCCAGTCATCAAGGAGTCGGAGCGTTCGCCCTCCCCTGCCGTACAACCCGTCTCTTATGCCTTGAACATCGAATCTGTTTCCGGCAATGGCTCGAAGAGGTTCCCCTGGTTTGAGCTCCGCTCCTGCGGGAGAACTGGTTCCGCTGATCCCTCCGAACAGGAAAAATAATCTCCAATTTTTCCAAACTTCCCTGCCTGCATTTCCGTGATCCATCTGCACGGGAAGGGCCAGGCGGTTCCATAAATACTGCACTCCTTATGGGATCGAAGCGGATGAACGCATACGGCTTCAGAGATGGATCGGACACATGAAATTCGGAGAAGATCCTCCCGCTCCTGCTCTTGCCCGGATCCCCTTACCGGGCATCCATCGCCTGCCGTCCGGAGTGATTATGAGGGCCGGACCTTCCATCTGCCGGAAGAGGCACGTCTGTTCGATTCCGATCATCCGGAAAAATATATTGGCTGATTCAGCAATGCGCCGGATGCGGACCGTTCCATTCTTGAAAGAGAAATGCGGATCGTGCAAGCCCGGCCGGATATCTATCTTTCATTTCCCGCTCCGGAGACATCCGTTACTGTGCTGCGCATACCATCTTGAGATCGGAAAGAAAGAGTTCCGAGCCATTGTCCGCGCCGAAGAGCACGGTGATTTTTCCCGTCGGTATCTTTTTGAAATCTACGATGCGCAGTTCCACTTTTGCCTCATTCCATTCCTCCTTCAGCGGGAAACGCTGTTTCGGAAATCCGCCGCTCCATTTGCCTGACGCGCTGGTTGCCTCCACGGTAAACCAGCCGCGGCCTTTTCCTTTGACCTTTGCCGTAATCGTCACACGTTCGCCGGCCTTTGCGGGAATGCGGACGGCGGACTCCCAGCCGAATCCGTATTTCCCGGCAATGTCGCTGAAATGGAGGATGTTTGCACTGTTTTCACGGAGAATTTCAAATTTCGGCAGGGGCTGATAGTCCTTTGCCCGGATGAAGTTCCACCCTTTCGGCACACCGTTTTTCTGTGTTTCAGCGAAATTTCCATACAGATTGATCTCTTTTGCGCCCAGAAGAAGTGCGCCGCAAAGCATCAGTGCGGTCAGAAGTTGTTTCATGACTGCCCTCCTTTCCTTTTCAGTTTTTCTGCTTGTTCGATCCATCCAGAAAATCCCATTCCGGGATCAGCTCGCTGAGCCGGACAGGACTGCCCGTTGCAATGGAGCGGTTCCCGGCGATACCCGTCATGATGGAACGCACCCCGTCAACATAGCCCGCGCAAAGATGCCGCGGGTCGTCATCCGCGCCGCGGAACAGATGCCGGAACAGCAGCGGATCGCATCCCTCATGTCCGCCTTTTGCCTTTTCATACGTGATGATCCGCGGCCGTCCCCACTGCGGCTGGTAGATAAGTTCGGGAATCAGCGATTCCCCGCGCTGGCTGATTTCCGATTCTGCACCGGGAAGATTGAAAGCCGCGTTGTCGATCTGGTCCGCCAGAAGGAAGGCGCGGTCCACGGCATGGACTTCCAGACGTCCTCTGGTTCCGGTGAAGCAGATACGGTAGCCTTCATAGGGAGAAAACGCATTCAGGGAATAGGTCATCAGCGCGCCGGAGTGATAACGCACGAGAAGCGCCATGTTGTCCTCGATGGAAATTCCCTGGCTGAACACGCTAAGATCACGGAAATAGCCGTCCTCCTCCTCGGGTTTCCCGAAATAGAGTCCGTTCAACGCGGTATCTTCGGGCGTGACGTGCAGCGCCCAGGGATCCTTTGCCGCGATCTTGTTGTTTTTGCAGCGGTGGTAGAACTGTTTCACGCCGCGCGCCTCGGCGTTTTCCCTCCCGTAGAAGGCCAGATCCCCCTGGGCATAGACGGTGTCCGGATAGGATTCCAGCCACCAGTTCACCAGATCGAAGTGATGGCTGGCCTTGTGAACCAGAAGACCGCCGGAATTCTTCTTGTCCCTGTGCCATCTCCGGAAATAATCCGCCCCGTGGCTGGTGTCGAGGAGCCATTCAAAGTGAACGGTTCTGACCGTCCCGAGGATGCCGGACTGCAGAAGCTCCTTCACACGGGTGTTCCGCGGGATATAGCGGTAATTGAATGCAACGCGCAGTTCTTTCCCGGAGGAGCGGACCGCATTGAGAATCATCCGGCATTTTTCCGTGTCGATTGTCATGGGTTTTTCCGTAATGACGTCGAATCCGAGTTCCATTGCCCGGCAGATGTACTGGTGATGCGTCCGGTCCATGCTGACGACAAGGACGCAGTCAGGGCGGTGCGTCAGAAGCATCCGGTCGAATTCCGACGCATCGTAGGCGGGAAGCGCCTGCGCGTGATAGCGACAGACGATTTCGGAATTGTGATACTCCATTCTCGCATGGTTGGTGTCGCACAGCGCCAGCAGTTCGGCGGCGTCGGCATTTTCCGCGTATATCGCGTGAATAAATGACTGCGCGCGGCTGCCGCAGCCGACAATACAATAGGTTTTCCGTTTCATTTTTCCTGTTTTCCTTTGCAAAAAACATCAATCACATCAACCGTTCCGGATTTCCGGAAGACGGACCTGCCGTTCTTTAAAATTTCGATGCCGAGTGTATGCCTGCCCGGATTGCATTTCCCGAGACCCAGTCCCCCGGAAATGTATTGCGCGGGAGCCAGGCTGACGCGATCCAGAGTCCTGCCCTGCGCATCGGAAAGCGCAAGAACGATTTCATCACACTGTTCCCGCGGCCCGGCAAGTTCAAAATCCACGGAGAGAAATTGGGTCCGTTTCTCAATTTTTCCGGCATACCGCAGATTCAGCGGAGCGGGCGTGCGGAAAGCCAGAAGCCGCAGATTCCGGAAGCGGAAATGCAGATCGGCCCTGTCCGAATACTGATTTTCGCTGATCCCGATCTGAATGCGGACGGCCTCCCGGAGCCGCGCATCCTCCAGCGGCAGGACAAAGGTATGCCATGTCGCCGGCTGCAGAGAAGTGATTTCCCCGATAGTCCGGATCGCCCCTTTTGCCACCGCCTGAATCCACATCGGCCAGGATTCGTTTGCCTCTCCGTTGCGATTGGAATCCACCTTGAGTTCGAATGCCAGATACGGATAGGCATTGAGATCAGTCTTTTGCGGGAAGTCGAAGATCATGCGCGGCCAGCCGCAGAGATATTTCGGGGGAGTTCCCGGTGTGGAAAATCCATCCGCGCTGTGATCCACCTGAATACGCAGATGCGTCTCATTGCCCTCCTGCACAAGGGAAGCTTCTCTTTCATGGGCGCGCCAGCGGGTCAGCGGAAACACGGCAAGCGACGATTCATCAAAAGTCCGCTCGGGATTGCGTTTTCCCCGGGTATCGGCCAGAACCGAAGGCACTTCTGCATTCCCGGCATCCTCCGGATAAGCGATCAGACGGAGGATGAGATCGGCGAATTCTGCCCGGCGTGCGTCGTATTCCTCATGCGGGAAGACGCTTCCCGCGGAATAATCCGCCCGGACGGGGATGTCGTCCCATGTTTTCTGTATCAGGGCGCGTGCTCTGCGGATCAGTGCACGGCATCCCGGAATAGCGTTTTTCTCCCGCCTTGCAACGGCACACTGCAGGGTGTAAAGATAGTTCAGATCATAAATACCCTCTCGGAAACACGCCCAGTAGAGCCCCGGCGCAACCGTCCCGTCCGGCAGCTGGAGATTTCCGCCGCGGCCCTGAAAATGCCCGTTGCTGTTCGGGAGTCGCCAGACCCACGGCATCAGCTGGTGATATCCGCTTTTCCAGAATCCGAACCCGTAGACCATTCTGCCGTTCCGGCACATGATTTCCGGATCACTGATCTGGTATGCCACATTGTTGGGATAGGCCCAGTATTCCTTTTTGTCGCCGGAGACCGCCTTTTCATACGGATAACGGAAACTGCCGTCCGAGTAGATATCCACTTCTGCGTCCATCTCCTCCCGGACAAAAGGCGGTGCGGAGGTGAATACCGTGCGGCCTCCGAGTTCCCGGAAAAGGGCATACAGGCGCTTCAGCCAGAAGCGGTTTTCCGTCGCGGGTTCGTCAACAGGGTTGAATACAAACGGAGGATACTGTTTCCGGGCGGCCTCCTTCATAAAGGCGGCGATTTTCTCCTTCATCTCCCGGAAATACGACTCGGGAAGTTCGGTGATGCCCGGATAGTGCGGGAGGACCTTCTTCCCCGTGTGCTTTGCAAAGAAATGGTATTCTCCGGACCCTGAAAGCATGAGCGGCTGCCGGAGATCAAAACCCGCCTCCCGGAGTTCTCCGAGCATCTTGTCTATATTCATGATGAAAAGTTTGTCATTGTCACTGTCATAGCGCAGCAGCATGCCGGGCGGCCGCGTGAATCCGAAATCCAGAAGCTGGGAATATTCCCGGAGCTGAAGGCTGTGCAGAAGCTCTTCGTTGTCTTTGTTCCGTTTGTAAAATATCGAATGCTGATCCCGGATGTCATAATAATAGGCGGTGTAATGCTTGTTCGGATCTTTTTCCAGTCTGATCGGCAGGACCTCAATCTGAAACGGCAGAAGCGCAGCCTTGTCAAAAGTGTCATGAAACACCAGGATCTCTCCATGAACGGTTCCCGGCTTCTGTTCTTCCGGAATCCGGAAACTCAGGACAAAGCGCTGGGATTCTCCTTTCGGCGCATCGCAGAGTGTCATCGGAATCATGTATTCAGGCATTCTCCGATACTGTTTTCCAGCATGGGAGTTGTATTTCGGATAGAGCTTCTTCCAGCAGCCGATCCGGGTGATTTCAGGTTGCACGGGAGAGTTCACCCGGACTTTCAGCTTTTTCAGATCGGCAAGCGGATAGACCGCGAAATTCAGCAATACGAACTGCCCGGGAGCCCCCCATGCGGAAAGCTTTCCGCACCGTTCAAAGGGTTTCGGACGGGTTTCCGCCCAGACCGGATTCGTCAGTGCGCGGGTAAAGAGGATCATCTGCGCCTCGCGCTCCGTTTTGAGCGGCTCCGGTTCCGGCGAATTTTCCCGGTAAGGATTTTCGTGAAATCCGGGAGGCACCTTTTCCGGCTGTTCAAAGGGATAAATTTCCGGAACGGTGTCAACGGGTTTCGGACACCAGCGCGGCGCTGCGGAAAACAACGGAGCAGAGAGCACTCCCAGTAAAACGATGATACAGTATCTTGCCATGCGGACTCCTTTATCTTAACTGGTGTTCAATAAAAATTCAGATCCAGATTTCCCGTCACAGACCAGAAGATGCAGAGCCAGGCGTCCGGATGATACCCCGGATAACCGCTTGTAACATGGGGAAACTGACTGCGGCGCAGGACGACGGCATGACTGTCGGCAAACGCGGTCACGATCCCGGAACCGTGGCGATAGGCGTACTGTTCCCCCGCGGAAGCCGACGGAATGAATTTATAGGAAAGACGCCCGCTTATGGTTGTTGGCGGAGCTTCGGCAAACAGCATGGTCCGTGTCGGGCGTTTGACCTGGCTGCTCTTGTAGGCGTAAACGCTTTTCCCGTCATAATCCCACGGACGGAAGAAATATTGATTGTAGCCGATCGACATGGTTCCGGTTCTGCTTTCGGAAGGGCATGCCAGCGGCGAACGGGTTCCATCCGGACGGATCTGCCCGATATACGGCACATCAATTTCCATTTTCAGATAATCCGAAATCAGCCGGTCGGTCCGTCCGCAGCTCAGAAGACGCATTTTATTCGGCGCGCTATCGGTTTCGCACGGATAGAAGTCCGCCCAGTCGCCGAGATAAAAGAGAACCGCCTTTCCGACCTGCTGAAAATGATTCAGGCAGGAAACGGATTTGGCTTTTTCACGCGCCGCGTTCAACGCCGGCAGAAGCATGGCCGCCAGAACGGCAATGATTGCAATCATAATTAAAAGTTCAATCAATGTAAAACGCTTCACATTTTTACTCATGCCTGTCCCTCCCGGATTCTGATGCCGCATAATGAATCATTCATAACGCCTTTCTGAAAATATCCGATGTAAAATCCCGTTTTTATATTATATTCCAACAAATTGTCATTGTCAATATCCAAATATAATTTTTTCTCGACATTATGAATGATTCATTATGCGGCATGGTGCACCATTTCCTCCGGCTGTATTCGAAAAAAGTTCAGGAAAGAACCGCCAGAGTATCGCCCTTGACCAGTTCCGGAGTGATGGAAATCCGGATTTCCTTCCTGCGCCCTTCCAGGATGTCAATCAGCCCCTTGCAGGCGGTATAGCCGAGCTCCTCGGGAAACTGGTTTACGGAAGTGATGGGACGCAGACGCTGATACTCCTCCATAAAGCCGAATCCGGTGACGGAACACGTTTCCGGAACGGCGATGCGCTGCTCCCCGAAATGAAGGAGCAGACGCATGGCGAGATTGTCCGACGCACACATGATGACGCCGGGATCGGGAAAGAATTCCTGAATTTCCTTGCAGACAAGCGACGGATTGAAGGCCAGCGTGGAACCGACGGCAAAAATCTGCCTTTCCTTCAAAAGAATACCATGTTCCCTCAATTCGTCCCGAATCCCCTGAACAAAAGGATGGTTTTTCTCATGGACGATCAGCACTGGTTGGCGGTGCCCCCGCTGATATACAAGCCCCGTAAGCTCTCTGGCTCCGGCATACATGTCGGAATAAATAACATTACGCTGATCTTCCGGCGGGTTGTTTCCCAGATAGACAACCGGCAGAGGATATGTTTCCGGAACCGGATCCGCACAATGGGCAAGCAGGCCACTCACCCCCGAGGCACGCATCATTTCCAGCTGGGTTCGACTGTTTCGCCCTGATTCATAATACTGGAGGGCATAACCGTTTTCCTCCGCCGCAGCTTGTGCACCGCGGACAATTCTGGCCCCGTAGGTCAGTCCGGAAATCAGAAGAGTCTGAATGGCAAGCGTTCCCCGGCAGACAGAGGGGGAATTCGTCAGAACACTGCCGGCAGCTCCTCCGCGCCGTTCGACAAGGCCCTGCTGGACAAAGCGGGCAACCGCTTTGTTGGCAGTGGTCTTATTGACTCCGCAGCGTTTGGCAAGTTCGTATTCGGAGGGAATTTTGTCGCCGGCCTGAAGATTATGCGTCCGGACATACTCCCTGATGTATCGGATTACCTGTTCTGTTTTTGTCATTCTGATGCCGCCTTTTCTAAAATTCCGCACCCGTCTTTTATTATTTGTATCCAGCATGAAAATGTCAAGGCTGATTGGAAAAGATTTTTTCATTTTTTCAAATTGCGGCAGCAACGAGTTTTGAAACAGGACGAAGCGGTCCTTTTTCAGAACTCGTTTTCATTGATGATCTCCGATGCAACAAAAGGTCGTTCGTTCCGAGAAAGCGAATTTCATAAAAGCTGAAAAACTCTCTGAACCGGAAAGACCATTGTTACAAATTGTGCGAAAATGGGGCCGGCCTCTTGGTTTTTCGAACATGTGCCCTCTGCAATGATGTTTTTATTTCATCCATTGACAAAGAAACGGCATCACACCAATACAGAAGGAGTCAATAATTTGAACCTGTCCTAGCCGCCGGGACGGTCATTTTTAGAAAATCAAGATTTTTTTCAGGGAGATATTCCTGGTTCCCCTTTGACGGAAATCTTTCAGGCAATTTTCGAAGAAAGCCGGACTTCTGACAACCTTTTTTGCAGGAAGATGTCCAGGGGAGAATATATTCCCACAGAAGATGGACCGGTTATTATATATTGTATAAGTATATTATGATAAATATCTTAAAAGCAAGTTGGCTCATAAGAATGCGGAGAAAAAAACCTTTTGCAGTTTTTCCACCTTGAAATGAAAAATGGAAAAGCTATTGTTAAAAAAGAATCTGTTCGGAGTGTAACAATGCGCCAGGAAACATCGCGATCCATTTATCTGCAGTCTGTTTTGACCGAAAGGATTATTTTCGGCAAGTATCCCCTGGGCTCACGTCTGCCGTCTGCGCAAGAACTGATGAAGGAATTCAAAGTCAGCCGCTCCACATTGAAGCGGGGTCTGGATTATCTGGAGTCCATCCGTCTGATCTCCCGGAAAAACGGATGCAGCCCGACGGTAATTGAGTCTTCCCGGGCAATCCATCGCCGCAGCGAATCGCAGTATCGGATCGCCTTGATCCGGGATATGGTCCGGGACGGGCTGCGTTTCCCCTTTCATCGTGGGCCATGGACCTGGACGTTGCAGGAACTGCTGCAGCAGCACCTGCTGGAAAAGCATATTCCAACCGTCATCATCGGCAGCAGTGATATTGAGCGACATGCGGAGCTCCTGAAGAATCTTTCCGGATGCGTCTATCTCTGCCCGCATTATCTGGAACAAACACATCGGAAACTGGTCTCCCTGGGAATTCGTCATATCACCTTGACCGCTTACTGTGAGAATCCTCCGCCCGCCAACATAGTCTGCTATGATTTTGATCATGCAAACGACCGCGCGGCATGTTACCTGCTGCTTCACGGCATGAAAACACTTGATATTATTGCCTCGCCGCAGGAAGACGGACGCCTGAATTCCTTCTACCGGCTTCTTCACGAATGGAATTTTCCGGAAGAGGCAATCCACCGCATGGCTCTGGAGACGATTGAGGATCACCTGGAAATTGAGGAACGCTATCGGAGCATTCCACCTGAGTGGCAGCTCCCCGCCGGGATCGTCTGCTACCGGGAGCGCCATGCGGTTCTTGTTTTTTCCCTTCTGCTCCGGCATGGCCTCCGTCCGAAACAGGATTTCCGGCTTTTTTCTCTCGGCAAGGATCTCATGCCGACGGATATGGCAGGAAGTCCGGCAATCAGCGGATATTCCTCAAGTCTTCCGGAACTGGCAGATCATGCCATCTCCATGCTCTATGATTTGATTGAGAGCGGCTGCAATCAGCCCAATTATCGCTGCCCCATAGATTTCCAGATCTGCGACACCTGATGGATACAAGGAGAATGCCATGAAATTGATCAGACTGCTTCCGCTTTTTTTTGTTTCCCTGGGCGTCTTTGCCACGGAATTCCGTGTTGAGGAACTGTCCGGCGGAAATTTCAGAATCCTTTACGGAAACGAAGTCGTTGTTGATTCTATTCTTACCTTTGTCACAAACAATCCGCCGGGGGAAAAACGGAAAAACACCCGGACAGCACTCCCCGACGGCGGTCATGCCTGGAATCTCTGGAGCGAGGAACCGCACAGCAGCTTCCGTACGGAGATTGCCGTGAACGGCAGCGGCAGCGAGGTAGAGATCACATTCATGACCGAGGCTCCCGCATATGCACCGGATGTCACCGCCGGCAAAACCATACAGCTGATTCTGCCATTTGAATCATGGAAAGGAAAAACCATTGAAGGTTATATCGGACGGGCTACGGCGGAAGTCCGGAAAAAAGGCGTTGTTGCGGACAATACCCCCGACGGAATGCTTCTCGGCGCAGACTGGCGCTTCCTCAGCGTCACGGATGGAAAAAATCCGGGATTCCTTTTTGACTTCAACCCCGTCGGCCCCGGGGATTTCATCAGCATTTACAGGGAGGGCGCTCTGCGCGGACTCTGGAAGGTGCTGCGCAGAAAAAACCAGATTCAGATGATCGGCGGCAGCGTCCTTCTCCCCCACGGCGGATTCACGGGCGCGAAAATCCGCATCTGCCGCGGGGGGATGAAAGATTACGACCGGCTTCACGCAATGCGTAAATTCTTTTACACCCAGCATCTTGATCCGGAACTGCTTCTGAGTTTCGGAGCGGACCGCCGCGGAAAGGAGTACACTTCCGCGGATACCGCCGTATGGAAGAAAGGAAAACGGTACGGCTGGGTCTCAAAATCTCCCCTGAAACGGCGGAACAGCGGAAAGCCGGGCGCTCTTTACAGTGCCGTTTCCGGAGAGGACGGCGTGTTCCGGATCGAAGGACTGCGTCCCGGCTTCTGGTTCCTTACGCTTTCATCGGGGAACAGCACAGGGACGCCGAATCAGTTCTCCATATCATGCAACGGAAAAACAGCTGTTGAAAAAACAACCGTCGCTCCCGGAGAGCTCCTCGTCACGACTCTTCCGTTGCATATCGACTCCCGCGGATGCGCAGAGCTGCGCTTTGACGGATCGTTTCTGCTGTCCACCCTTGCCGCGCAGTTCCTGATGGCGGACGCGGAAGACTTCAGCATCCGCCGGGGCCCCTGGGCAAGTGACGGCTTCGAGCCGTCAGTGCTCTTCAGAAATGAACACTACCGCCCCGCACCGGAACTGCGCGCGGTCCAGGAGAGAATCCCGATGCCGGAACAGGGCCGGGAGATGCGTGCTCCCGCCAAAGAGCTTCTTGATCCCCGTGCAACTCCTCCCGCGGATGCGCCGGGACTGCGTTACCGCTACAATGCCGTCATCGGCAATTGCCTGGGCAACAGCGCCACTCTTGCGGAATACAGGGACAAGGCTGCGCTGGAAAAATTTCTCGACGAACAGGAGAAAAATCATGTCAATGTCCTAATCGTGAGCGGTCTGCACTCGCGCCACACCTATTTCCGGCATCTGGAGCGGAGCCGGAATGCCATACGGGAAATCGCGGAACAGGCGCACAAACGGGGAATGAAGGTCATTGACCATCACGATGTGACCCTGCTGTGGAATCTGGACGCAGGCTTCCGCCTCATGACCGAACAACCGGACCGGCTGACCCGCACTGTCCGGAACGGTCTTCCCGGATGCCAGTACTGCATTTTGAACCCCGCAGTAAACCGGGCATATACGGAATATCTTCTGGGACAGGTCCGCGCGGGAATCGACGGCTTCATGATTGATGAAGTCATGTTCTACCCCGAGTGCTGCGGCTGCTCCTTTTGCAGGAAACAGTTCCATGCCGATACCGGCTGGGAGCTGCCATTGAATGAACTGGATCCCTTTTTCACCTCAAAAACATCCCCGCTCCGGCAGTACTGGCAGAAATGGCGCATGCAGCAGATCGGAAACTGGTGGGTGCGCCTCCGGGGAAAAATCAATGAAATCAATCCGGATGTCACGCTTTTGAATTACACGACACATTATGGCTTCACAAGCCGCTACGCCACCTGCGGCATGGGCGCCGACCTGATTCAGACAGCGCGCGGGGCGGACTTTTTCGGAACGGAAATCATGAGCCGCAACATCCTGCGGAGCGCCCGCGCCGTCGCACCATTCCGGAAGGCGCAGAATCTGCTGAAAACAGCATTCGGCACTCCCATCTGGGGTCTGATCACCACACAGATCAACTGGGATGGCGCGTATTTCGGCTGGGCGCTCAACAACATGCATGCGCAAAGCCCATGGATCAATCAGCCCGTGAACAATACAGGGCGCCGGGCCTTTCTCTCGTTTGCGGACCGCAACATGGATTTTCACAAGGCCCGTCCAATCGCAGAAGTCGCGCTGCTCTTCTCCTCTTCGAGCAGGGACTGGGCTCCCGCCGCCGGATTCCCGGGGGAACTCTTCGGGACGGCGCAGACTCTGGAAACCATGCATCTGCCCTATGAGATCATCGGAGAACAGAGTATGAATGCCGATGTCCTGAAGAAATACAAAGTTCTGATTGCCGCAGGCACCCCCTGCCTCTCCGATTCGAATGTGAGGGCGATCCGGGCATTTGCGGCGAATGGAGGAAAAGTCTTCCTGACAGGAAACTCCGGGCTTTACGATGAGAACGGAAAGGCGCGTTCCGCATGGCCGTTTGCCGATGTGTTTCCGGTTTCCCCGGAATGGCGCGCCACGCTGAAGAATGTGATTCCATGCAGTAAACACGGGGAACACCGCCTTGAGAAAATCATGGTTCAGAAACTGCCGGACAATTCCACGGAAATCCGGCGCAGTGTGTTCGGAAAAGGCGCGTTCTTCTATTCGCCTGTTTTTCTTGCATCGAAGCTCTATGCCGAGGAGGGAACGCCGGGACGGGTCTGGACGTTTGAACGGAATTCTTCTCTTGATGCGTGTTACAAGGAGATGCTGCGCGAAATCTGCCGCGGAGCCGAAGTCTGGAAGATTGATGCTCCTGAAATGGTCCTGACGACTTTGTACAAGCAGGAGGGAGTCTTCTGGATCCACTTTCTCAACGCGACGGGTTCCCGGAACGAAAAGGGAAAACCGATGCCGCAGGCGCTTCCCGAGCCCGCGTTTCCGCCTCTGGACAAAGACATTGTCATTCAGATTTTCTTCCCGGAAATGAAAAAGGCGCTCGCGGTTTCTCCGGATTTCCCGGGAGAAAAGCTTCTTTCTTTCCGGAAGGGGAAAAGCGGCATCTGCTCGGTTACGCTTCCCAAAGCGCTTCTGGATGTATACACCATCGTCAAACTGCACTGAATTTACGCAGAATTTCGTAACATATACAGGAGGAAGAAAAGATGAAAAGAAGTCTGATTTGCGCACAGAAGGAAGAAAAGAAACGCCGGAGTAATTTACATCCGACACAATCACCTGATCATCAAAAGGATATGAATTTTTTCACTCTAATAGAGCTCCTGGTCGTGATTGCGATCATCGCGATTCTGGCAGCCATGCTCATGCCCGCGCTGGGCAAGGCACGGGAACGAGCCCGTTCCGTCAGCTGCCTCAACAATCTGAAACAGCAGGGGATCGCGATTTTCTCATATGCATCGGACAACAAGGATTATCTGATCTCCTCAAATGTCTACTACAATCAGCAGGCGGACAACACATTGAACAATACCTTCAACAGTTCCAGTGCACGTTCCGGACGGCTTGTTCTCCTGTTCGACGGATACTTCGGGAAACAGGCGATCCCGAAGAACGGAACCGAGCTGGAAAAACTGCGGAGCAAAATGTATCGCTGTCCGGCGGACAAGAACACGTTCAGTTCCGAAAGAGACAGCTATTATCTCCTTTATTACACGGCGGACTGGGTGCCTTACAGCTATCGTTTCGGGAAGCGGGACTATGCCAGATATCGCCTCAGTGACGTCGGCCATCTCGGCGGACTCATTTCCGCTGATGCCGGCATCTATTCTGTGGACCTGACAAACAACTACATCAATCACAGCAATTTCACAAATGCGCTCTGTCTTGGAGGCAATGCCCTGAGCCGCCCCACGAGACTGGCCTATCCCCAGGTTTCCATCATCAATGCTCTGCGCGTGGAAAACGGATACGGGAAACTCGACAACCGCTGAACCTTCTATACTGCGGAGAAACGGAAAAATGCGCCTCTTCCACAGAAACTCCTGAGGCGCATATGCCTGGGAAATCTGTATCCATACGCATGGCAGGGCATTCTCCGCATTTTGTTGTTGAAACCTCACATGGAGACATTGGGCATGTGCGGGAAATGCCGCAATCCCAGAATTCCTCCCTCCGGCATAGGGTATCAGCCATTTTCCGAAGCTGATCCGATTGAATCTGATACGCAGTCTTCCTCCATCGGAGCAATGCGTCTTCTGTCTGAGAAGCGTTCCAGGCAACGGTATCAATACTTGGCAAAACTTCCGCTGCTTTGGAGAAGGTACGTATTGCGTCAGTGAGTAATTTGGATTGGATCGGAAAAATTGAAAAAAAAATCAATAAAAGTAAAGATATTATGCTTGTACTTTTGAGAAAGTGTGCTGTCATTTGTGGTAAACAAGTCCCGGAAGCAAGGTTGAGTTGCACTGCAGCAGTCATTACAAACGAAAAATATCGATTCTTGAAAATGAGGTGTCGCGGCTGGAAAGTCGAGTTTGTGAAGAGCAGGCAATCAATGCGGAGCTGTTCAAGAACCTGAAGAATCAGGAAAGAGATTTCCGTAGTTGTATGGAAAAAATAAAGCAGTTCCGGGAAGAGACTTTTTTTCCTTGCGTTTGGAGTTGCGGTTGGCGAAAATGCGCAATGAGGAATTGAGCAAGGAACTGGAACGGAAAAAAGAATTGGAAACTGCGTTTGTCGAGATTCAGAAACGAAACAGGGAACTGGAAAAGAAACTGAATCTTCGTCGAGGGGGATGAAGAAGTATTTGGATGAAGCACCCCAAGTTCGAAAAAAGTGTTCAAGGAGAATTCCACAGAGGGAAATCAGTCCAGAAAGGGGGGCGGACAGCCCGGAAGAACCGGAAGTTCAATGTTTCTGTCCGAAACTCAGCACTTTATTGAAGAAAGCGATCGGGATGTCCGGCTCCGGAGACAGTTTGAATTCTTATCGGAAGCGGGCATTGAAAATCAAAGAGCAAATCATGGAAATATGCCGTCGTCCGGCACAGCATCCTGCGGTTCAATATTTGCAGAATATTTTCCGTACAAAAAGGAGGACTGCCTTTTCCAATGAATACGATCTCCCCATATCCCTTGCGAAAACAATAATGCCGAACGCGCCCTGCACCCTCTTGCCGTGACTGGAAAAATTTCATATGGCTCTCAGTCCGAACGCGGAATGAAAACACGTGAAATCCCTGCCTCTGTCCTTCATACCGCCGCCGCTCGCGGTCTTGAGCCGGCTGCTTTTCTCGAAGCTTTCCTTAATGATTCCAGAAACGCTTCCCTACTTTTCTCATGAACCCTCACTGACGCAAGACCGGACGCATGCTGCGCGTCAACTTCTGGTTCCTCGGCGCGGGCGCCTATGAAAATGAACAGGGAGCCGTTGCTCCGAACCGCCATTTTGCGGGACTGCTCTTTTTCAAATCCGGGTTCCCCGTGCATGTTCCCTGGACATACAACTGGGAAATGGGCGAATTCCGCCAGGTCAATGCGTTTGTTTACGCAATGGCCTACCTCCGTCCAAGGAAAGACCCGAAAGCCGCATACCCGACTCTTCAGCTGGAGGGACTCCGGGAAGGCATTCTCGACTACAAATTCGCCGCGACGCTCCGGGCTCTGATTGCCGAAGGAAAAAAACGGAAACTGCCGGAAGCGGATCAGGCGCAAAAGGTTCTGGACTGGATTCTCGATGAACAAACCGGATGGAGCTCCACACGCATTCCCGCTTACGATGCGCTTTCCCATCGGACCATCGACAATGAAACCCTGGAACGGCTCCGTCTCCTGATGGCAAATGAAATCATGAAACTCAAGAAGGTGATCCGATGAAAGTTTCACTCTCTCTGCTTGCCGCCGCCTCACTCTGCATTCTTGAAGCGGCGGAACTTCCGCCTGTTCCGGAGCTGACACTGCCGGTCTGCTCCACACCTCCGGAGATCGACGGACATCTCGATGATCCCGCATGGAAAAACGCGGCACTGATTCCGCAGCTTCTGCAGAACAATACGAAATTTCCGAACACACATTCGACGCGGATTCTCGCCACATGCGACGCCGAAAACCTCTATGTGGCATTCCGCTGTTACGAACCGGATATGGCCGGACTCCTCCGGAAAAAAGCAGCGAAGGATTATGACGGACGCGTCTGGCAGGACGACTGTGTGGAAGTCTATCTCGGCGATGCGGAAAATCCGGAACAGTTCTCGCAATACGTCGTCAACTGGGCGGGCGTTTTGACGGGATTCACCTGCCGGGAAAGGTCGGAAAGCCGATGCAGTTTCACGATCTGCAATGGAAAAGCGCGGTTTCCCGGGGAAAAGAGGAATGGATTGTCGAATTCGCAATTCCCTTTTCCAATGCAAACATCCACCCTGCCGACCGGACCTTCCGCATCAACTTTTTCCGGGAAAAATATCATTCCCCGGGAGAAATGCTGGCCTGGAGCCGGACATACGAGAAAATCTTTGCGATTCCCGCCCGCTTCGGGATTATGCACAAGGCAGTGATGCCGGACAAAGTGCCATGCTCAATCCGTGTCGACTGGCCGGAGTTCATCGTAAAACCAGCCGCGGATGCCATTGTTTCCCTTTCGGCAGCGAAAAAGGGTAACGGCATACTGATCGGAGGGTATCAGATCGGTGACCGTGCCCCGCTTGAATTCTTCCGGAAGGAACTTGCTCTTGAAAACGGCAAAGAGCTCCGCGTGAAAGTGCCTCTCGGCAATGGCCTGAATGTGGAAAAAGCCGCGTTTCTGATCGGCTGGCGCACCGAAGGAAAAACAGACTGGCGCAGTCACCGGACCTTGGAGATCCGGGAAAATTTCCGGCTGGAAAAATGCCCCCGGATTGTCATCCATGGCGAAACGGTCTTTGCAAACGCCTTCTTTTCCGAACCGCGGAAGGATGCTTTTCTCCAGTGCACGATTCTGAAGAAAGACGGAACGGAATGTAAAAAATGGCGTGTCCTTCCGGCAGAGCGCCTGGCAGTGACAATTCCAACGGACACGCTCCGCCCCGGAACCTATCGTCTTCGCATGGAAACGCCTTCCGGAAGAGCGGAGCGCATTTTCACGGTCATCTCCGGATTCTGAGTCACGCAGGAAAGCATTGTTTTTTCCGGATCTTCTGTTTCCGGTGTAAAAAAAGAGGGGAAATATCAGATTCTCCGGAATGAGGCTCCCGTCATGATTTTCTTCTCCGCGCGCAGTGTATATCCGGGCATCCCGTCCATGGAATCGCGCATCAGCTGCCACCCCTGGACCGCGATCTCTTCCGGCGAATTCGTAATGCTGGTCAGCTGCGGGTTCATTTTTCTGGAAAGCACATCACAGCTGATCAGCGAGAGATCGCGTCCGATCCGGATATCTTCCTGTTTCGCATACTCATACATCTGCACAACAAAAGAACCGGATATGACAACGGCTCCGGGAGGACGCCGGCAGTGCATCATTTTTCCGCAGTTCTCCTGAAAGGTGTGCCTGTTGTCATAACCGGAAAAAACCCATTCCGGTTCAACGGGAAGCCCGTGGGCGGTCATCGTGCGGTAATAATCCAGCAGGCGGTTCGTCTGATTCGGCATGAAATAGACATTGTTTTCCTCATCCGGCAGAAGATTATGCACATAGGCGATTCTTTCATGTCCGAGCCGGATGGCGTATTCCAGCTGTTCCATACTCATTCCCAGCGAGTCCAGAACGGCAAATCCGCCGCAGGGTGGATGTCTGGGCAGAATCAGAACGGTGTGCGGACAGTGCCGCATGACAAGTCTGGACATGGACATCTCAAGTGCCGACAGAAAAAAACAGTGCCGAATTCCCAGTTCCCGGGCAATCCGGGGAAATTGTTCAAGCAGCGGATCGGATACGGCGAGATAGTCGGTTTTCATGCCGTGACGTTTGCCGATATTCTCCAGCGCCGTCAGAAGATTCTGCATGAATCCATCCGCTTTCTGCAATGCCGTTCTGCCGGCAAGCACGAAGACGGTTTCCTCTTTTTTTCCGTGCCGTCTCCGGTATATTCCGCTTTTCGGCAGAATCCGGATCTGCTTTTCCTGTGCGAGCCGTCGGAGTTCCGACTCAAGAACGGTCCGCTTCAAACCGGAAAGGCGGATCAGTGCCGAAAGGGACGGCATGCGTTCCCCGGGAGAAAGAGGGTTGAGCACTCCCCGGAGAAAACGTTCCGCCTGCAAATGTTTCTGTTCGTTTCTGCTGCTCATCATATCTTTTTCTATGGAAAAATACAGGAAAAACATAAATTTTCAAGCAGAAGTATGCTGTTTTTTATAAAAAACTATGCTGTTCTGTCAGAAACTTGATTTTTCGTGAATGGATTTTTCCGGATTCCATTGTCATTTTTCGCGGATTCCGTATAATATAAAAGCAGAAACAAAGATCTGCATCATGCAAAAAGGAAAAGGAAAAATGATCTTGCAAAATGATCCCTTCCGCGGTCCGAAAGCGGTTGGAGAACTTCACAGCAGCCCCATTATGCGGCGTTATGCGGGCAATCCCATTCTGACCGCGCAGGATGCACCGTATCCTGCAAGCTATCTCTTCAACGCCGGTGTAACAAGATATCGGGGGAGATATTATATCGCTCCCCGGATTGATCTGCTGCCGGAGAACGGCAAAGCCCCGATGCAGTCCATCTGCACAGGATTCGGGACAAGCGATGACGGAATTCATTTTACACTGGAAAAGGAGCCGCTGAAGGTGTTTTACCGGGGGAAGGCGCTTCCCTGGGTCTGCGATGCCCGTCTTACGGTTCTGGAAGAGGAACTTTATCTGGCCTTCTGTTTTGAGAACTGCCATTCGGAACGGCCCGGAATCGCCCGCTGGGAAGGCGGAACGGATTTCCGCGTTGTCACGCTCGGGATTCCGCAGCAGCGGAACATGGTTCTGTTTCCGGAAAAGATCAACGGCAGATACATGCGTCTGGAGCGGCCCGCAGTGCAGTATGGGGACCGTTTTCACATCTGGTACAGCTTTTCCCCCGATTTGCGCTACTGGGGCGAATCGGATCTGCTTCTCGGATGCGAGGATGTTCCTTTTGCCAATGTCAAGATCGGCGCAGGTCCCGCTCCGGTCAGGACGGAACGGGGCTGGCTTCTTATTTTCCATGCGGTTGACGACGATCCGAAGCGTGCCGCTCCGCTTCCCCGCGGGACAATGTGGTCGAGGCGTTATACTTTCGGAGCGGCACTGTTCGATTCCGATGATCCGACCCGGCTGACCGCAATTACCAGGACGCCTCTGATGGTTGCGGAAAAAGATTATGAAACCGGAAGTGGAGGGTATGAGATCTGGGTCCGCGACACCCTGTTTCCCTGCGGAGCCGTTCTCGAAGAGGACGGACGTCTCCGCATCTATTACGGCGCGGGAGACAGCTGCGTCTGTCTTGCGGAGACGACACTCTCCGAATTATGGAGTGTCATGACTCCTGCCTCCCGCCTTGCGGATACCGCCACGGTTCCATTCCGCTGATCGGCAGTGAGACGCTCAATGAGATTCTGGAAAAGGAAAAATGTGTGAGGAGATTCTTAATGGAAAACAGGAGACAAGAAAAGATTGGATGGGGAAATTTCACATTAGTGGAGCTCCTGGTCGTCATAGCGATCATCGCAATTCTGGCATCCATGCTGCTCCCCGCCTTGAATCAGGCCAGGGAAAAGGCGAAAGCCGTCACATGTCTTTCCAACGAACGGCAGCTGGGAATGGGATTTCAAGCCTATTTCTCCGACAGCAATGATTTCACCGTTCCCGGGGTGCTAGATCCCTCCTATTCCGGGACCGGATACATCGGCTACTGGCCGCAGCTGCTCGGATACCGGAATGCCTATGTCAATCCGGAAATCATGCGCTGTGCTGACACGCCCCGTCAGGAGTATGTCCGGGAAGGCATTGCCAATACCCGGGAAAAAGGCCTCAGCTGCAGCCGGGGACATCTGCTCAGTTACGGCTACAATTATCAGTATCTGGGAGGAAACACGGACGGTGTGACTTTCAAAGTCGGCTTTTCCACACAGAAAGTCACACGATTCCCGTCTCCGAGCAAAACCCTTCTGGGAAGCGAAACCATTCTTTCCACCACACTGGACATGGGGAATGTTCTGATGGCGGATTCCGTCTCCCGCGCCCGGAGCAATCAGGTCGGCATGATCGCGCCGCTTCACGACGGCACGGTCAATCTCTTCTGGCTTGACGGCCATGCCGGACAGGAGAGGGGAAACGGCGCAAGCCTGACATTGAAAAGCGATTCCGTCTATGTGCGCCTGAAAAACAAGTTCAACTGTCTGACTGGCGGAAAACTCTGATTCCAGTTAGAAAAGAATACTCCAACTATACAAAGGAAAGGATGCTGCAATGTGGAGGTATTTCATTCTTATTCTTCTCTCGGCACCACTGTTTGGAACGGAACTGCTGCGGAACGGCAGCTTCCGGGATCTTGACGATTCCGGAAACTTCAGTTTCTGGCGGAAACGCGGGGAGGCTCAGGTCGAACGCGCTGAAGAGGGCGTCCGGATCCGCCTGTCGCCGGGTAAGACGCAATGCTTTCTGATTCAGGACAAACTGCCGCTGCAGGCAAAGGCGGAATACCGCTTTCAGGCGGAGATTCAGGGTGAAGGAGAGGATCTGCAGTATGCGGTTTATCTGGAATATCTGGATGCCGAAAGAAAAATCCGCGGAATCCGGAATTTCTACAGTCCGCTGAAAAACGGAAAAGGAAGTGTGTCGCAGACCTTCCGGTATCCGGAAAACGGCTCCAATCCCTATTTCGTAATTGCCGCAAAAGGAAAGAACGGCACGGTCCGCTTCCGGAATGTTTCCCTGAGTTCAACGGAAACATTGCCTCAGTCCGCCTGGAAGGGGGGAAAACTCTCAAATGAAAACGGGGAGACCGTCCTGCGGATCGCCGGAAAGGAAACCGTTTCCCGCAGCGCAAGTGTCGTCCCCGGAAAATCTTATGCACTGAACCTGGAGGTCAGAGGTCTGACGGCGGATGCCACAACAGGGTTTTCCGCCTACCGGATCGAAATCAAAAACGGTGCAAAGACGATTGCCGCATTTTCCGGAGATGCCCTGAAAAGCGTTTTCCACTCCCGGAAACTGATGTTTTCCGCCCCTGAAAGCGGAACAGTCCAAATCTTCCTGAAAGGGGAAGACGCCATTGCCGTCAAAGGTTTTTCCCTGCGTGAGATTTCTCCGGAAGAACGCGCGGGCATCCATATTTCCCTTGCTTTTCCCGCATTCCGGAATCAATTCTATCCCGTCGGTACAAAACGGATTGCGGGCAATCTATCTTTCACGCCTCCGATCCGTCGGGCAGCCATTGCGCTGTCCGGCGTGGACGGTCGTATTCTGGCTGAGACGTCAAGTTCCGGCGGCGGATTCGATCTGCTTCTTCCCGGGGAGTTGAAGAGCGGGGAGTACTGCCTGAGTGTATCTGCACAGCCCGCCGGATCATCCGGCGGTGCGAACATACGCAAAACAATCAAGGTTGTTCCCGAAGTTCCGTATTCCGTCATACCCGCAGGCGAAAAGCTGATGATTCAAAAAAAAACATTTTTTGCCGTTGGCATCTGGGAAGGACTGGAAACGGAAGCGCAGGCCTATGCGCTTTCCAGGAGTGGCGTCAACACGCTTATGGTTTCTGCCGGAAATGCCGGAGAACTTGCGCAGAAACTCAATCTTGCGCAGAAATACGGAATCCGTCTGGTGCTTGATACAGCGATGGATGCGTTCCGCAAACACGATCCCGGAGCTTATCAGAACAAATGGCAGGCGCGGATGAAAGCCCTTCTTCCGCCTGAGAACCGGGAACACAAGGCCTTGCTCGCTTATTTCCTTGCGGATGAACCGGCATGGACCGGCACAGCAGTGGATGAAGTGCGCAAAGGATATGAATTCCTGAAGAATCTGGACCCATATCATCCCGTCTGGATCAATGAGGCGCCGCGGGGCTCCATTCCGGAAATCGCACGTTATGGCGAGCAATGCGATATTTTCGGCGTGGATATTTATCCGGTGCCCCCCAGCAGCCACTCCGCTCTTCCGGATAAGAATGCATCTGCCGTCGGCGCATATGCGCAGAGAATGCGCGAATCCGTGCATTTTCAGAAACCCGTCTGGATGTTTCTGCAGGGTTTTTCCTGGGGGGAGATCCATGAGAAATCGTCGAAAATATACCCGACTCCCGGTGAACTCCGCTTCATGATCTTCGATGCCATGCTCCACGGCGCAAATGGAATTGTCTTCTGGGGGGTGCACTATAACACCAGCCAAACCTTTTATCAGAATCTTCTGCATGCCTGTGCCGAGGCAGGGAAACTCTCCGCATTCTGGCGGAATGTCTCCGGAATTCCGTTCCCGGAGGGAAAAAACTGCGCACTTTTTGAAACGGAGATTCAGGGGCGCAACTATGCCTGCATCATCAATCGGAGCGGGGAAGAAGCCGCGCTTCCGGAAAAGCTGAAAAACATGTATGAGCTGCCCGCCGGAGAAAAAACAGCGGATTTTCTCCTCAAACCCTTTACGGCAAGGTTTTTTGCCGACACGCGGGAATATCCGGAAGGCGACTCGGCATTGACACCTTTTAACGCAGAACTGGAACAGCAGTTCAAGTCCGCATTGTCCATCCGTTATGACAGGAACATTCCGTATCGCGGGAAAGCCATGTGGATCTGGAAACCGAACGGACAGACCGCCTATGCAAAGACCGAAGTGAAGCGCCGTGTGAAAATCAACAGTCTGAAAGACGGAAAAGCCGTCGCAAAATTTGCCTGCGACAATACCGGGGAACTCTATGTAAACGGGCGGAAAGCCGCCGGAAACTCTCTTTGGAACATCATGATGACGCTTGACATCACACCTTATCTGAAAGAGGGGGAAAACGAGATCCTGATCAAAGCGGCCGATACCGGAGCGGCCCCCTGCGGCGTTCTCGCGGAAATCACCATCCGAACCCTTTCCGGTACAGAAACAATCCTCAGCGACGCTTCCTGGCTTGCCCTCGGAAATGACGGAAAATGGCAGCCCGCTGAAGTCATTGCGCCGAACGGAGCCGGCGCATGGGGGCGGCGCGTGTTTGAAAAGCAGAGAACGGGAAAACAGTAAAACTCCGCGATTTTTTTGATTTTTTTGCTTGACGCCCCTTGCAATTGATCTATTTTGATCTATAATATAATATCAGAATAAATCAATTAAAAAGGTGCTTCATGCCTGAACCGCGAAAAGCAAAAGGAATGATTGATTTTCTGCGGGAGCAGATCATCAGCGGGCAAATCCCGCCCGGAGGAAGAGTGCCGCCTCTGCGCAGCCTGATGACGCAGTTCACCCTTTCCTTCAATACCGTGAAGCGCGGGATTGATTATCTTGAGGAAATCGGTCTTGTGGAAACCCGTGCGCAGAGCGGCGTCTATGTCAGAAACGGCGGCAGCGGAAAGTCCGCGCGATCCGCCGGAAAAATCGCCGTGTTTCTCGCACCCGAGGCGCAGAGCGGGCTGGCGGGAATTTTTACAACGGCATTTCTCGGGATTCAGAAGGCCGCGCAGGAGCTGAACTGGGCGCTGGAACTGCACTTTGTTTCCATTCCGGAAATCTCGCAGCGGAAGATTGACGCCGTTGCCGCCGAAGCGGACGGAATCATCCTTCTTGCGGAATATGATTCCACTCTGACGGAATTGAATGTCGGCATTCCTGTTGTCGGACTCTGCATGCGGAATAATTACAATGGCAGAATTTCCCTGCTCGACGTGGATGCCTTTCAGGCCGCGGAACTGGCTGTCGGATATTTTCTCCGTCACAGATTGAAAAAAGTGATTGCCGTGATTGATCCGCAGCGCCGCCCGGCCTATTGCCAGAGAGCCGCCCTGTTTGTTTCCGCATGGCAGAGCGCGGGAGGAAAGGCGGAAATTCAGCTCGAACCGGCATCGTTCCAGGAGCATGTCGGCTACTGGTTTGCCACAGGGTCGCTGCTTCAGGAGGCGCTGGTGAATTATCGGAAGAAGAATCCGCGGAAATCCCTGGTGGAGAAGCATATCGTCCTGAGCGTGGATGGAAAATGTCTGCATGTCCCTGATTTTGAAAAGGTTCCGACACTGGCCGCGGATTGGCAGAGTATCGGCCGCTATGCGTTTCAGGAGTGTCTTTTCCGCATGGAGCATCCCGGAGAGATTCCCAGACGCATCCTGCTGCCTGTCCGTCTTGTCGAACAGCGGGAATCTCATGGGGGCGCGGCGAGCAGTTCCTGTATTTGAAAAAACGGGGAATTTGCACTGAGAGATGTATGTGGTTAAATTGCAGATCATATGCAGAAGCGGGGAATGAGCCCCGTTTCCACAATGATTTATGTCGGTTGGACTCTTGTGAAACTGTGAAAAAAGGAGACGGGTCATGAAAGAGGAGAGCGTCTGGCTGAGATGCCCGAATATTGATGTGCGGAAAAGTGAACAACCTTTGCAGGCACTGAAACCGGAAGAGGAAAGATGCCGGAAGAAGCAGCGGTTTCCGCATGTGGAAAGATTCACATTGATCGAACTTTTAACTGTAATATCAATTATCATCATTCTGGTTGGTCTGCTGCTGCCGGCGCTCGGGAGGGGGCGGGAACTTGCCAAACGGATCAAATGCGGCGGCAACCTGAAAAATCTGGCCATGATCTGTTCGCTTTATGCCGATGACAACAAAGGATATTATCCCTATGACCGTCAGGAAGGCAGCGTCACACCCGTCCTTATGACGAACTGGGTGGAAATCACTGCCTCTTATCTGGGGGACAAGAGTGTTTCCGGCAGCGGGAAAAAATCCGTTCATGTCTGCCCGGCGATGCCCGTCACGAATATCACCGGGAACTCAACGCATTACGGACTGAATGCCAATATTGCGTGCAGGGTTGTCACACAGGCAAAGCAGCCGTCCGCGACCATGCTCCTGATGGACGGCGGAAGACGAATCGAGGAAGCAGCCTGTTACACCTTCCACAATCCCCTGTATATCAAGACATATCCGCAGATTCAAAAAGATATGATGCGCCATCGGCAGGCCATTGAAACGGCTTATCTTGACGGTCATGTCGACAGTCCGTCCCCGGTGCGGGTCATTGCAATCTCCCTGGTTTTTGCAGGGCGGGACAGTCTTGATCTCAGCTCCCACCACTCCTATCTGTTCTGGAGCCTTGTCGGCACCAGACAGCTCAATAATTGACAATTCAACAACGAGGACACATTTCCATGAAGAAAATAAATTCCCCGATGACCGTACTGCTGGCTTTTTTCATGCTGGTGCCATTTTCCGTGACGGCGGACAACAATTTTTCCCGTGAGCTGTTGAAACAGAAGCCCGTGGAGGGAAGTGTTACCTTCCGCAATCCCCGTGACGGCTGGGTCTTTTTCAAAAGCGGCATGGATTCGCGCGATTTGCCTCTGGAAGGAAGGGAAAAACGCACGGTGCGGCTTGTCCGGGGCGAAGGGTTCGCCGAACTTCCGGCAGGAACATATCAGGTTCGGAATCTGTCCCCTTCGGAAACCATGATAAGAACCGCGCCGGCGCTGCTGTTTTATTTTTTCGCCGGAGATTTCGAGCGGCCGCGCGACTCCGTTCTGACAGTGACCCATGATACGAAATACGGACGGACCGGCATGTACATCTATCACTGGAAATACCTGCGTGAAAACATTCTGCCGAATTTCAACATGCTCATCAGCGCCGGGTCTCATCCCGAACTCGACACATGGCGCGGGGAAGGCAGAAAGCTCATTGTCTCGATTCCGATGAATCCGAAAGCGGAAACACGGGAAGCCGCATGGACGAAAAAATTGACCGCTTCACGGAATGACGGAATCATCGTGGATGAATTCATTCTCCCGACCGGAGTCTCCACGCATGACGGCGGGGAATTCGGATATACCTCTCCGGGATTGGGATTCGACGCGCTCACACTTGCCGCGGTCCGTTCCGTCGGCCGCCTGGCAAGGAAACGATCCGGAAACTTCTATGCCTGGCTGGGAATACCTTGGGATTCCAGAACCGAGGATGTCAAACCGCTGCTGGAAGCATTGCGCGCGGAAAACGGGTATCTTTTATGGGAGGCATATGCTTTTTCCCGAAACTATCAGCAGGAAATGAAAATCCGTCTTCTGAACCGGACCGCCGGTTTTCTCCACGCCGACAAACAGGCTTTTGAATCCATCCTGATTGCGCCGTCAACCATGGAGTTTTCCGACAATAATGCGGAAATCGACTTTAAGGTCTGGCTGGAAAAACAGGTGAATGCGATTGCGGTCAATCCGGAATTTTCAGGAATCCGCGGACTCTCCATGTATGTAGCGCATTATACAACACCGGAAATCCTCCGCTGGTACAGCGCGCTGCTGCGTCATTATGCCCTGGAAGGGCGGACGGAAATGCTCTCCGAACAGTATGGCTATCAGCTCAAACCCGGAATTCTGGAAAATCCCGAATGGCGCGATCAGCTTAATCACTGGACGGTTGATCCCGCCATGCCCGGATCTATTTCCATACTGGAAAAGTCGGAATGGGGATTCCGGAGAGGATACTTTCCGAAGTCGGAAAACACACTGCTCCGTATGAAAAGAGTCCGCGGAAAAGTGAATGCCGTCAGCCAGGAACTGAAAAATCTTCAGGAGGGAAAACTTTATTCTCTGCGGATTCTGGTTACGGCTCCCGCACGCACGGCGGAGGAAAAATATCTGTTCAGCGTCGCCTTGAACAGCTGTGAGATTCTGGAAAACCGCTTCCGGCTTCTGCGCGATTATCCTCCGGACAGAACCAACCGGCAGTGCTGGAATGCCTGTGATCTGGTTTTCCGATATCTTGGAGGAACACCGGCACTTCTGACAATCCGCGATGTTACCGCACCTGAAAGCGCCGGACCGGGACGCGGAACTGTAAGCCCGGAGGAGATTCTGATTGATTCAATCCGCATCGCACCTTATTTTCCCGCCGGAATGGAGGAAAGAAACTCGAATACGGAACTTCACAGGTTGTGAACAAACGAAATCTGTCCGACATGCGGCTTTGCAATGGCACTTGTGAAGGGTCTGCGCAATATGTTCGAACCGCATCATCTGGAAGGAGAAAAGTCTCATGATGTCGCCCCGAGCTCTTCTGACAAGGGACCCAATATTTTCTACAGTGCTGCCGCAGCAGAGCCTGAAATGATAATTCCTGTCGGATGAAATTCGATCCGGATCATCTCCGGTGCCACAGGGAAAATGTTTTTCACCGGTTTGTCCAGGTCCAGCGGCACTGCTCAGGATAATTCTTGAAGCACTGAGCTCGCTCTCTGTGATTTTCGCGGCGGAATCACGGCATTTGTGTCAGGCATGACCACCGAAGGAAACATCGCGAGAGAATCCGGCGGATATTTCTACTGCGCGGCCTGAAATTGTGGCCGGGAATGACCGAGCAGAAAAAGGGAGGGGGAATCATTTACAGAAAAAAATTTGGTTAAGCGTGCGATGCTCTCTGCATCGCAAAAATTGCATCGCATTCTCAAGTCAGTCCTGCTTCGGTTCAGCTGAATCAGCCGGTCGGAGCAGACGAAATCCCCGATACGAGCGCGTGCTCTGCACCGGAAGAGTTCATTTCCCATTCGGGTGTCCCCCTCGGGAGAAATGAAGTTACCTTTTGTGAAACACCATCAGAACATGCGTCATCCCCCTATATGACAAGTATCGCTTTTGAAGTTCAGGCGGATCTGGAAAAAATTGCAGAATTTGCACGAGTTAAGAATAGAATTCCACATGAAAAAAAGTCCCAATCCGGCATTACTGCCTTGAAGTTGAAGTATTTCATCTTAGCCGTGCACCGGATAATATTGAAATGTTTTTGTCACATTATAAAAAAAGGAGTTTTTTTTATATTATCTATTGTTTTTTTTCTGAAAAAGCTTATAATTAATGAATAGAATGAATGATTTGTATGAATTATATCTTTACGGGGATCTGGAATGGCGGCATATCTTGCGGAAACATTATACAGAAAAATGCGGTCAGACCTTGAACAGCGTTTGATTCTGACGGATGAAAAGCGTCTGATGACGGAGCCGGTGCTGAGCAAATATTACGGAGTTGCGGTTGGCACTGTCCGGAAGGCGGTGTCGCGTCTTGTCGAGGAAAATCTGCTGGAACGGATTCAAGGGAGTGGAACATTTCTGAAAGCAGATCGAAGTGAAGTGCCGCTTTCTGTTTCCCCCCTGCGCTATTCCGCTGTTTTCAAGCTGCACTGCCAGACCGAAATCGACAACTGCATTCTGGACTCCGCCGTATCTTGCCGCACTCATTGTTTTTACGGCACTTCCGCGGAATCTCTGGAAAAAGAGATGCGGGAAAAAGATCTGCTTTTCTTTTCTCCGCTTCAGATTTTCCAGACGAAACAGGATGACGCTTTTGTGCCGATGCCCGCATCATTCCGAAAAAAAGTCGAGGCGGACTTTGCTCCGGAAATTCTGGACTGTTTCCGTTCCACCGCCATCGGCGAACTGTTTGCGGTTCCGATCATTGCCAATCCCGAGGTCATTTATCTGAATACCGCGCTTCTGCATGAGCATCACATTGAACCGCCGCCGCATGACTGGACATGGAATGATTTCCTGGAGTTTTCCCGTCAGCTGAAAGGTGCCGGAATCCTTCCGCTTCTGGTGCTGCCGGTCCCACCTGCATTTCTGGAGCCGTTCCTGAAACAGGCAGGCGGAACTCTTTTCAACCGTTACGGAAAGATCGGTTTTGAGAAAGAGCCTTTCCATGACTTCCATCAGTTTTTCCGCTGCTTCTTTGAAGAGGATATGATCGCGAATGCCTACCTTCTTCCACGGAGTTATCCTCTGGAGTTTGGAGACCGGGCGGCGGCAATGACAGTCTGCCACCCCTATCTCGGGACCCATCTGCCCAGGGAGCGGATTTCCGAATGGAGCTACTGGGAACTGCCGCGCCATAAGGAAGCCGGCGGGGTCATGCCGTGCTTCGGACTCGGAGTTCCCTGCGGGGCCAGGGATCCGGAAGCCGCATGGCGCTACATCGAGACTGTTGTCTATGAGCGAATGTCGGGACTTGCCGGAGTAAACGGTGTTTTCCCTGCGCGCCGCAGGGAACAGTTGTTGTGGAAAGGTGCCGGGCTCGCGAATGCCGGAGCCGTATTCAAGGAAGTTCAGCGCGCTTCGATTCTGCCATATAAATGTGGGGAATACTATAAGAAATATCCCTTATATCAACGGCTTTTCGCACATTTTGAAGCGGGAACGGAGCCTGAGAAGGTCAGGCAGGAATTGATCCGGCAGCTTCGTTCCGCAATATTGTCGGAATCACACACGCGTGAATAAAACCGGGAAAGGATGGTCTTATGACGCCAAACAGGAGAGCGAAGGTGCCCATATGGGCAGGAGGAGATTCTGTTTCAGAATTCACGAACAGTTTCACACTGATAGAACTTCTTGTCGTTATTGCGATCATCGCGATTCTGGCAGGAATGCTGCTGCCGGCTTTGAACAGGGCGCGCGAAACAGCACGCTCGACATCCTGTGTCAACAATCTGAAACACATGGGACTGGCTCATCAATATTATCAGGATGAGTACAAGGAATATATCCGTGCGATTGAGTGCGATCAGACAGGAGGCCGCTGGTATAACCTGGAGCTGAACGGGAAAAAGATTTCGCAGCAGAAACTTGTCCAGTGTCCGAGTGATAAGGATCTCGTCCGCGGAGTAAGGGAGTTTTCCTATGGCAGGAACTACGCTTCCGGCGCATCGCATTCCGTCTGCGACGGGACATGGCATTTCAAATGTGGGGAGATCAAATATCCTTCAAGTTTTTTCCTGATGACGGATTCCGGCGGCGGAACAAAAACCATCCTCCGTATTGTCCTGATTCAGACCGCCGGCGGTTTTTTCCCGACGATGACCAATACCTTTGCGGATCCGAAACCGGTGCACCGGCATGGCAACAATCTGAATGTGCTTTATTTTGACGGTCATGTGAGTGCGCATTACTGGCGTTTTCCCATAACCAATGGGGAAAACTGCGGTATGATGTGGTTCCGCAACGGAAAAACTGAAAGCGGAAACTGATGAAAGAATAAAACTCAAAAAGAAAGTGAAAATGAAAATACTTGCATTATTTTCCAGTATTGTCTTTTTCCTGTCCTGTCAGGCAAAGGAAGCCATCCGGATTTATGCTTATCCCGCCTCCATTTATGATGATGCGAAATGTTCCATTTATCAGGATTTCCAGACGGATCTGACATTCACATTCCACTATGAGGGAGGAAAAATTACAGATCTGAGGAGCGGCGGAACAAAGTTCTTTGTGGAACTTCCGGAAGAACTGAAACTTCTGGAAGCCAGTCTGATGGACGGATGGAAGAAGCCCAATGAACATTACAGCAAGTTTCCCGCGTTTCCGTTGGAACGTGACGGCAGGAAGTATCTCCGCTATGAACTGCCGATTCCGGAATCAGTGCTTCAGCCCGCACTGACAAAACCGCTGCCGGGAGGAATGTTCGGCGGCACGACAAACAATCTGGTGGTCCTCATGATCAAACCGGATAAACCCATGGAGGGAACCGCAAAGGTCTATTGGGAAACACTCGGGCAGTATCCATATAAAGGCGAGTTCAGCGTTTATTCTGTGCGCCTGCCCGAAGGGAAACTGCCCCGGACACGCATTGCACTGCAGTCCCAGACTCACCTGCCGAATCTGGGATACAGCGACAACGCGATAAGGGAACAGATCCGCCTGTTTCAGAAACTGAACATCTCCGCCGTCAATGCGCAGATGCCTTCCGGCCCGAATCAGGGAAGAAAAGAGCTCTGGAAAAATGCCGGATTCTCTTTTTACGGCGGCGCGTCCCTGATGCATGTTTTCTGGTCGGACGGGAAGGACAAGGATGCCGCAGGAAAGGCGGAGGAGTCCGATTATCTTGTCGGTCTTGACGGCATTCGCTCCAAAGGTGTGGACCGCCGCGCCTATCACATGCGCACATTCTGCCCCCAGGCGATCATCACACCGGGACGCTATCCCTACCGGAAACTGATCCGGCTCGGACGGGAGGCTGCGGAGGCGGGTTCCATGTTCCTTGACATTGACATTGAAGCGGATCTCTGCGCCATGTGTTACTGTCCGGCGTGTCTGGATGCGTTTTTCCGCTTCAGCAAACTTCCGGAGGAAAAACTTCCGCCGGAACAGCTTGTGAGGAAGTATCCGGAACAGTGGTATCGTTTCCGTTCCGAACAGACCAGGCTGCTTTATCAGACGCTGCGCGATGAACTGAAGAAAGATTATCCGGAACTCAGGATCGGCGCAAATACCGTTCTGCACCGTTTCGGACAGGATCTCGGCAGTTTGAAATACGGAATCTGCGAGTTCGGGGAGGATCCGCGTCTGATGAAGGATTCCCTGGATTTCATTATGGCCGACACCCTGGTCGGGGGCCTGTATGACGCGGTCTCTGTGGATGCGCTGGCACTTTCCTGTTCCATACCCGTGATTGCCATTCCCGGCTCCTCGTATTGTGTCGGCTATTCCCCCTTCAACTTTCCCGGACGCCGCCAGACTGCGGAAATGACCGGTGACACTTACGGGTATGGACAGCGCTATGAATATCATAAACTGGGAATGCTGCATCTGGCGGCGAACGGAGCTTCGGCATTGCGTTACAACATAGACGAGGCATGTGTGGCGAAAGCAAGCGCGGAAGCATTGCTGCTACTGTCGAAGGTGGAGGATTTTTACCTGGACGGGAAAAGGGCCGACAAGCAGCTTCTGGCTGCGGATCTGACACGCGGCGCCAGTTTCTGGCAGCTGGACTCTTCCCGTGTCCGCGGAGGGATCTGGAAACATTACTACGACGCCTACTGCGGCAAGGTCCAGAGCAGGACACATCAGCTTGACGGCGAATATCTGACGGGGCTCTACAACTACGATCCCTTCCAGTCGAAAACGTGGCATCTGAGCATGAAAGAGCTTCCGCCGGGCAAATGGTATCTGACCGACTTGGTTTCCAATACCCGTTTTACCGTAGAAGGCAGGGAACAGTGGAGTTCGGAGGAACTGGGAAAAGGGTTTGCACTTGCCATACCGAAAGCCTCGTGCCGTCTGCTTCGCTTTTCCCGGAAGGCACTGCCATGCGGCAGGACGGAAGATCTGAAGTGTGAGGCATCCGGAAAACCGGTCTACAATCAGTATGCGTGGCGCCGGAAGGAACAGCTGGATATCGGAGCATTCATGGCGGAAAAACTCAAACGGCCCCTTGCGCTGATCCGGCGTTACGGCGGGCGGAAAAATGAATATAATACAGAAAGGTGAAAAATGAAAAACACATTGATTCTGACGGGAGCATTGATGATGCTCGGACTTTCAGCTCTTGAGCTGCCTTATGTCTCCGATTTCGGGAAAGCGGACAAGGATGTGTCCGCAACGGTGGAGAATGGATGTCTTGTGAGCGGGGGAAAATACAATTTCGCACTCTTGAAACTTCCACCTTCCGACCAGAATCTGGAAGTGACAATCACAGTTTCAGGCAAAGACGGGGCGCGCTTCGGAGCCGGACTCTATGACACGGCAGTCAAGAAACGCCTTCTTCTGCCTGCATGGGAGAGAAAGATCAGTGCGGAGGAGAGCGTTCGCTTCATTATCCCGGCGGAAAAACTGAAGGAAGAGGTAAAACTGCTGCTGTATAATACAGCCAAAAAAGGTTCTCTTTCTGTGTCAGCCGTCCGGATTGCAAAAACGGAAAAAAGCGCCTTGCCGGGGAAAAATCCGGCAAAAAGAAATACCTGTGTGACAATCCCGTTCAAATCTGATTTTTCCAAAAAGCAGGAAGGGCTTTCCACATGGAATAATATTGCAGACGGGAAATTGTGTTCCGGAGCGAAATACGCATTCGCGGCTTTGAATGTGCCCGCGTGGGATCAGCTGAAATTATGTGTTGTAAAAATCACGCATTCCACGGAATATCATATCCCGTATGAACATTATCATCCGAACTTCTATGAACTGGTAATTGTTTATAACGGAAGCGGAATTCATCTGTTTGATGGCAGGGAGCTTCCGATTCAGGCAGGCAATGTATTCCTGGTTCCTCCAAGAATGAGACACTGTTATGCAAAACCTGCCCCGTTGAGCATTTATAATATTTTGTTCGGGGAGGATGTTCTGCCTTCCTTCTGGAACGATCTGATGGGCCTGCCGGGTTTTCAGCTGCTGTTCAACACTTCCTCAATCATGCGCAATATGGGAGAGATCCTGCATATTGAGCCTCAGTATTTTCCTGATGCCGTCAAGGTGATTGAGGAAATGGAGTATTTTCAGGGTATCATTCAGCCGGGAGCCCGTACAATGCTTTTCAGCAACTTTCTCCGTCTGCTTTATCTGCTTGCTCTCAACTGTCAGATCAATGAAAAAAGAAAAGGGGTTTCTTATGCACCCAGAATCAGCCATCTTCTAACGCTGCTCAGCTCCCGTTATGGAGAAGCGTGGACGCTTAAAAAGATGCTTGCTGCCACCAATATGTCCGCAAGTTCATTTTGTCATCAGTTCAAACAAATCACGGGAAAATCCCCCATTGATTATCTTCTGAAGCTCAGGCTTCAGAACGCAGCATCGCTTTTGATGCTTCAGGAGTTGTCAATTACGGAAATCGCCTCCCGGTGCGGTTTTTCGGACAGCAATTATTTTTCACGCCAATTCAAAAAGATGTTTTCCAGAAGTCCTCAACAATTCAGACTGCATAATGGATCGCATACGGTTTCGGAAAATTCAGCTCCCTGGGGATGAGCTCAGCAACCAGCCAAAACGATGTTCTGCAAACGCGCATCTATATGCGCGACCTCAAAAACCGAACAACTTGCGTCTCTCCCCCAGATTGGGCAACTTTTATGAGAAGATTGGTGTAAAGACCCTTGGTTTACTATTTGCAATTGCCTGCTGATTACAAGTTCCGAAATAGACTTCATCCGGCGTCCGATATTGGAGTGCCGAATGAATTCGCCTGGAGTTGTAAAAATTCCCATAATACTGCACCCCGAAGCAGAGCTGCGGCATGCTGACATACTTTTTGATTTTGATGTCCTCATATTTCAACGCCCACCAGAAACACTGCATTTTTTGCATTATCCAAACATCGTTCCCAACCGTCCATGCTGATCAGAATGCCATAGGTCCGGAGTTTCGCAACAAATACCGAGCTGGTGAATTGGTTTCCTTGATCTGAATTAAAATTTCTGGGACTCCATAGGAATCCGCAGCTTGTAATAAAAGCTTGAATGGGGAACACGAAGCAGCTTCAATTGACGATATCGCTTAAATCCGGATTCTGATCGCTTATTTGAGCTTTTCTGGATTCAAGCCGCAGAAGGTGGACACACTTCGTAAAAAGTCATTCTCGATTTCAAGGCTTCCGATTTTCCTCATCAGATCGTCTTCGGTATCCGGCTTGCGTTCTTTCCGCTCTGCCTTCTTGAACTGGAAAATCTCGGAAGCTCCCTCCATGAGTTTCCTTTTCCTCTGCTGGACTTGATTCGGATGAACCTGGTATTTCCCCGCGATCTCGGCCACGGTCAGTTCCCCGCGCAGCGCTTCCAATGCCACACGGCCTTTGAATTTGGAGTCATGCGACTTTTTCATAAAACGCCCTCCCCTTCCAGGGGTTCATGAGGAAGTGGTTTGCGAATTGGAGAAATCCATTGGAGAAACTCCGCGGAGTGGCTGCAAAATGGTAATCGCACGTTAAATGGATGATGCTCCGGACTATATGCAGCATGTATTTCTGCGCATTCTGGGAAAAGCGTCCGGGGCAGGACGGTAAAAGGCCATATTCAATCATATGGATTTCTTTCGATGCGGATGCAGGAAAGACAGGTAACCCTCCATCCTGAGAAAATAACCGGCGCGAAAGCTCCGGCAGACCGGATGCTCCCGCGAAAGAAAACAGACGGGCTCACTCCACTCTGTTCACTCACGGGAAAACCGGTGTCCCGACGCCAGACTGACCATTCGTCCATTCCAGGCCATCCTTCAGGGGGAGGTCTGCCCAGCGGGCGCGCATTGTCATGCCGGATACGCTCTCGGCATGACCGTCTACAAACAGCAGACTGGATTTTCCGCCGCCGAGGGTGGAGATGTCGCTGCGGCCCCGCGCGTTGTGCCGGTAGCCGAATTCATAGGAGGATTTTGTATAAAACTGATTCTTTTTGGAACTGTCCATGCAGAAGAGGGTTTGCGCGGGCTGTTTGAGACGGGTGATTTTCGTCCAGAAGTTGTCGCAGTATTCGGAAGTTGAGTAAGGCCGTCCGGTCAGGTAGGCATTGACGAAATAATGGGTGTAGGCGTATTGAACCAGAGTTCCGTTTTCCTTGCCCCATCCAAATGGCGTATCTTCGCTCGGACAAGCAAAAGTGCCCGTCGTCGTCGCAGGACTGATCCCCTTGAAAAGCGCGCCGTGCACGGCAAGAAGCTCAAACCAGTAGTCACCTGGATTGATCAGCTGGGCAGGGACAATCCAGTCGTGATTCGTCAGGATGTATCCAGCGTTCGCGATTCCGATCTGTTTCATGTTGTTGATGCATCCGATGGAACGCGCCGTTGCGCGCGCCTGTTTGAGCGCGGGCAGCAGCAATCCGGTCAGAATTGCGATGATCGCAATCACGATGAGGAGCTCGATCAATGTAAAAAATGACCTGCGGGAATCTCTTTGCCCGCACCGGAGAAATACCATCGAATCTTTCATCTCTTTTTCCTTATTTTATTGTTTTTCATTTGGAAACACAATCAGGTGCAGAAATGCCGCAGCCGGATCATTTCCGCAGAATCACCCTCTTTTTTCTGTTTTCGTCGTTCCCGCCGGAAGAAATTCGAGTGTGGAAAAGTTGAACAGCCCCATGGGAACCAGCACGATACGATGCCTTCCAGCCGGAAGTGATACTCCGGAAACTTTCACAAACGTATCACATCCCCAGTGGGACGAAGCATGCGGTTCAATCCGGAATACCGCGACAGGATCGGCGGTTCCGTCGAGAAACATCAGAAGCCGGTGTTCCCGGCCTCGTACCGGCGTTCCGCATTTCAGCGAGATATCATAGTTTCCCGTCTGTGCAATCTCCACCGTGTACTTGAGCCATTCTCCCGCAATAACGCGCCCGATCACCTCTCCCGCGGTATCGACATCTTCACCGGGCCGGAACGGTTTATCGCCCGGCTTGTTGAAAAAATTCCCCCGGTCGTCAAGATAGGCGGCTCCGTTACCGCCCTCGTCATAAAAGGCGGGATTGAGTTTTCCGGGAATTCGCTGCGCCCTGCCGAGATAGGGTGTCGTGGGTTTGTCCGGAACGACAAGCACAAAGGCGGGCGGCATCGCGCAGGATGCCATTCCGTTCGCATCCAGAGCCAGCGCGGAAAATCCGTGCAGGCCGTCGAGTGACGGACGGATGCCGCTGCGTCCCGGAATCATATAGGGCGTGTTTTCGTAATGCAGCGGATCAATCGCAAGCTGGAAACGGCAGGAGGGTTTCTTGCTGTGCGCTATGATCGCGCCGGTGTCCATCAGGTATACCCCCTGAACCGGTGAGCCTGTCCGGGCGGAGGGACGCGCTTCAAATTCAAATGCGAAATCCGCTCCCGGACGGACGATCCGCAACGTGGATGCAGGTGTTTTTTTCCACCGCACAACCGGAGCCAGTTCCGCCGGATACTCGTAAAAGCGGAAACGGTCGATGAGGAAATGCTCCGGGAAGTGCCCGTCCGCCGGATTGCTCCAGCTGCTGCCCCATGCGTTCGGCTTCATGATGATCCCGCTGAAAATGGCATTGAGTTCCGCAGGGCCGCCGCCGTGCGAAAAAGGATCGAACACGACACCGTCATAGCTGCTGTGATTCGCCTGCGAGGAGATCAGTTTTCCATCAAGATAAAACGAAATTTCAAACGGGGTGCGTTTGCAGGCGATGGTATGGAAATCCTCAAATTCCGAAGCCTTGATTTTTGACAGATAGTTCCAGCTTTTCTGAACATTGCCGACAAAGGTATGCAGATTGTGGTCAAGGACAAAATCAGTACCGTCCTTTGTTTTTCTGGTGTAATAATCCTCAAACACGTCAATCTCGATTCCATCCAGCATCGGATGGTGTCCGGTGCCCCAGAGCCAGAACGACGCCCACCAGCCGGGCTGACGCGTGAATTTCAATCTGGCCTCATAATAGCCATAGCCGAAAAACCTCCGGCTGGTCACGTTCGACGAGCGCAGCCGGCCCTTCTGGTCGAATGCCGCGGTGATCACCAGATTGCCTTTCCCGTCTGTTTTCGCGTATTCCGGAAATGAACAGTTCCAGTTCGACGAATCCAGTTCCGCTCCGTTGAAATCATCTTCAAATACCAGCTTCCAGCCGGCCTTGACCGGATCAAACTCACGCGCGGGTGACAAACGGAACGGAAATGATTTCGTGCGCCCCTCCGGAACGGCAAGTCCGGCGTAAAGCTGATCCACAGTTGCCGAACCGGAGCCTTCGGCAAGAGCCAGAACGGCGAATGGGGGAAGCTCAATTGAACCGGAGGCATCGCACTGCGAACTGTCCGCAAGGCTTTTCATGCGCAGGGAACACTGTCCGTCCGATCCGATGGTGAACAGGATGTCCGCAGGCAGCTGCTCCATGGAAAGCGGCAGGGAAAAAACTCTTTTTTTCCCTGTTTTCAGCAGAGCCGTAATTCTTTCCGTTGTCCGGCCGAAGGAAAGTTCGGACGCGCCGAGACGGCAGAGCAGTTCCCCGTCCAGCGCATACAGGCGAAATCCCAATGCGAACCGGGCCTCGGAAAGAGAGTCCGGAATCCGGACTTCCTGTTCCGGAATCAGCACGGAGCCTGCCCGGTAGACCCCCTGCCGGGTCTCCACCAGCAGGCCGGGAGAGAGTATGCCGCTGATGATCCGGGGCGAACCGGCGCGCGATGGATCCGGGCGTTCAAAATCATCTGCAAAGAAATGCTTCACAATCTTATACGCGTTTTTCCCCGTAAAGTCATCCGGACCGCCGAGATGGATTTTCGAAGAACCCTTTCCCGTCACATAGCGGACGGCGATCACATTTTTCCCCTTCCGCAGCAGGGCGGTCGCAACATGATTCGTGATGGAAAGATTGCCTGTCCGGTTTCCAGACTCCGCTGTATCTATCAGCAGTTTTCCGTTGACATAAACACTGACCCACCAGTCCGCTCCGGCACCGATCGTGAATTCGCTTACAGCCGGCGCCTCCACTTCCGTAAACAGCCATGCACAGTTCCCCGCCTTCTGCGAACCGAAGCGTTCTGCCAGATCAAACAGCGTCCCATCCGGATGCACGGTTTCCGCCTTGCCGCCGCCAAAGGTTTCCGGAACGGCAAGGAGGAGTTCCGCTCCGGGGATGAATTCTCGCGCCACAGGCAGAAACAGTTTCCAGGAGCGCGACAGCGACCCCTTGCCCGCGACATACCGCCCCGGCAGAAATTCCACTCTCATATCCCGGAGCGCCAGTTCACACCCGATTCCCGTCCCCAGCATGATCTTTGCCTTTGCGGAAACCGCGCCGGGCTTCAGATTGGTTACGGAGAATTCCATTTCAACCTTCTGCCACTGATCGGAAAGCGGGAAAAAATGTGAAGGCGTCATCCCGAACCATTCTCCACCGGCCCCCAGCAGATGAAGACGGAAATACGCGCGTCCTTTTCCCCGCAGGTCGACAGAGACACGAACCTTGCCGCCGGGCTGCACGTCAAACAGGGCGGAATTGAATCCGAATCCCTCCTTTCCGCGCACATTGGCAAAGTGTACGACTCCCGCGTCCACCTTCACGGCCGGGTACGGCCGGTGTCCCTGATAAGGATTGAACACCCATCCTTCGGGAACTCCATTGCGCCCTTTTTTCGAAAAATCTCCATGAATCGCAACTTCCGCGGCATTCGCGGTAAGACAAAGCACAAGAGCCACTGCAAAAATTGTCCGCATAGTCTCTTCCTCCTTATTTGAATTTGAAAGATGATCCCGGCAGGGGAAATGAGTTCTGCGGATTCTCCGCAGAGTCCCTGCGCGAAGAGTCCATGAACGGATAGCGGCAGCTCTTCCGGATGACCAGCTCCCCGGGCAGCCATGTGATGGAGTTCTCCTGGGGGATACTGGAAAAAGCGCGAAAGACATGTTCGGCGGCAGTATAACCAAGCGCCCAGATCGGCTCGCGGAACACGGAAACATCCCGGAATTTCGGATCACGGCTGTCTTCATCCAGCGAGATCAGGGAGACATCGCCGGGAATGCTCCGTCCGGATTCGGCAACCACCTCCATCACGATATCCGTGAGGGTCCGGATTGTGAAGAATGCTTCGATTTCCAGATGATTCCGGTAGTATTCCTGAAAGCGTTTCTTCGGATTTCGTCCCGTTGCGCAGGAAAAGAGATGCTCCTCGGGAGAAGCAACGCCATGCCGTGCAAGTTCCTTGATAAAGCACTCTTTCCGGCGGTGAAAAAGCGGTTCGGCCACCTGCATGTCGACAAAACAGATTTCCGAAAGTCCCATCCCGAAGAAAAAGTCAAGGACCTGCCGGACCGCATCTTCATGATCAACATACAGTGCCGGAACTCCCGCAGCGGTACGGTTGATCGTGACCTGCGGAATACCGGCCTGCGCAAGTTCCTCGATCAGCGGAATGGTTCCGGATTCCGGACGGTCATGAATCAGAGCATCATATTTGAGAGCACGGTAATTGGCAATCATGCGCGGTGCGCTCATCTGTCTGCTGTCAATGATGTCTAGCTTCGTATGATGCACAAAGGTATAATCCAGAATTCCCGAGATCAGGCGCTGCACATAATAATCGCTCTGCGTCCATGCCGTCGCCAGGAGAATATGCCGCAGACAAACCTTGTCCGCCGGCCGTTCTCCCGGTGGAACGACAAAGGTTCCAAATCCGGTTTTGCGCTGCAGCAGCCCTTCATTCTGAAGTTTCTGGAGCACCTTCCGGATCGTGTTCCGGCTGAGATGATAGTTCTCCGCAAGCTGCTGTTCTGTAAAAAGCGGTTCATCGAAATTCTTCCTGCAGCTCAGGATCAGGCGGCGGAGATCATCTTCCAGCATCGTGCGGCGAAATGCAGGTTTCCCGATGCCGCACATCATTTTTTCATGGAAGTCCACCATAAAAACGCCACATTTGTTCATGATTGTTCTTTTTTTAAAACTAACATCGGAAAATGTGGAAATCAAGTCTGAGGAAAGAAAAAATATAAAAATCTTTCACAGGCGTCTCATAAATCTTTGAAATTGTCACATGTGCTAAGCTGCGGGAAAATGGTCTGAAGAGTGTGTAAAAAAGAATAACACCTTTCTCTGAACAAGAAGGAAGGTGTGAAATGAAAGAAACACCTGGAAAAGTGCCGAATCGGAATGGGCTCCGCTATTCGGCGGCCGGCAAGCTCAAGGCAGTGAAACTCTGCCTTGAGGAAGCTTATCAGGTCAAAGCCATCGAGCGGGAACTCGGGATCGGGAAAAGTTCCCTCGGCGAATGGCTCCGGGAATACCGGGAAAAGGGTTCTGCTCCGTTCCTGTCAGTAGCGGAGAAAAGTGCTTCGGAATTTGAAAGGCGCCCCCAATGAATTGAGGTGCACCGGCGTGATGTATTTCGTCTTCTGAAGAAACAGCAACTGCGCGGTAATTGCCATCGTCTGAGCGCAGTTTCCGCTTTACAAATCTTCGCTGTGATTCCCTTCAACAGTCCGCCTGGATTTCCGCAGTTCAACGGGGTGATGGAGCGAAGCCAGAGGAAAATCAAACGTTATTTGCATGCGATTCTGAAAGATAAGGAGGAGTTCAATTCATTCGCCGTGGCGGTACATTTGTCTGTCGAACGGGCCAATCGGCACAGACGCGCAGTGCTGGCGGGAAAGTGCGCATGGGAACGCAGGGAAGAGGAGTTTACGCTCTTCTCCAGGCGGGAACGGGAAAGCATTTATCTGGAAATCAAGCGTTTGGCGAAATGGATTCTGGAGACATTTCCAAGAAAAAACGACTGAGGAAAGGCGCGAACGCCCATGCCTGGAGAATCGCGATACCGCGTTATCTGTCATCAGGCTTTTCCGTCACGGCAGGGAATTACATTAATCGAAGGCTTATTCCCGCGTTCACTCCGTCCTACGGGTACTTCCGGCATTTCCGGATCGCGTTTCCTTGAAAGCAGATCTTCCAACGTCGCTCAATTTTAATCCGTCATTCAAATATTCTTGATTTGCAATCAGATTTATTCATGCTATTTGATTCTTATTGACAGAATAAGATTTATTGTTGCATCTTATTGATTGTCAATTGATTATCCAGGAGAAAAGTGTTACCTGTTTTTTACTGAAAAACAGAACCATTTATTCTCGCACATGACATCTTCTCAGGATTCATTTTATTTGTCATGATTAAAGACGTAATAGTGTAAACAGACTCTAGAATATACGAGCAAGTTTTCTCTGCACTCCTCCGTCAATTGCAATATCAGCACCATTGATGAATGAAGAGTCCTCCGACGCAAGGAAAAGGCAGAGAGCCGCCACGTCGGCAGGCGTTCCGTAACGACCGAGCGGGATTCCAGTATTTTCAGCCGGAACAGCCCCCCTCCCTGTGATATCAATGTAACCGGGCAGAATATTGTTCACCCGGATGCCTTCCGCTCCCGCCTCAATGGCAAGCTGGCCGGTCATGGCGTGAATCGCCCCCTTGCTGGCGGCATAGAGAGTTCTCCCCGGAACGGAACTGTCCTGATGCACGGAACCGATATTGACAATGCTTCCCGGATGCCCCCGCATCAGACGGATTTCATTCAGACAGCAGAACAGCGTTCCCTTGATATTGATATCAGTCAGACGATAATACAATTCGGAGTCGATTTCGTCCAGAGAACGGGGAGGATGGTTCCATCCGGCGTTGTTGACCGCACAGTCCAGTCCTCCAAACTCTTTTCTTATTGCGGCAAACATTCCGGCAAGCTGTCCGTCGTTGCTCAAATCGGCCCGGAACAGGTGAATTTCCCCTGCAAGTTCAGAAGCGACCCGTTCGGCAAGTTCCGGATCGGAACGGTAATGGAAAAAAATCCGTGCACCGGCTTTTGAAAAGGCCCGGACAATTCCTTCGCCGATTCCACGGGAGGCTCCCGTGACAAGAACCCGTTTCCCTCGTAAATCGTCATACTGTCCCATGGATTCCTTCCTCTCTGAACTCTCCGCGGAGTTCTTTATACAGGATTTCAAAAACTGATTCATTAAACGGACCGGATCGAAAAGATGGAACGCGGCAGTCGCCACGGCGGTTCACCCCTCTCTGCTTTAAGAACCGTTCTCCAGAAAAGAGGATCCTCTCAGCATTCCTGCGGATGTGATTCCGCGTATCGGCAAGGATGCAGACGACACGCTTGCACCGACAGATTTGCACAGGGATGTCCATCAGCTTTTCCTCTTTCTTTCCGGACGGAGTATCATTGATCCCCCCATTTCCAGATAAAGCGGGAGTGTCGGTTTCGAGCGCAATCACGGCCTCACAGCGGAACTTGCAGCCGTCCGGTGCCGGGGTGCCGCGTTTATCGGCCCCACCTGGAAGGACCGGGCTGATTCCTTTGATTTCCATCCTGCGTTCTCTCTGTGCGGGAAGTTATTTTCCTCTCCGGAGCGGACGCCCGGCAAGAATTCCGGTCGGCCGGCCGTTTCTGACGGCAATTTTTCCGTTGACAACGACCAGCTGCATGCCGGAAGCCGTTTGACGGGGGTTGGAAAATACCGCCCTGTCAATGACCTCACCATGCCGGAACACGCAGAGGTCGGCAAAATATTTCTCTTCCAGAATTCCGCGGTTGCGCAGCCCGAAAAGCTGACAGGGCCTGGCCGAAGCGTTTTGCGCGAATGTCGAAAGCGGCACACTTTTCCGGAAGGCCAGGCGCAGGAGCCGGGCAAAGGTCCCGTAACTCCTGGGATGTGGAAACGCATACCCCGGCAGGGTATCCGAGCCGAACATATAACAGGGGTTCCGCATCAGTTCGGCAAAATCGCTTTCCAGCATCCCGGGGAGTTCGTCCGGAGCATCCATCCCCGGGCGGAACGCCAGGCAGAGTTTTTCTTCCGCCAGAAGATCAAGCAGCATTTCGGGCAGCTCCTGACCGCGCATCCGCGCGATTTCACGATAGGTCCGATTCCAATAGTCCGGGTGACGGGGCGCGTGAAGAACGACTCCTTCCGCCGCCAGTTTTTCCGGATGTTTCCGCCATTCCTCCAGAATCTGCTTCTGCCACCCGGCATCCCGGAGACGTTCCAGAATACGGGCGCAGCCTCCTTCCATCACACGCATCGGCAGATTGACCGCCGCATATCCCGCACCGACAGGATACGGATAGAAATCGGCCGTTACACGGAGCCCTTCGGCGATTCCCCGCTCTATCGGCTCAAGCAGACCGGCCAGCTGCCCGGCGCTTTTCAGGTTGGTCCGATAGTGGGAGAAATGGACACAGGCACCACTTTTTCTCGCAAATTCGAGAACCTCTTCCCTGGGATCAAAACCTTGAACTCCTTCCCGCAGGGCGGTCCGCTGATGCACACAGACAGGAGCGTCAAATTCCGCGGCGACCCTGCTGAGCGCTATGACCTCCTCCGTATCGCTGAACGAAGCGGGATAATAAGCCAGTCCGGTGGAAAATGCGCATGCCCCTTCCCGGAAGGCCTGCCGGGCCAGTTCCCGCGCCTGTTTTTCCGGAAGCGGCACATCCCGGAAACCGCAAAGCGCGCATCGGAGGGAAGAGTGCGCCAGATGAACCGCAGCATTCACGCCGGTTTCAGGAAGAGAATCCAGATACGCGGCGCAGGAGGAGAAGAGGCGCGGAACCGTACCGAAAATTCCGGCCATCACATGGCCGTAATCCGATTTTTTCAGCGGGAAGAGAGCGATTCCGCAGGCTCCGGCGATTTCCGTTGTAATCCCCTGGCAGAGAGCTTCCGCGCGCTCCGGTTTCCGCATCAGATTCCAGTCGGAGTGCGTATGGACATCGACAAAGCCGGGAGTGACCGCCATGCCGGTTGCGTCGAAAGTCTCTCTGGCCGGGCATCCGGTCAAAATGCCGACGGCGGCGATTCTGTCCGCCTGCACGGCAATGTCTTTCCTGACGGGGACTCCTCCGCGCCCGTCATAGACCATTCCTCCGGCAATCAGCAGATCGAACATGAAATCACTCGAGTTCGACGATCATTTCCACTTCGACGGCGATTCCGTTCGGCAGCGATCCCATGCCGACCGCGGAGCGCGCATGGCTTCCGATCGTTTCTCCGAATGCTTCCAGAAGCAGTTCGGAAACGCCGTTCAGCACTTGGGGATGTTCCGTAAAAGTCTCGACCGCGTTGACCATGCCGAAGACCTTGACAAAACTGCGGACTTTGTCCAGGTCACCGCAGTGCAGCTTGATCGCCTCAAGGCAATGAACTGCCGCTTCCCTGGCCGCCGCATAGCCGTCGGCAGTGCTCAGCGAAGCGCCGACTTTGCCCCTGATCTTTGTACCGTGCCCGGAAACAAACAGAAGCTTTCCCGTCTGTTTGCTGTGCAGAATAGGATGGCTGCACGGACCGGGAAGAACAAGCTCGATTCCCATTTCCGCAAGTTTCATTTCAATTTTCATATTGCATTTCCTCCTTTTTCCAAAATATGATCCAGTTCAAGAAAACGATTTGCGATTTGCTCCATTTCCCCTTCGGCAAGGCACATCGGATTCACATAGACGCCCGGGCGGTTTTCCGAATAACAGATGATGGACGGGGTCCCCTCCTCCAGCATTCTGCGCAGCTCAGAGGGGGAAAGAGAGGTGTTCCGCAAGGCCACAAATGCGCGCGGCAGGGGCTGTCCGGCCTGATTGGGCCAGGTCCGTTCCGCGGAAAAATGTTTTGTGCAGTGAAGTGCGTCAAGGAGTTTCCTGACCTCGTTTTCACACCATTGCAGCCGTGCATCTTCATCCGCGGCGACATATTGCCGGATCGCACTGTAAAGGGCAATGATTTCCTCGCGCCCGATCTTCATGAGCCTGCCGCAGCCGTATTTCGGAAATCCCAGGGAAGCGACGATGTCGAGATACTCTTTTTTCCCCACAAGCAGCCCGCTCGCCTGAGGGCCGGCAAGATCCTTCCCGCCGGAGAAACATGCCATGTCACATCCCATATCTCGTGTAAAATGCCAAAGGTTCGACTTCGGAGGCAGCTGGGCGGCTCCATCGACCAGAACAGGCACGCCGGCGCGATGTGCTACATCCCGGAAGACGGCAAGATTCATGCACTCCTCCCCGTAATATCCCGAAGGGGTGCGCGAGGCGAAATAGCAGCATATCGTATGCTCGTGAAACGCCTCCTCCAGAATTCGTCTGTCGAAAGGGGCCTCCATATTCGGGTATCCGAGAAAGCAGAGTTTGACGCCGAGCTGTTCAATGGCGTGGTCGTAGGGAATGTGCTGCCCCCAGAGCGCGATCACCTCGCATTTGCCGATTTCTTCCGGCGAAAGATTCCCGAAACTGCGTCCGTAATGCCGTGCGGCACATGCCGCGATCGCCAGATAAATCGCCGTGCTGCATGAGTTGCACAGGAAAGCCGACTCATTGCAGGTCAGTTCCGCCACGCGTCTGTGAACGGCTTCCTGAAGACGTTCAAGTGTGACGTAACTGCGGGCAGCTTCGCACATCGCCGCCAGGGTTTCCTCCGACATACGGGATGCACCGATGACGGTATAAGTTCCCGCCGCATTGATCAGCGTCGGCACCCCCAGTTCTTCGTAAATGGTCATTCCGCAGGAAGCTCTTCGCCGATGATGGAACGATACCACTTCCCGGTTTCGACCACTCGTTTTTCCAGTGCCGCCATCGGAATCATCACACTGGAGAGGATGCGTTCCTGCCAGCGGGGTCTCCTTTCTCCGGAATCCACATAATCCAGAAATCCGCGAAGAGTGAGGAGATCCGCGCCGCAATGGCCGCCGTCGGTCAGATTCGGTGCCGACACCATTTCCGAAACTCCGCTGGTGGTGCGGACCTCAATTTCCGTACCATGAATCTCCGCAAGCATTTCACCTTTTGTTCCGAAGATATGGAGATTCCGTTTATAGGCGGTTCCGCAGCTGGTCAGCGTCTGGGTGAACATCGTTCCGCTGTGGAGGACGCCGGCAATGACGGCGGTGTCGTCGGTCATCGGTTCCTCTCCGTGTCTGCGCCACAGAAAATTTCTGACTGTTCCCCAGACCGTTTCCGCATAGGAGTCTGCGAGATATTGCAGGAGATCCGTATCATGTGTCAGCTTGGCGGTAATGAAACTGCCGCGTTTGCAGGAAAATTTATTGAGGAGAAAATTCCGCGCGAAATTCTGTCCCACATCACAGGCGCTCCGGATCATGGTCAGATCTCCGATGGTCTTTGCCTCGATCAGCTGCTTGAGCTTGAGTGCGACAGGAAAATTCGGAAGATTCAGCCCGATCTGGAAGAAGCATTCGCGCGAAGTCACAAAACGATAGAGTTCCTCCGCCTGTTCCAGATTCGGAACAATCGGCTTTTCACAGTAGACCGCCTTGCCGGCTTCGATCGCGTCTTTGATAATTTTGACATGAGTGTCTTCGTATGTCGAGACAATAACGGTGTCAATTTCAGGCATTTTCAGAAGATCACGGTAGTCCGTGAAAAAGGGAATGTCCGGACAACGGAAGGAAAAAAGCGGTGAAACCACAGGCTTTTCCCGCAGGTCGGCAACTGCGGCGGGACACCCGTATTCTGGAAGCTGATTGATCAGGGTTTCCGCGAGCTGCTGCCCTCGCTGCCCGAATGCGATAAATCCGACTCGATGATACGTCTGGGACATTTTGATTCCTTTTTGTTGTTGTATTTTTCTGGCGAGATAATCCAATTTCAAAAAACGACCTCTCTATCGCGAGCCATGCAGTCCACGACGCAGGAAGAGGAACATGCCTTTTCCAGAAAACGTGAAAATTTCCTCCGTCTGTATTATGGAATTATTTCCGATTTCTCCTTTCCAGTCTTGAAAAAACTCAGAGGAAGCTGTAATGTATCCGGCAAACAGACCGCTCCAGTTTTTCTTTCTCCGCCGGACAGACGTTTCATTTGTTCCCGAAATACTTTTTCAAGATGAAATTCTTGAATTTTTCTTTTATATTATACTTGAAACAGGACGGAAATGGAATGGCAGAAAAAGACAAAAATATGGCATTAGCCCACATCATGCAGGCCATCGGGAGCAACTCGCTCAAACCTCCGCACACTCTTTTTTCCGGGGGGCTCTCTTCCGACGCGCCTTTTTTTCCGGAAGACATCCTTGTCTGGAAATCTTCTTCGGATCAGACGGTCACGGATGTGGCGATTCATCAGAGAATGATCTTGAAAATCATTCTTTCCGGAGAGCTCGTTTCCATCGTTGACGGTTTGCAGATTCCCATGAAAGCAGGGGATATGATCCTGTTTTTCCCCTATCAGTTTCATTCCGCCAGGCTGCTTTGCGCCCCGTCCGACTATTCCTTTCTTGCTGTGACATTCACTGAAAAAACAAGGAACTATTCCCCGCTTCTCCCGCTGAAAAACCATCTGCTGACGCCGGATGCGGATGATGCGCGGAATATTGTCGCCATCATCCGCGCCTATCTGCAGAGAGACCGTTATTCCCCGGAAAGCGGAATCTTGTCCCTGATGGAAATTCTTTTTGCTCAGCGACGGAAGATTCTCCATGCGGAAATGGGAAATCGGACATCTGCTTCTTTTCCCCGGGATACCGCGGATCGGATTTCAGACTATTTCCGGAATCATTTCAATGAGCAGATCTCCCTGAAAACCGTTGCATCCGAGTTCGGGATCAGCGAAGAAACCATTCGCCGGATTTTTCACCGGAGTTACGGAGAAATCACTCCGGGAAAACTGATACGCCGCCTGAGAATGCAGTTCGCTGTTGAAATGCTTGAACATACGGAAGAACCGATCGCACGGATTGCGGAAAAATGCGGATATGCGGACACTTTTGTATTCAGCAAGGCGTTCCGGCGTCTGACCGGCTTATCGCCGCAGAAATACCGGAAAAACCATCGGGAAACCTGACGGCCTGAAAAAATTCCCTGCATATTCCGTCCCGCTCATTTTCATGTTGTTTCCTCTGGAATTGCGATCGGAACCGGAGACCCTGATAAAAGCCATGCGGCATATCAACTGGCGCGGACACGCGCACGGACTCCCGGTGCGGCAGCTTCAGCGGAGCGGCCGGGAGCGGTACTCCCTCGGAGAAAAACCCGTCGATTTCCTGAATGCCTTGGAAAAAGTAAAGGGATTGGAAAAAAGAGACCTCTCCGCAATCTCGGCGATGCTCAGCGTGGTTTGCGTCAAAAGTTCTCCCGCGCGGACCAGGCGCTGCTCCCGAAGCAGCCTGCCCGGCGAACCGCCCGGAAGAGAGTGACGGAAGATCCGCCGGACCGTCTGGGGAGAAAGTTCAAAAGCGGCGGCAATGGTTTTGAGGGAAATCGGTTCCATGCAATGTTCCTGAATATATCCGCTGATCATCCGGAAGCGCGGATCTCCTGCCGGCGTGAGGGAAGTGACCCCCGCATTGCCCGCAGCTTCCGCCAGCGCCAGCCCGAGCAGGTAGACCGCCTTCTCCGGAAGATCCCCGGAAAAGCAGGATTCCGCCGCAAGAAGAATTTTCCGTAAATCCAGGCGGAAAACCCGGTTTTTCAGGGGGGCCAGCGCTGCCGCATCGCCAACTCCCGCGATAAAGGAAAGTGCGAGATATTCAATGCTGTCATTTTCCTTATATTTTTCCGTGGAATGGGTCTGGTAAGGAAAATAGAGCACCGCGTCTCCCGGCAGAATCCGGAAGCGGATCCCTTCGATATTGGTGGAAACGGTTCCCTTCAGAAGAATTTTCAGAATCATGCGGTGATGACAGAAGGCCCGGTGAAAATAATCCGTGTCAGTCCCTTTCCAGACGGAGATGTTTTTCGGCAGGAACAGAACCGGCCGGCGGCCGTTCCGATCCCCGCCGGCCACAGTTCCGAGCGGCAGTGCCAGCAATTTCCTTTGGATGGACGAAAGTGATATGTTATTGATTTTTTTTGACATGTAAAACAGGATCTCCCCGGTATATGGTATTATAGTTTCAAAACTGGGAAAATACAAACCGGGAGGTAAAAATGTTGACTGCCAGTGCTGTAAAAAAGTTTGCAAAAGCGTGCGGAGCGGATATCTGCCGGATCGGTTCCATGGACGGCTGGGAGGGAGCACCCAAACAGATGGATCCCCGCTATATTTTTCCGGATGCCAAACGGATTATCGGGCTGGGATTCCGGATTCCCAGAGGCTATCTGCGCGGAATTGAGGAAGGCACTTTTTTCTCGGTCTACGAGTTTATGGGATATTCCGGCATGAACTGGCGTTATATGCCCCATGTTCTGCGGCAGGTGGTCTGCTTCATCGAGGATCACGGCTATGAGGCGGTTCCGCTTCCGAACTGGGATGCCTTCAGCCATGAAGGCTATACGGATTACCGCCATCCGAGAACAGACCGGCCCTTTGCAAGCCGTCCTGTGGCCCCGGGACTGCCTGCCCCGGATGTGACCATCAGTTTCCGGGTCGCCGCCGTAGTATCCAATCTCGGGGAAATCGGCTGGAGCAAAATGATTCTGACACCGGAATTCGGTCCGATGGTCCGGGTGGTTTTCCTGATTACGGAAGCCGAACTGGAATGTGATCCGCCCATTCCTCCGGGAACCTTGTGCGACCGCTGCAAATGCTGTGCAAGGATGTGCTCCGGCAATGCGATTCCGGAGGACAAAAGCGTGAAGTTCAAAGTCGGAGACATGACCGTGGAGCACTGCGATCTGGATCTCGCGCGCTGCTCCAATGCATACAGCGGAGGGGTCAGGAAATACAATCCTTTCTGGAATCCCGACTATCAGCTGCCGGAGGAAAAATTCATGAATCAATACCTGTCGCCGGAATATTACGGGTCCCCGCGTGGAAACGGAGGTCCCTGCCCCCACATCATGCATGCAAGAAACAATCCCGCCATTGAAGGCGCACGCGGCTGCATTCGGGCCTGTTACGCCCATCTGGAGGCGCAGGGCAAACTGACGCATAAATTTTACAAGCCTTTCAAGCGGCATAAAGAATGGAAAATGGATTAAATGAATTTCACTGTAGGATATCAGTATCCGGATGAAGAGGACGGGACAAGGTTTCCGGAAATTGTCAGGGATTACATTCCCGCTGTGGATGAAGTTTATTTTGCGGCTGGAAACGATCCCGGAGCGCGTTCTCCCGCCGCGATTGCTTCCGGACTGGAAGCGGACGAGGCGGAAAAAATTCTTCTGGAGGACCTGAACGGACTGAAGCATCTGGGAATCAGGCTGAATCTGCTGCTGAATGCCAACTGCTACGGAGCGGGATGTATCAGCATCGCGTTGGAAAAACAGGTTCTGGAGCGGGCGGCTTTCTTCCTGGAACGCGGTCTGCTGGATGGAGTGACTACGGCTTCCTTCTTCATTGCAGAGGTATTGAAAAAGCATTTCCCGGAACTGCCTCTTCGCAGTTCCGTCAATATGAAACTGGGATCACTGGATGCGCTCGAATATGCGGGAGAGTTGTTTGACGGCTTCTGCCTTCAGCGGGACTTGAATTATTGTCCGGATCAGCTCCGGATTCTCGCGGCGCGGGCGAAGGAGGACGGAAAATCCGTCTGTCTTCTGGCAAACAGCGGCTGCCTCCGGAACTGCGCCGCGCAGATTTTTCATGACAATCTGGTCGCGCACATGGGGGAAATGGATTTCAAGGCATGCGCCCGAAACACGGATCCCGTCTTCTGCAGAAGGTTTTTCCGGGACAAGTCCAGGCGCCAGGATTATCTTGCCTATTCCACATTGATCCGTCCGGAGGATCTGGTTCATTATGAGGATATCACTTCCCGGATCAAGCTGGCGACGCGGACCCACTGCAATCCCAGACTGGTCATGGAGGCCTACTGTTCGGGACATTTCCGCGGGAACCTGTTTGACCTGACCGAACCGGGACACGGAATTCTGTTCCGCGGATGTGTGCTTGACAACACGCGGATTCCAGCAGACTACTGGCTCCGCCGCTCTTCCTGTTCCGGAGACTGCCGGACTTGCGGCTTCTGCCGGAAAATTATGGCAGACAGTCTTGTATCCTGTGAGGAAATCATATAAACGGAGAACAGGATCAGGCAACACTCTGCAATCATCGAGGAGCAGAGGAATCCCGGAAGGCGGAAGATCTTCCCGCCTTCCGAGCCATCACCCGTTTCTGCGTCTGAACATGCGTCCGGCACTCAATGAGCGGCCTTCCCGGTTACTGCGATTCCCAGATTGCGGATATTGTCCCAGCATCGTTTCCCGCACCAGTTCAGAGCGATGTTATTGCGGCGGTCTGGTTCACCGGCATTGACACTCTGGAGGTTAAAGCCGATGATTTTCCCCTCATAGAGCTTTTCTTTCATGGGAAACCTGATTTCGATGACATACCCTTCTGAAGTTTTTGAATATGCGCATTGAACCGCATTGGGGTCAAAACACCGGAAGTCGCGGAATTCTCCTTCAATGCCGTCCCGGTCGAACACAATCCTCGGAGGCGAGGACGGCGCGATGACCGCCCGGATTGCCGAAGAGTGATATTTTGTCGCAAAGATGCTTTTCTCAGGAGCGAAATCGAAATACAGTTCCACGGAGTCGCCAGTATATATCGGCTTGCCGGAAGGGGCCGGACGCAGCATGCTGTCTTTCACGGTAACGGCAAAACACAAGGAATCCGCTGTCCAGGCGGCATGAAGATTTGCGGCAAATTTCGGGTGTTCCATGGAAATAACCGGAGAACCATATTCCCCGGGACTGATTTTCCCGTCAACGGAAACCGGATTGCGGAGTGCCGGAAAGACAACCACCGGCTTTGTGGTGACAAGCGGATTCTTTTCACTTACGGTAATGGTCGCACTGTTCCCTTTTGCGGAAACAAGCGGGGAAGCTTCCGTCTGAATTTTCAACGGCGCAACTGAACCAAACCGCAGAACGGAATCCCCCTGAAAAGCGCCGGATGTTTTCACCCTGCATTGCGGGGGAAGAAGGTTTTGGCTCGTCAGATTGCGCAAGCCGAGAAACACAGCAGGTTTCCCGGACGGCAGATTCCCGAAGCCGGTGCGCAGTTCATACTGCACGGTTCCGGTGATTTTTGCTTTGGAAAACATCTCTGCAACTTCAGCGGGCGAAGATTCCGAGACGAAATAACATGGAGTGGATGCCAGAAGACATGCATTGTTCTGAATGCGGACTTCGTTGCCCATGACATCATAAAGGGCAGCTGTTCCGCGTTTTTCCGGCAGGACAAGCGCTGCCGTCCCTTTGTTTTCAAGATTGAAATTCCAGTACGCCGCAACAGTTTTCTTCCCCTTCCGGAAAATGAGAACCCACGTATCGGCGCCGAGAACGATTTTCCGATAGAAGCTGCTTCCGTCCAGGAAGCGCGCGAATGCCGCATGTGCCGGAATTCCCGGCCGCGGCGTCATGTCGTTGTTGACCAAATTCAAGCAGTGGTAGGGAATATTGAGAAAAAAGACGAAATAAAAATGTCTTTTTATCCCTAAACTCATCCGAATGATTCCCCAGCGGACCATTCGCCCGAGTGCGACTTCCGGAGTATACCAGTCATACTCCGCTTCCAGGGGGCATTTCATCCACGGGGCTGTCGAGTTGAATATCGTGCCGCTTTCTGTATCCCAGAGGGGTTTTTCCCCATACTCGGAATAGAATTTCCGGATTTGAGCTTGAAGCATTTCGGGACGTGTTCCCCATCTGCCGCAGAGATGCGCTTCCGGGGCTTCCCTGGCAATGCGAGTGAGACTGATTCCATGTCCCTGCAGATAGGGATGGATATCCAGTACATCAATATACTTTGTGAATCCTTTTTTGAGCAGCCTGGTGATGAATGTCTGATCCGGTCCGTCGGGAAATGGGAGATTGTTGGCAGGATAACCGGGCCCCATTACAATCGTCTCCGGGGCTTTTTTCTTCACCGCGGGATAAATTTCCCTGATCAGCTCATAATATTCGTCCGGACCGTATCCGCCGGTTTCGCTGAGCAGTGTGAACGCATTCACACGGTTTCTGAAATATCCTGCGAAGTCCGCCGCGAAGCGGGCGGCGTCTTCCGGTTTTGCCGCATATTTGACATTCGCGCTTCCCTGAAGAGGTTTTCCGGAGTTGCTCCATTCCGGATAATCCCGGTAGGAAAGCAGGTCCACATGAATGTTGAATCCCTTTTGACGGACCTGATTGACCACATTGTCCCATTTTGCAAAATCCGCCTCTCCTCTGGTTGCTTCAAGATTGTTCCAGTTGCCCGGAGGCATGAGGCGGAACCATGTGAATCCCATATTTCTGCATACTTGCAGAAACTCTGCATAAGTTCCGCCCGGAAGATGCTGGAAAATGCTCTGATTGCCTCTGCGTCCGCAGCCGATCATGTTTCCAAGAAGTCCGAACCAGGATTTTTCCGGAGCGATGTTTTCCGGAGGCGGCATGACGGAGTAAGATGTCACAGAAGAAGCAAGCTCTTTCCCGTCCGGAGCGGAAATCCTGGTATGGACCGTAAACCAGCCGTTCCGTTCCGAAGGGAGCGTGAAATCATGGAAAAAGGTTTTTTCCGGTTCAAGAGCAAGCGTTTTTTTCCCCGATGAGATGATATTTCCGAGATAATCACGGATCTCTTGAAGGAAAACCACCCTTCTGGACTCCCGTCCGTGAGAGACCACCTGGGCTCTTGCTTTGACGGCGGCGTTGGTGAGATAAATCTTATAGATATCCTCCGGGAAATAGATTCCTGTTTCCACCTCCGCATTCGGAGCAAAGGCCGTGGGAGCGTCTCCGGCTTCCAGCTGGATGGCATCAAGATAAAGTGTTGTCCCGTCCAGCGGGGAAGAGAAATGCAGACGGTTGTTTGCATTGGTCCAATGGTTTCTCGCGTTGATGACTTTTGCGGAAAAGCGCTTCCACTCGCCGGTGATCTTGAAATTCCCGAATGAATTGAATACGAGACCGGCGGAAAGCGTTGTCGGCTTATCCGCCCTGGCCATGAAACTTAACGTATAAGGCCTGTGAAGCGGAAGTTCCATCAAAGGAGAATATAACATGAAATTGCGTGCAGCGCCTTTTTCTCCCCCCTGATCCGGCTTGACAATTTTGAGTGAGCAGCTGCCCGCCCCCGCGGTGGAGCTGTCCACCGTAACGCGCCCCCCGGCGGCAGGGCGGTTCGGATTTTCAAAAAAAAGCCAGTACCAGCCGTCGGAACCGGCTTCAAACGATGGATTGAACCGGATATAGTTTTTCCCTGTAAAGGCCGTATCTTTTTTTCTGCGGGTTACCGATACGGAGTAATCATCAATGAAAATCTCATTCTCTCCTTTGCTGATCAGGGAAATGAACGGATTCAGGATATAATAACCTGTCGTATTCACCGGAGCCTCCCCTTCAAGTTCAATCAGCTGCCAGGAGGAATCCAGTTTCCTCCGGGTGGACAAAAGCAGTTTCACCCGCGGCAGGGCGGTCACGCTGAGAATGATTTCCATCGGCCCGGAGCTTTTTGCGAAAAAGGAGATTTTGAAGCGCTCATTGTTTTTCAGAAGAATCGGTGTCACCGCAAGTCTGGCGTCTCCGCTGATTTTAGAGTAAAGAAGTTGTTTTCCGCTTTTCGCAGAAGCGTCTTCCCGGATGGTGGGAACAATCTTGCCGCTGCCTGTTTTCCGAAAGTCGACAGGATACTGTCCGGGCTTGTTTTTTTCAAAATCGCCATCGCTCAGAACAGCCGTCTGCTCCTGAACTTTTTCGTCAACGGGGCTCAGCGTGATTCTCCCGACATCCCACGAGCTCGGGCCGAAAAACATCAATACCACATCAACAGCTTCATTGCTTCCGCTGTTGAAGTAAAGTCTTCTGCGCGTCCACTGGGCGGCGTCCCCGCTCATGTGGCTGGCAAATCCCTCCCACAATCCGGCCCCCGGTTTTTTCACTGTCATGAAAAAATGGTATCCGAATGTTTCATCCGCGACAGCGTCCGCATTGCGATAGACCGCCTCCAGCTGATACCATGTATCGGGTTTGATTCTGACATTGCACTGCTGCAGGTTTGCACGGCCTTTCCCGCTCAGAAAATAGAAGGTTTCAGGGAGTCCCTCAAACGCATCAATACTTTTCCGGGTGATTCCTTTGTCCCGGACACTCCAGGAGTTCCGGAAATCATCGAGGGTATAGTCCCGCATCAGATTTTCTCCTGCACAGAGGCCGAGCGATGCCAATGTCCCGAGCAGAAAAACGATCATGAATCTCATATTGCTTCTCCTTCGTTAGAAAATTCTTGTAGTAAAAGGAACATTTCTGAATACCTGCTTATAGCCGATCCCCGTGCTCAGTTTCGCAATAATTTCACCGCGTGTCCAGCTGCGCACACTGCCGTCCAGCATTCCCATATTGCCGGTTCTGTTATGGCTGAGAGCGAAATTCCCCCAGTTGTCATTATTTGCATTGGCTAATGAGCCGTTGAAATTTGTCTGGCTTACCAGGATTACCGGATGCTGACTTTGCCCGGTGCTGGCGCTGGGGGAGCTTTTTGTAGTTGCCGAACAGGCGAAATATCCAAGATCCGTTGTGGACTTGACACGGTTCAGATGATAGGCGCCAGTGTTGACGTTCTGTCCCTCCAAATAATAACCGCACTCGTACATCAGCGGCGATGTACTGTTTCCTGTCGCTTTTCCGGAAAACATTCCGTAGGAATACTCCAGGTTTTTGCTCTCCTTGTTTTTTTCGCATGGAGAAATTGCCGGGCATCGGGATGTCTTGCTGATGGAAGATGAGAGTTTCGGATAGTTCAAGCAACCATCTGAGTTTACGGCAATGTGAGAGGCTTTTCCGTAATAACCGCACACAAAGAGCAGGTTATTCCAATTGGCGATGCGAATGTTTTCGATCGTATACGAAAAACTCTGGTATACGGGATAAGCACTGTAGTTGTTATAATCCGTCATATAGTTCGCCAGCATCAGCCCGATCTGTTTCTGATTTCCGACACAGGCAGTTTTGACTGCGCTTTGTTTCGCTTTGTTCAAAGCGGGCAGCAGCAGTGACGCCAGAATTGCGATGATGCTGATGACGACCAGGAGTTCGATCAGTGAAAAATTTCTCCTGCGCATGTTTTCTCCTTTTTTCTTGAATGTGTTTTCTTCCAGACATCTTCCAAACAGGCCCGTCCCCAGACCAGTTCCCGATCCAGAGCCATTCCGCGAAACTGCGGAATGGTTCGCTTTGATTTGACTCCGTTTCCGGTCATCTCCATCATCAGGGGGCCGTCATAGCCGACTTCCCGGAGGGCGTCCAGAACGGAGAACCAGTCGATTCCTCCGAGTCCCGGCGGCTGATGATCATCGTTTTTCCCGTAATTGTCGTGCAGATGGGTTGTGATGAGGCGTGATCCAATCCGGTGGATTACGTCCGCAAGATCATTGGTTTCCCCGCAGAACGCATGTCCAGTGTCAAGATTGAATCCGACGTCCGGACGGTTTAATTCGTCGATCACCCGGATGATGAAGTCGATATCTCCATGGAAGGAGCAGTTTTCAATCGCGAGACGCACCCGGTATTTTGCAGTAATATCGGCAAGACGTGACAAAATTTCCACTGCGCGCGGAAAATCAAACCGAGGTTCCAGATTCGGAAGATGACAGACCATCACCCGGGCATCAAGAGCGTCGGCGATTTTTGCGCAGTGTTCCTGAGTCCGGAAGTAATCTTCCTGGCTGCCGCCCTCGTTCAGATGTTCCGAATGAACGGACCACGGCACGATCCCTGCGCGGCGGCAGGACTCCCGGATTGCGGCGGCATCCTCCGGGCTCAGCGCCAGGAGATGCGAAAATTCCAGATGGCGGAATCCGTAGTCACGGTAGTCGGCAATCCGTCTGAGGTAAACGTCCCTGGTATACCCCGGAATATCATCCACTTCGGGATCAACGATATTGCAGCCGATGTTGCAGCAGAAATGCATGAGAAGACCTCAATGTTGATATATTAATAAATCCAATTTATAGAATAGATTATAAATAAAATATTGATATTGTCAATAGATAAAAGAAACTATTTTTTACTTTTATTGGACTGATTTGACATAAAAAAAATATGTTTTCCCCTGAATTTTCGCTTGCAATTCATTCTCCGCGGGAAGTATATTACGAAAAATCAGGAAGAATATCATGACAGGCAAAACCTTTACACCGCAATACATCCGGATCAGGAACGACATCATCAACCGGATCAACAACGGGGAACTGAAAAAAGATCAGCGTCTCCCCTCCGAGCGCGAGCTTGCCGACACGTTCGGCGTTTCGCGGATCACGGTAGTGGGCGCGCTCCGCGATCTGGAAACACAGGGAATCATCCGCAAAATCCGCGGGAGCGGCTCCTACATCAACTGCTCCACCGTGGACAACGAGGAGCCCGGCGAGATGTTCGGTTCCTTTTTCGGCCCCGCACGGATTACGATCCGGCACGGCATCCTGATCTGTCCGCCGCAGACTCTTTTCATCGTCAAGACGCTTGCCGCGTTGTTCCGGATGGAGAATCCAGATATCAAAGTGGAGGTCTCTATGCTCAATCCGGAAGGGTATGTGGGAAGCGAGGACCCTTATCTCGGGCTGATCGGGGCGGGGAGTCCGCCGGCGACAGGCGAATTTTTCTTCCACTCGGATTACTCCGCGCTCAACGCGCTGCATCCGCTGGAGGATCTCCCCGGATTTGAAGAACTCGTATCGCAGCTTGTCCCCGGCGCAGCGTTTCCAACCATGGACATGAACGACGAACCGCATATTCACGCCATCGCATTGAAAACCAATGCGCGGCACTGCATTGTAAATACCGAATTTCTGGCGCGCGCGGGAATCCGCGATTTTCCGGAAGCCTTGACTTTCGAAATTGTGGACGAATGGTGTGAACGTCTGGGCGCTTACGCGGGAAAACATCCCGGAACCTACGGAACAAGCATGCCGCTGCCCTTCGGATGGCATAATGTGATCGGTTATTTCCCGTATCTATGGGGCGGGGCGGAAAACATCGATTCATCCGCGCGGAGCTTTCTTGCTGTGCTGGAAAGCAAGTCCTGCCGCCGGGGACTTGAGGCACTTGCCCGCTGGCACCGGACAAGCCGGCCAGCTCCGCCGGAAGAGGACGATCTGTTTTTGTTCGGAAGGATCGGCATGATTTTTTCCTCGACGCGGTATCCCTCTTCGCTCAACGGGATCCCATTCCGGGATTCGACGTTCCGCTATTATCCGATTCCGGCTGCGGCGGACGGCATGCGGAGCGCTTCCATCCTCGGCAACTTTTCCGTCGGAATTTTCAAAGGCGGTGTCCGCAATGAAGAGGAGCTGCATGCCGCATGGCGCTGGCTGAAGTTTCTCTATCAGAAACGGGCGCAGTATCCGCTTTCGCTGGATTTCGATTTCCCGGTCCGGCGGGATGCCGCCTCCCGTCTTGCAGAGCTTCCGGATTCCCAGAAGAACACGATTCTTGCAACCATTGCTCATGCACGCCCGCAGTTTGATTTCAAGAATATCCGCGAAGCGCTGGGCATTTTCGGCGAGGAACTCCGGCCATGCCTGCTGGGGAAGATTACTCCGGAACAATGCCTTTCCCAGGCACGCAAGCGCCTGCATGACATTGTCAGATGCTGAAATTCATGCGGTTTGAATGGCAAAAAAATCCAGGAGACAGCAGCATTCCGTCTTCTGTCTGTTCCAACAGAAAGACGACAATGACGGATGGAAAATATTTTAATCGTTTTTATTTTTAATGCCTCTTCTGCAGTTTGTGAAAAACTCGCCTCAAATGATAATTTTGCTATTGTTGTTCGGGAGATTGAAAATCTTGAGACGCATCTATTCAAGATCTCTGTATCCATATGCCTGTCGAAGCATTGTCCTTACCTTGTTATTGACACCTTCCATGGAGGCATTGGTCATGTTCCCGAAACGCCAGAATCCCAGAATTCCATCCCAATGCTGCAATATGGTCTTTGCCATTTTGTGCAGTTGATCTGATTGAATTTTCTGTGCGGCCCTTACCCATCGAAGCAATGCGTCTTCTGCCTGAGAAACGTTTTGAGCGACAGCGTAAATACTTCGCAAAGCTTCTTTCATCATGTGAACATCAGCCTACTCCTGAAAGGTCTGCTTGATCTTAGAGAGGTATGCAGTTGCTTCTGAACTCAAATTCTCCTCATTGCGCAAAAGTGTGAAGCGTTGATTTTTCAAAATGGCACGTTCTTCCGCATCCAGTTTTGCAGCAATTCTTCTCCTGACGAGATCCAGTTTTTCATTCATCAGTTTGATCACGTGAAAATGGTCGAAAACAATCTGTGCAGACGGAAGATGTTCTTTTACCCAGTGAACAAAGGCTTTTCCCATATCCATGGCAACCACTTCAATTTCAGCTTTTGACCTTTGCAGACGAAGTAGAAAATCTTTGAGTGCATTGCCATCCTTGCCCTGATCCACATGAAGGACGGCACCGGAATCCAGATCACGAATGATCGTCCAGTATGCCGTTTTTCCTGCCACGGTATGACCGATGGCAATTTCATCAATCCCAATGATTTTGACATGTTTGAGCTTGATCTGTCTGAACTTGTGCTTCAGATAACGTTTTTCGCAGGCTTTGACGATGCGCCAGTCAAGATGGAAATACCTGCTGATCGCGTGAATTGTCATTTCCGGACGAAGTTCCAGAATCGTTCGCTCCAACGCCTTGGTAATTCTGGCTTTGGGATGGGACAAAAACGGCAGTTCTTCCACAGAGAGAGCTCGACAACGTGGACAATAGATACGGTGAAGTTCCACCTCAAAATAAAGTGCCATGCTTCCATAGGGAAGCCCCTGAATACGTCTTGTCCGGTAGCGATGCACACTGACAGAACAATGAAAACATTTGGGGCAACGAAAGTCCTTCCGTTTCAAACGCTGAATCACTTTTCCTTTAGAATATTGAAAAGAATGGTGTTGAAATCCAACAATACCCTGTGTATGGTATGCAAGACTGGTCGACATTATGTTCCTCCATGTTTGGTCTCCAAACTAAAACATAGAGTCTGATGGGGCCAGTCGCTTCTCTTTTCCAACGTTTTCCGAAAACTTTTTTCGGAAAACATCACTTCCTCTATTCAGACGGGTTCCCAAAGCTGTCAAGTTTCAAACGGAATAAAAGGGAGCATCGCGACCGATTATGCCGGATTGGAACTTGACTGCACAGGGGTTCCGGATATTCCC
>CASEFP010000018.1 GCA_949287225.1 uncultured Lentisphaeria bacterium
AACTGACACCTTTTCCAACACTCGGATCCAGCGGCGTGTACTTTCGTAAGGAAGTTCTTTCAGTTCGCTGTATTCTTGAATCGTCAGACCGCTGTCCCAATATTCTGACAGTTGCGCCTCCCAATAATCTCGTCCTTCACGTCCCATGCCATCCTCCTTTCGTTCGGGGTTGGAAAAAACATAGCACGCTGGCAATCTCAAATCCAGATGGGGCTGGCTGGGCGCTTACGGTACAAATGTTTAATAAACCAGAACCCCTCGGCCGTGAACAGAAAAACTGATTTTCTGCCTGTTTTGAAAAATACTCTGACCATACTGTCCTGCGATGGAGTTTCCCATCTGTTTCAGCGGAAAAACAAAAAACGGAATTTTGACGGGACTGGATGGCCAGTTCAAAATTCCGTATACACTACAGTTTACAGCGGCAGTTCCCAATTCCCATGTGACAGATTTTGAACTCCGAAAGATGAATGAACTTCCGCTGTCATGCCCTCCGGGATCTCCAGCCAACCGACAAAGGCATCATTCTCTTTCCAAAATCCGGCTTTCAGAATTCCCATGGGAACAGGAATGGAAACCGATGCAGAAGTAATTCCTGCATCCGTCAGGGAAGAAAAACGGATTTTCTTCCATCCTGGCTCCAGCTGAACGATTCCGCAGAGAAGTTCCGGGATGTGAGTCAGCGGATGCGCGCTCCATGCATGGGAATAGCTCCAACCGGGATAGTTGCCGCGCTCGAAGACTTCCCACGTTGTCGATGTGGGGATCATGTGCTGCCAATGTGCACGGATATAGTTCAAGGCATCTTGCCGCAAATCCAGTTCTTGCGCAAGATCCAGCAGATATGTGGACCAGAATGCTCCCGGCTGCGATCCCTCATGCAAAGTATCTTTCAAACAGGGAATGATCCTTTTTGCAAGCATACTCTCCTTTGCTTCCGGAACAAGATCCAGCATCAGAGCCAGGACCTGATCGTGTACGATTGGAATGCCTTGTTGTTTTCCGTCCCGATCCACCACCGGCATCATCAGCTGTTGTTCCGGATTGTAAAAAAGTCGGCGCAGAAGCGTTTTTTCCGACTCGATCTTTGACTCGACAGCCGTCGTGCTTTTTCCACAGAGCGAAAGTACTTCCCGCCATAGGGTCAGAACATGGCAGTGCCAGAGATTCAAAAATGCCGGATACGGTTTCTTCGGCAGATCGCCCCAGTCTTCAAAGAGCCAGAACCGCTCATCATAACCGATCACGCCGTTTTCCCCGCGCATGTTTTCAAAATACTGCAAAATGGACTCTGCATAAGGAAGGAATTCCGGCAGAAAATCGGTTCTCCCCGTTTGGAAATAAAGATCGTACAAAGTGGCGATCCAGGTGAGACAGAAATCCGGAAGAATGGGGCCGGAACGGGTCGTCGGGGCATTGGCGAAAAGCAAACCGTCCGGAGCGCCTTCCTGCTCCGCGATCAGATGAAGCCCCTGCTCGAGAAGCCGGGAATCTCCGGAAAGCCAATATGTGTTTTTCGCCTGAATTCTGGCATCACCCCACCACTGGGACTGTTCCCGCCATGGCGTATCCACAAAGACATCCATGGAACAGACCTGCTGGGTATGCCGGGAAATTTGCCAGATCCCGTTCAGAACATCATCCGAGGAATCCCATGCGCCCCGTATTGACAAAGGATAGACGGCGCATCGCCATGAGAGTTTCAGATTCAGGGAATCATGTTCTCCTCGGACGACAATGGTCACGAACCGAACTCCCATGATCTGATAAAATTCATGATGCACCTTCGGTCCGTTCAGGCGGATCCGGGCGGCGAGTGCCAGCAGACTGCCGATTCCAGGCGGCGGCTGAAGTCTCGCAATCCCGTCTGGAAGATGGTGATAATAATGCAGTTCGACGACTGTATCGGAATTGCCTCCGGAGACATCGAATACCGGGGTTCCGGGGAGCCACTCTCTGCCGAGATCGAGAGTCACGGCATAAAACTTTCCGGATATTCCCTCGGGAATCGTTCCGCAAAGTGAGTTTCCCTCTTTTTTCCAGAGAGGTGCGTCTTTCCAGTCCACGGATGGGAGTTCCTCCTCTGCAAAATCCCATGAGATGTTTCTGGCGCGCTTTCCGGTGGAGGATTCCGTACCCCATCCGGCTTTCAGACTGCATTTCGGAGATGTGATATGCTCATCCAGCATGGGGATTTGGCGTTTCCGCAAGTGAAGATACGGTAGGGCGTTCCACGCCGTTTCGCTTTTGCGGACCCACTTGGGCTGAGGTGGGATCGTATACGTTTCACGAAAAATCCAGCTTCGGTCGTCGTGATTTAGGTCCAAGTCTTCCTGAAAATTCATTTGGATGCTTAAACGGGCGATTTCGGAAGCATAGCCGATCAAACGGAACATTGTCCAGGAATCGCGGCTGCTGAGGATTTGGGTTCCGTCCGCCCAGCTTGCTGCGCAGAAGAATCCCGCCTTGTCCTCAAAATGATAGGAAAAGGTACTGATTCCCGGATTGAAAGCCTCGACCGCGATAAAATTATAACCTTTGCGCAGATAGGGAGCGGCATCGACCGTATCGTAGAACCAGTTTTTCTGATGGCCGCGAACGGGTCCGCGACAGACATATTTCCCATTGATCCAAAGCCGATAGGACTGATCCGCGGTCAAATGTAGCGGAGCCTCAGGAAGAGGCTCCTTCAATTCAAAATCATAGCGGAATCCGGCATAGCAGTTGACCAGATAAAGGGAGTTTTCCGGCCAAATCCATTTTGCCCGCGAAAAAAGGTCATTCATGTTTTTTCACCACGGAGCCTTTCTCGATGATTTTCCTTTTTTCAGACGGCTGGACGACTTTGAGCGGCAGATATTTTTCAGGATTCAAAATTTCAAAATAGTTGTTTTCCAGTTTCAGGTCGCCAAAGTTGTCACAGACAACTACTCCTACATGTTGATCCGGGTTTATGGAGTCACGAGTCTGATGGAGTTTAGGAGACTTGAACTCCTGACCCCCACACTGCCAGTGTGGTGCTCTAGCCAACTGAGCTAATACCCCGTTTCGATGGAAGTAATATATACCCGTTCTGAAAAATGTCAAGCGGAAAAATGAAATTATCTGACGTTTTTCTCTTGGATTTCCGGTTTCCGATGCTACAGTATCACCAAAACCGAGGAATTCAGCATGGGACTTAACACCGAAATCATCGAAAAGCAACTCGCGGTTTTCCGGAACGCACAAATCAAACGCCGCTCCGCTCTGCCCGTATATCTCCAAATCGCGGAATTTCTCGCTCAGTATATGGAAAGCGCCGACGGACGCTCCGACGGACGGTTTCCCGCGGAACCCGATATGGCAAAAGCATTCCATGTCAGCAGGGAAACCGTTCGAGCTGCTCTCGGAAGACTCGAAGAAGAACACAAAATCTGCAGGGTCAAAAAACGAGGAACCGTTTTCGCTTTACAGATGCTCCCGTTCGACTCGCAGAGTCCGCGGCAGAACATTGGCGTGGTCTGGCCTGAAGGTTCCAATGCAAAATGGCGCAATATGCTCCGCATCTTTCAGGACGCAGCCAAAAACGGCGGGTATTCCGTGCAATTCTATTTCTACTGCATGGAAAATGAAACCGCTATGAACCGCCAGGCGGAACGCTCCCTCGCGGAATGCTTCGGAACCGTCTTCTATCCGAGCATCTACCGGGCCGACCCGTCGTTCCTGGAATCGCTTCCCGAAACCGCGCCGCTGGTGCTCTTCGACGTTCCCCCGCAGAACAGCTGCTTCTCCTCCGTCGTCCCGGATCACCAGTTCGCCGGTTACGTCTTCACGCGCGAACTCCTCGCCAGGGGATGCAGCAACCCGGGAATCGTACGCGTACGCGAAGATATTTTTTCCAGTGTCCAGCTCGAAAACGGATATCGCGAAGCGTTGAGAAACGCGGGCATTCCGTTCAGAAAAGAGAATGTGTTTCATGTCCGGCGCGGATATTCCAACAACGCATTCCTCGAATGGCTCGACGGAAACGGCATCGACGCGCTTGTTCTTGTCTGCCCGATTCTGCCGAACTGCTTCACTCTCTTTCACCCGCAGGTGCTCGAAACAATCCGCTCGCACCGCATCCTCATTGCCTCCAACTCGCCGCTCGACGATTACGAGGAGATCGCTCAGACAATCATCCCCTGTCATGCGGAATATCCGTATCAGGAATTCAGCAATGAACTGCTCCGGCTCCTCGTCCTCAAAATGAAAAATCCGGATATTACAAGCAGCAAAATTATGATCCGTCCGAAAATCTGCAAATAATTTTATATTGTCTGCATTTTGTCTGGCTTCAGGGTATTTTTTTTTCACAAATCCTGTGCTATAATGTACAGCAGACAGGACAAAGAAAATTTTCAAACGACAAAACAGAAGAAAAAAAATGAGAGTTAAAACAGAAAAGAAAACGCTTTCAAAAAGCACGCAGAGAAGGTTTGCGACGTTCACCCTTATAGAACTCCTCGTAGTAATTGCGATCATCGCTATCCTGGCAGGAATGCTGCTGCCGGCTCTGAATTCGGCAAGAGAAAAAGCGCGGACAATCTCATGTCTTTCCATCGAAAAGCAGTACGGGCTCGCCTTCAACTCCTATCTGGCGGATTTCGACGGGTATTTCCCGCCCAACTGGGTGAATGGAACCGTCGGCGGCTGGAAACATATCATCGCCAATTATCTCGGCTGCAAAAAACCGGAACAGTACCGCGCAAAAGGACTGCTCTGTCAGCGCCGGTTCGAACTCGACAATCTTCCGGCGACCTTCAACACGACAAGCTACTCCTACAACTCCTGGATTCACGACGGCAACGCCCCTCAGAAAATTGAAAAAATGAAACGTCCGAGTTTCCTGTGCTCTCTCTCGGAAGGCTATCTCATCCCCGCAAAGACCGGATATGTATCGGAACTCGTAGGTCAACTTCCGCTGCCCACGCACAACGAAACCTACGCAAATGTTCTGTACGTCGACGGTCATGCGGCGACAACACTCTACAAACGAATTCCGACCGAAGCTGTCGGTGCAGTCCTTCCCATTCAATACTATATTTTCTGGACCAATTTCGGCTGGAAAACATTCTAACATAAAGGAATTCAAAAATGAAAATTTTAACAGCTGCATGTCTTTGTTTCGCCTCACTGATCATGTACGCGGCGGAAATCAACGGCTTTGAAATCAGTCCGTCCGGGGCGATCTCAAAGGGCGGAGTCTCGTTCGCTCCGGGACGTCATCTCAAAAACTGGCACTACGTCGGAATCCGGGAAAACAATCTCCAGCTGGATAAAGCCGCCTCGAAAACCGGCAAAGACGGCATCGAAATCCAGGGGCTCTGGGACGCAAAAGAAGGCGTTACCTACCGTTTCAAACAGACGATTCTGCCGGAGGGCGAAAACAAAATCCGCTGTAAAATCAGCCTGGAGACCGACACGCAGGTCATTGACAACGGCATGCTGGTCGACGCCCACTTCCCCGTCAAAACACTTGGAACCCGTCCGTTCGCATTCAACGGCAAAAAGCCGTACATCCCAACCGAATTTTTCACGCAGGGCAAAAAACCGAACGCGATGACCTGCTGGACAAAGGGCGGTGAGCTGCCCGTCAACGGCGGAACGCTCAAAATAAACCTCAGCGATGCAACCGTGTTCATGGTTCAGGACAACCGCGTTTACAAGACCGATATTTTTGAACTGCGCATCCGCTTCAAAAACAGCAATGCCGGACAGAAATACGAAATGGAATTCACGATGGAATTCATTCCGTTTGCCGAAACCCCGGTCGCTCTGAACAGCGCCGCCAACATGGGCTTTGCCGATCCCGTCGCCGATGACGGAAAAGGCGGCTGGACCGATCAGGGTCCGAAAAACGATCTGAGCGCCATGACCAGCCGGACCATCGTCTCCGGCAATGTCCGTTTTTCCATTCTCGATCCGGAAACGAACGGAGGCAAGAGCTGCATCGTTCTCAAAGGCGCGGCGCGTCCGTATTTTCCTGTGGATGCGGAAATTGTCTTGGATAAACCTGTAAAGGCAAAATATTTATATTTACTCCACGCCGTCGCCTGGGAAGGGAAAGACGATACGCCTGTCGGGAAAGTAACGGTGGAAGCCGACGGACTTTTTGTCGATAAAGAAATTATTTCCAAAGAAATTCTCTGCGGCCGCAACGTCTCGAACTTCTGGAACCCGCGCTGGATCCCGGAAGCGGAAATCGCCTGGACGGCGAAAAACAAATCCGCGAAAATCGGCCTCTATGCAACCCCGATCTCCCTCGCCGGCGGAACTGTCCGCAAACTGCGCTTCACCAGCTACGGAAAATCCGTCTGGATGATCGTCGGCGCAACACTCAGCGACTGCCCGCCCGCGCTCGAAAAAGAATATCCCGTCGTCATCACCGCAAACAAAGACCGGATTCCCGTTTCCACCGAGCCCCGTCTGACGAAAAAAGGAAGCGCCATCGACTTTTCGTTCCTCATGGACGCCCCCGCCGGCAAATACGGTTTTGTGAAGGCGGTAGGCGATCATTTTGAATTTGAAAAACGCCCCGGCGAAAAGGTCCGTTTCTTCGGAATCAACTATCAGAACGTCCCCGGAACCGACCGGGACGACATCCGCAGGAGTCTTGACGAATACGCGGCGACCGGCTACAACCTGATCCGTATTCACCACTTCGACAAGCACATGGTGGACAAGGAAACGAAAAATTCGCTCAACATGAAAGCGGATATCTTCGACCGTCTGGACTTTTTCCTTGCGGAGGCTGCGAAACGCGGAATCTATCTGACGCTCGACCTTTTCACCAGCCGCCGGATCTTCCCGAACGAAATCGAGGGCTTCCCCGTCCCGCCGTCGGGCAACGAATACAAAGCTCTGCTCTTCGTCAACGAAGCCGCAATGCAGAACTTTGAAGAGTACGCCAGACGCCTCATGAACCATGTGAATCCTTACACCGGACGCGCATGGAAAGAAGAACCCTCCATCGTCGGAATCAGCCTCGTCAATGAAGACACCATGTACTCCATGTCGATAAATTTCTCCCCGCGGGTCCATAAGCTCTATATGGAAAAATTCAACGAATGGTGCAAGGAAAAGGGACGGAAAATCACCCCGTTCAATAAAAACGCCGAATGGGACCGCTTCCTGTTCGAAACCTACATAAACGGCTGGAACCGGATGAAAGCGCTGTGCAAAGGAATCGGAATCCGCCAGCCGCTCACTGACCAGAATTTCTGCAACTTCTACTCCGTCGTCCTCCACCGCAACATGTACGATTACGCCGACTCGCACTTTTACGTCTGGCACCCCACGGCAGTCGGAAACGGCTCCTCGTTCCGGGTTCCGCTGCGCTTCATCAGCGCAAGCGTCATCCCTGAAACCGACGGTTTCTTCCCCCTGCTTCCGGCGCGGCTGCTCAACAAGCCGTACTGGATCAGCGAATGGGATTTCTGCAGCGCGAACCGTTTCAATGTGGAAGGTTCCTTCCTTGTCGGCGCCTACTCGGCGGCTCAGGACTGCACCACGCTCCTACGCTTCTGCAGCCACGACGGATTCGGAACGCAAAACCACAAGCGCATCCCAATGATCTTCTTTGACGGAACGAATCCGATGCTGAACCTCGGCGAACGCGCCGCTTCGCTGCTCTTCCTCCGCGGCGACGTTGCAGTTTCAAAAGCGCGCTATCCCATCCTCATCAACAACGAAATGCAGGCGGACGAACAGAAATATTATCCTCGCAAATCGGAGCGTCTCGCCCTTCTCGGCAAGACCGGAACGGTGATCACCGAAGCTCCCGCCGCGGAATTCACCGACGGAGCGGAAACTGTCCTCGACCTCCGCGCCGGCGCCTCCGGGAACGGAAAGACCGTCACCCAAGCCGACTTCATCCAAAAAATGAATCTCGACCGTGACGAGTTCACCAACGACACGAAGGAGCTTCAGCTGAACCGCAAGACGGGTTCGTTCAAAGCGGTCACTCCGCGCAGTGAAAGCTTCGTCACCCCCGCCGGAAGCCGGCTCAAAGGGAAATTCATGGAAGTTCAGAACGGCAAGACATTCAGCGCCTACTTCATCGCCGCAGTGGACAAGCAGGAGCTTGCTTCCTCGAAACGGCTTGTACTCTTCCACCTGACGTACTGCCAGAATACGGATCAGAGATACCGCAACCAGTCGCTTGAGATCGTGGAATCGTGGGGCAAGCTTCCGACGCTTGCCGAGCGCGGGACCGGAAAAGTCACGCTTTTCCGTGATCTGACCGGCTTCAAGGTTTACGCGCTGAAATTCAGCGGAGAGCGTCTTTGCGAAATTCCGTTCACAGTTCAGGACGGAACCACAAGGTTCGCGCTTGACACAGCGGTAAACGGACAGGCTGTCGGAGCCTGCGAAATCGTCTCCGAATAAGCCTCTCCCGCATTTTCCAGGCGGTTTTCATATATGAAATCAAAACCGCCATTTTTTATAAAAAAAACATGTCTGTATTTTGTCCGGTTTGCGGCTATTGTCTTTTCCGGAAACATGCAGTATAATTTAAACCAAGGAGAAAAACAATGAATTCAGCCGGAAAAAGCATGCTGGTTTGCGCACTTCTCAGCGGAGTCCTCGGAGGATTCGCGGAAGAGACGCAATGGAAGCAGTTTCCGATCTGGGGCGGAGGATATGTCCAGAACGTCGAGATTTCCAAATCCAGCCCGAACGTATGGTACACCTATGTCGACGTCTGCGGTCCCTACCGCAGCGACGATGCGGGAAACAGCTGGCGTCCGCTTCACCAGGTCTATTCCATCAACGAACGCTACCGCGGCATGAATCCGCGCTCGCTTTCCATCGACCCGCGCAACCCGGACAGCATCGTCTACGTCGCGGGGAACAGCTGGAACCTCAAAGGAAACATTTACGTCAGCCGCGATGGAGGAAAATCCGTCCGCGCGGTTGTGAAGGACCTTCATTTTTACGGAAACGGTTACCGGCGCTGGACGGGAATCCTCCTTGACCGCAACCCGTTCAACCCGGATGAACTGATCACTGCGCCCGACAGCGACGGCATTTTCCGGGGAACCGAAAACGGGGAAAAATGGGAAAACGCCGGGCTCAAGGATCATTTCTTCACCGATATCCGCTACGACCTCGCCGTACCC
>CASEFP010000019.1 GCA_949287225.1 uncultured Lentisphaeria bacterium
CGGGCGGGGATTTCGCACTCCGTGCGACCAGCGTTTCGCCGCTGGATCACGACAAGGGTCAACGACCCTTGACCCCGAGAAGAATGCTTCCGCATTCTTCCGTTTCAAAGCCGAAGGCAGGCGGGGATTTCGCACTACGTGCGACCAGCGTTTTGATGCTGGATCACGACAAGGGTCAAATGACCCTTGACCCCGAGAAGAATGCTCATGCATTCTTCCGTCTCTGGAAAAAATCAGCGCCGCGAGTTGTTTTTTTCGAAAAATATGGTATAGTATAAGCTACATTTTTTTAACAGGGGAAACAGGCCTTCTTTATGCAGAACATCAGAAACATCGCCATCATTGCACACGTCGACCATGGCAAAACTACGCTTGTCGACGAAATCATCAAACAGGCAAAAATTTTCCGCGAAAATCAGGAAATGCATGAGTGTTTCCTTGACAGCAACGATATTGAACGCGAACGCGGCATCACCATTCTGGCAAAAAATATCAGCGTCCGTTACAAAGACTGCAAAATCAATATCATCGACACGCCCGGGCACAGCGACTTCGGCGGGCAGGTCGAACGCGTACTCAATATGGCCGACGGCGTTCTGCTTCTGGTCGACTCCGCCGAAGGCCCCCTCCCCCAGACCCGGTTCGTGCTCGACAAGGCGCTCAAGCTCAATCTCAAACCGATTGTCATCATCAACAAGATCGACCGTCCCGACGCCCGTCCCGAAGAGGTGCTCTCCAAAGTATTCGATCTCTTCATAGACCTGAACGCCACAGAAGAACAGCTCGACTTCCCCGTTCTCTATGCCAGCGGCCGCAACGGCTGGGCGACCGAGGATCTGAAGAACGGCGCACGCGACTCCATCCTTCCCCTGATGGACGCCATTCTCAAATACATTCCGCCCACACCGATGCACGAAGGCCCCGTCCAGCTCCAGATCACAACGCTGGACTACAACGACTATGTCGGGCGTATCGGAATCGGCCGCGTCCACCGGGGCACGCTCAAACTCGGCGCCCCCCTCGTGCTCATCAAACGCGACGGCAGAACCTATCCCGTTCAGCTCAAACAGCTCTTCACTTTTGAAGGCATTGAACGCAAGGAGACCGACGAGGTCCAGTGCGGCGACCTCTGCGCAATCGTCGGCGTCGAGGGAATCGACATCAGCGACACGCTCGCCGATGCGACCCATCCGGAAAAAATGCCGCCGATCGCCATCGACGAGCCGACCCTATCCATGACCTTCCGCGTCAACGATTCCCCCCTGTTCGGAAAGGAAGGCAAATACATCAGCAGCCGTCATATCCGCGAGCGTCTTCTCAAGGAGGCCGAACGCGACGTGGCGCTCCGCGTCGAGGACAACGGCACCGATTCCTTCACCGTCAGCGGGCGCGGCGTCCTCCATATCTCGATCCTGATTGAAAACATGCGCCGCGAAGGATACGAACTCACGATCTCCCAGCCGCACGTCATCACGAAAATGATTGACGGCAAGGTGCAGGAGCCGATCGAACTGCTGTCGGTCGACGTGCCCGACGGCAGCGCGGGAAAAGTCATCGAACTGGTCGGTGTTCGCAAGGGCGAAATGACGAAGATGGAGGCGCATACCTCGCGCCAGCTTCTCGAATTCTACATCCCGACGCGCGGACTGATCGGACTGCGGAGCAAGGTTATGACCGCGACCGCCGGCGAGGCGATCATGTCCCACATGTTCTCTCACTACGAACCGTTCAAGGGCGACATCCCCCAGCGGATCAACGGCGTGATGATCAGCATGGGCGCGGGCAAAGCGATCCCCTATGCCATCGACGGTCTCCAGCAGCGCGGCATCTTCTTCATTGATCCCGGCGTGGAAACCTATGAGGGAATGATCGTCGGGGAGCACTGCAAGGAAGGCGATATCGAGGTCAACGTCCAGCGCGCCAAGAAGCTCACGAACATGCGCGCCGCCGGTTCCGACCGCAACATGAAGATTGCTCCCGCCCAGAAAATGAGTCTGGAGGAGGCGCTGGAATACATTGCGGACGACGAATATGTCGAAGTCACGCCGCAGAATGTCCGCCTCCGGAAGAAATATCTCTCCGAGCTCGAGCGCAAGAAAGTGCGCAACGCGAAGAAAAGCGGCTGATCCGCAGACGGAAACACCCCCATGATCGACTTCATCGACGTCAGCAAGAGTTACGGGAAACGCGACATCTTCGATCATGTCTCGTTCCGCATCAACAAAGGCGAACGCGTCGGCATCGTCGGCCCGAACGGATCGGGAAAGAGCACGATGTTCCAGATCATCTGCAATGAGATTTCCGCGGACAGGGGGGAGATCACGATCCCGAAGAAGGCGCGGATCGGGCATCTGCACCAGCAGCTGGATTTCTTCCGTGACACGGATACGCTGATCTCGTTCGCCTGCACGGCGGACGGCGAGCTTCCGAAAATTCTCGACCGGATCCATCAGCTCGAAGCGGAACTCCCGCAGACGGCGGAAGAAAAGGAGCGCGAGGCGCTTCTTGCTGAAATCGGACACCTTCAGAGCGTTTACGAATCACTCGGCGGCTATGAGATGAAGCACCGCGCCGCGGCCGCGCTCGCGGGACTCGGCTTCCGGGAAAGCGATCTGGAGAAACCCATGGGCTCGTTCAGCGGCGGCTGGCAGATGCGCGCGTGCATGGCGAAAACCCTTCTGGCGGAACCGGACATCCTGCTGCTCGACGAACCGTCCAACTATCTAGACACCCCCGCCGTGGAATGGCTCCAGAAGCGTCTGCGCTCCTATGCCGGGACGCTCCTCCTGATCTCGCACGACCGCTTTCTGCTGAATTCCATCACGGACATCACGCTGGAAGTGGACAACGGCCGCGTCACGCGCTATCCGGGCAACTACAATTATTACGTCCGCGAACGCGAGGAGCGCCGCCGCCACGCAGAGGCCGCGCAGGAGAACATCGACCGAAAAAAAGAACAGCTCGAGCGCAACATCAACCGTTTCCGCGCAAAAGCGACGAAGGCCGCGCAGGTTCAGTCGTGGATCAAGATGCTCGACAGAATCGAGGACGCCGAAGTGCCCGGGGATCTCCATTTCCGCGGGGCGATCCGGATTCCCGATCCGCCGCACTCCGGCGCGGAGACCGTCCGGCTTGAGGACGTCACATTCTCCTACGACGGAAAGCGCAATATTCTCGAACACGTCTCGCTTTCCGTCGCGCGCGGGGACAAGATCGGGATCGTCGGCTACAACGGCATGGGAAAAACAACGCTTCTCAAAATTCTCGCCGGCGTTCTGACTCCGGTTTCCGGCACGCGCACGCTCGGGCATAAAGTCGTCACCGGCTATCAGGCGCAGGAGTTCGCCGAACTGCTGACGCCGGAAATGACCGCGTTCGACATTGTCAAAAACGCCGCGTCCGGAACGGTGCCCTCCCAGCGCATCAGGGAAATTCTCGGCGCGTTCGGATTTTCCGGGGAAAACGCCGAAAAACAGTGCAAGGTTCTGAGCGGCGGAGAGAAAATCCGTCTCTGCTTTGCGCGGATCTTCGTCAATCCGCCGAACTTTCTCGTGCTGGACGAGCCGACCACCCATCTTGACATCGCCGCGCGCGAGGCGCTCCAGCAGGCGGTGCGGAACTATACGGGCAGTGTCTGCATTGTCAGCCACGACATCGAATTTCTGCGCGGAACGGTGACGGAAATCGTCGAAATGCGCTCTCCGGGAATCCGTCTTCACTGCGGGGACTACGACTATTACCGGGAACGGATCGCCGCGGAACAGAATGCGCAAAAAGCCGCCGAGGCTGATTCAAAAACACCCGATGCGGACCGGAATGCAAAAGAACGCCGACGTGAACGGGCGAAAAAGCGTCAGGAGATGTCCCGGGACAAAAAACGTCTGGAAAGCGAAGTGGCGCGCCTGGAAAGACTCATCGAGGATTCCGAGGCGGAAAAGGCACGGATCATTGAGGCGCTCTCCGCCCCCGCGGACAACGCGGATTTCGGAGCGCTCCGGAAAAATCTGAGCGCGCTGGATGCGACGATCGCCGACGCTACCGTACGCTGGGAAGAGACCGCATCCGAACTGGAAACATTTCTGGAGGCTTACAACGCCCTCCATGAGGATTGACACCAGCCACACGGGAGAACGTAAGTGCCCAGCCAGCCCCATCTGGATTTGAGTCAGACAGCGTGGTATGTTCTTCCACAAACCGGAATAATGGGAGGACGGCATGGGACGCGAAGGACGAGATTATTGGGAGGAGCAATTGTCCGAATATTGGGACAGCGGCTTGACGATTCA
>CASEFP010000020.1 GCA_949287225.1 uncultured Lentisphaeria bacterium
CAACAGCAGACAGTTTTCCGACAGAGCAATCGGAACCTCTGCAACTTTTCCGGCCTCGGAAACCGCATTCCGGACAATCTCGCGAGCAGTGTCGGACTTTTCCGCAATTCGAAGAGCTCTTGCCTCCCGGTCGATCTGCTGTGCCGCCAGAAAAGCATCGCGGTAAGCGTCGGGAAGCATCCGGCGGCTCAACGCCACCAGTTCCCGACAGCCGATCGCCCCGCCTTCCGTATCGGAAACTTCCACGATATGCTCCTGGGGGATGCCCGCTTCGGCCAGAGTCTTGCGGATCGCTTCGGCCTGTTCCGTTTTTGTGATGTCTTTTTTGCTGATCAAAACGATCACGTTGCCGGGAGTGAAGATTTCTTTCAGCAATGCCAGGTCGCAATCGGTCACCCGCGCACCGTTGCCCTGAATCAGATACCAGATCAGATGAATGTGATCTTCCACTTGGGGTTCGTTCTGGCGTTCCGCAATGAATTCCTTCATCTTCTCCCGGAACTCCGCTTCCTTTTCGCCGAGTTCGAGCCCGCGGGAATCCCACAGCCGGATGTCCTCGTTTTCGTAACAGTCGAATTCGATCCGGCACGGACGGGAGTTGCCGATCCCCTCGGCAGGAACCAGTTCACTGCCGAGAATTGTCCGGATCAGGGAGGTTTTGCCGCTGCCGGTATAACCGGCGACCAGAATGTTCGGGCGCTTGCAAAGCTGTTCCGCTTCGCTGAAGTTCCGCTCAAACTCCGCTTTGAAATTGATGTTTTCCATAATCTTTCTCCATGAGTTTCCGGCTTTCGCCGATTTTTCATTAATCTTGCAACCATTCTCTTCAAGCAGACGGTTGACGATCCGTTCCAATTCTTCACACTGAGCGTTACGCCGTTCCAGATTTTCAATGAAACCGCCATTCCCCGGCGGGAACACTTCAATCCGCCCGGAGTAGATCCGCTGCAATTCCGTTACGACTTCCGCCAGCAATTCCCGGTGCTGGCGATCCAGATCCCTGAGTTCAGGCATTAGTATTTCGGACAGGATTTCCGTTGACATCATGTCAAGCAACAGTTCCGACATGCGGATGAAAATCCGGTCAGCCTCCTCCAGTCGCCTGTGCAGTTCGAGCAGCATGGCCTGATACAGTTCCGAAATCCGCTTGTTCATATTGTCTGAAATCTCCTTTTGCCATTTATTATACTACACCACCCATGCCATCAGATGTCATATCTGCCCTTCCGGATAAAAAAACAATGAATTTTTATTTTGATGTATCACATTGCATTTGCACTCATAAAACAGTATATTGCATCATAATAAAATATCATGCCACTGTAGAAAGAGGATTGCAGTTATGAGTGTCCAAGCCCGTCAAGCATTGCGTCTGATGAAGTTCGTCGCAGAGATGAAAAAGAACAATTATCCCAATGCGGGCAGTTTCGCCAAACTGTTACGTGAAATGGATATCAATGAAAATGTGGACTGTGCGTGCAGTTCTCGAACCGTGTTGCGAGATATCGAGATTCTCCAGAAAGAATATCATGCCCCCATTGCCTATGATGCGGTCCGTCGCGGCTATTATCTTAAAAATCGTGATTGGGAGTTTTCTATTCCGATCATGGGGG
>CASEFP010000021.1 GCA_949287225.1 uncultured Lentisphaeria bacterium
CTCAATGGATAAGCCCGGAGCTCTCGAACTTTTCGAAGCGAAAAGTTCTCGTCACTGAGCGGTCTGAACCGCTCCGGGCGGGGGATTTCGTGCTCCGCACGACCAGCGTTTCGCCGCTGGACCGCGACAAGGGTCAGCGACCCTTGACCCCGAGAAGAATGCTCGCGCATTCTTCCGTCTTGTCCGGGGATTTCGTGCTCCGCACGACCAGCGTTTCGCCGCTGGACCGCGTCAGGGGCCGGCGGCCCTTGACCCCGGGAAAAATGCCGTGGCATTTTTCCGTTGCAAAACAGCGGGAGTTCACATAATCAACAGGGAGGAAAGTCAATCATGAAGTCATGGAAGAAAAAACAGGAAAAAAAGCAGCTCCCGAAAGGGATGAAAATCACACACTCTCTCCTTGTCGCGCTCCTCGCGGCCGGAGCAGTCAGCGTCATCGCGTATCAGAAACTGCACATCAGGCGTCCCGCATCAGACAAGCACGAAGACATCATGAAGTTTTCGTCGCCTCAAGCGATTTCAGGCGTCTCAGCTTCGCCGAACGTCAGGAATGGCTGAAAAAACTCCGGCCGGAAAAAGGAGAAAAACGGCCCGGCCCGCCAAACCGCGAAGCAATGCGGACAATGTCGCAGAAAGAGCGTTCCGCGCTCCGGGACAATATGCGCCAGGTCTTCGAACAGGAACGCAACAAGCACATGAAACAATATTTCGCCCTCCAGACCCCGGAAGAGAAAAATGCGTTTCTGGATGCGGAAATCGCAAAAATGGAAGAACGCCGCGCCGAATTTGAAAAACGCCGCCCCCAGATGGAGGCCGAACGGAAAAAACGCCAGGCGGAAAACAAAAACGGCACAGCGGATCCCGATCGCCCCCCTCGTCCAACGGAAGCCCAGCGCACAGCCCAGATGAAGACACGCACCGAGACCACCTCCCCCGAAGTCCGCGCAATGCGCAACCAATATATGCGCGAACTTCAGGCACGTGCAAAAGCAACCGGTAAAAACATCACTCCTCCGCGCCCCCGGATGGCGGCGCGCTGAAGCGGAGCCTTACTTCTTCATGTCCTCAAGAATCATTCGATTGACGATCAGCATGGAAGGCGCAAGCACAGTGCCGTGATTGAAGGTCGGGAGAAGAATGCACCGGACATTCCCATCCTTGAAAATCCGCCGGAGACGCGCCTCCAGCAGCTGATTTTCCTCCACACGGGCAGGCCACTCCACGCGGGTGTCTCCGACAAGGAGGATCAGCGGCGGCGCTCCGGCGGAAGCATTGGAAACCGGCGCATATTCATCCAGAAAAATTGTCGGTGTCGCAGGATCTTTTTTTCTCCGCTCGTTGAGAATCTGGAAATGCGTCGTCATCTGGCCGGAAACGGGAAACACACCTGCAAGCTGACGGGGCGAAGCGCCAAAAGTTTTCAGGTATCTCGGCGCCAGCGCGATCATTGCGGAAAGATAGCCGCCCGCAGAGTGTCCCGCGACATAAACGCGGTTCGGATCTCCGCCGTATTCGGCAATGTGACGCAGAACCCACGCGGTCGCCGCCGCCGCGTCATAAAGATAATCCGGACATTGCGCGCGGTCTCCGGAAAGACGGTAGTTGACCGCCGCCACGGCAATCTGTTTTGTATCAACATTAATGGGATAATGTTTCCGTCCGTTGACAATTCCGCCGCCATGGAACCAGATCAGCGTCGGAAAGCCTTTCTTCCCGTCCGGAAGTTTCAGATCAAGAACACAGCGCTCCTTGAGATAATCCTGATTGCCCTGCTTCGGAAAATCGCCGTCGTAGTAAGGAATGTCCTTCTTTTCCAGAGACCAAAGTGATACGCTGGCAAGAAAAAGCAGCGCCGGAAACAGAAATTTCATCCGAGGATTCATGATTTTCCCTTTGCTTTTTATTTTTCAAGGTATACTGTATACAATATACGGCAAGGCGGCAAATAACAAGCGGAGTTTCCGGAAATGCTCAAGAAAATCAATCTCTCGGATCAGGTCTACGAGGAACTTGTGAAAAAAATCGTATCCGGCGCATATCCGGCAGGCGAAATGCTCCCAGAGGAAAAACTCACGGCGGAATTCGGAATCAGCCGGACACCGGTCAGGGAAGCGCTGCGCCGCCTTGCGGCGGAAGGTCTGATCGAACCGCAGCAGCGCGGATTCCGGGTCGCACTGCCGGACGACAAGGCGCTCCGGGAACTCTTTGAATGCCGCTGCGCACTTGAACTTCAGGCACTGAAACTTGCCATGGAACGGATTCCGGAAGAAAAAATCGACGCGCTCCTTGCCGATCTCCGGCAGTGCGGAAGCGGAAAAAATGCCCGCCAAAACGCACTTGCCGCGGATCAGGAAATGCATGGACTCCTCCGGGACTACTGCGACAACCGCTATCTCGCGGCACTGCTCGGACAGTTTCATCTGAAAACCGCCCCATACCGCAATTACCGCAATTATGAGGATACGCATTTCCGGGATCTGATCCGGGAACGCGCAGACATTTTACGCGCAATCCGGGAAAGAAATCCCGAAAAAGCGGCGGCACTTCTTGAGAAACATATTTTAAGCGGCAGTATCAGAAAGCCCCGCCGCTCCTGAGCCCGTCATCAGGGCTTCCATAAATGAACAGCGGAGAATCCCTCTCCCGGAACGCCCCGGTTTTATTTCGAAAAAGCTCCGAACTGCTCCATGAGATCCACCGCGGTATCGGCGCGGCGGCGGAAATCGACCGTGGAGGCATGTGTCAGTGCCCGGTGCGCATATTCATCCAGATGCTCCAGAATGGATGCAATTGTCCGGACGAAGATCTCCTGATCCCAAGGCTCCGGCAGCACCGGACAACCGGCCTCCTCGACAATATTGCGGAACCCGCAGACGCCGGAGGCAATCAAAGGCGTTCCAACGGCAACCGCTTCGGTCAGAACCGTTCCCGCCGCTTCGGCACGCGCGGGATGCACGACGAGATCGGCGCTCAGCAGCAGATGAGGCACATCCGTCCGCCCGCCGAGAAAGAAAACCTGCTCCCCGACACCGCGTTTTTCCGCAAGTGCGCGCCCCTCCCCTCCGTCCGGAACTCCGGCAAAGAAAAGTTTGCATTTTTTCCGCAGAGGCTCCGGGAGGGAAGCCAGCGCTTCAACGGCACGGTCGCCGCCCTTCAAACGGTAGTTGGATGCGACGAGAAGAAGCATCCTCTCATCGGAAGCCACGCCAAGCTCCCGGCGTTTCGCCTCGCGGAGCGCTTCCGCGTCCGGCGGTCGGACGCAGGAATCGTCAATCCCCGGAGGAAGATGGAAAAAACGCTCCTCCGGTGTGCCGTAGCAGGAGATGAAATCCGCTTTCTGGCGCGGCGCAATATAAAAAATCCGTGTGGAAGCGTCCGGAGAAAAAATCTTCCGCTCCAGTTCGAGAAAAGTCCGGTAGCGCGGCAGGATGCGCAAAAGCATGGGAGAATGTTTCCGGGGCATTTCCGAAGCATAGCAGTTGTCCGCGGCAAAATAGAAATCGCATCCGGGAATCCGGTTGAAAGCAACGCGGACATCGAACGAATCCAGCCTGACGGCATCGGAAAACTTACGTGCGAACTCGCGCATTCTCCCGTGATTGCTCAAGGCGCGCAGGGGAAGAATACGCACTTCGATTCCTTCCGAAGGCGCATTTCCCTCCCATTTCGAGGTAAAGATCACGATGTGGTGACCGCGTTTCCGCGCCGCCTCCGCCATACGGAGCATATCGCGCTCCAGTCCGCCGAACGGGAAATATTTCAATACTGCAAAAGCCATTCTCATGAGAAGGCATGCTCCTCTCTGATTTTCTTCGCGTTAATATAGCGCTTTCCACTGTCATTCCAAGATCACGCGTCGAAAGATTCCTTTTTTTCACGGGAAAAGAGCGCGGGAATGAAAAAACACGCTGGACGCGGCGCAGTTGCGGATGTATGGTACCGTATCTCGATTCACAACGCAAAGGAGAGGTGAGACTATGAAGAAAGTCGCGTTCCAGGGATGGAAAAACTGTGTCGAACTCAAAAGCGGCGATTTCAAACTGATCGTCACAACCGACGTCGGTCCGCGCGTGATGGGCGGATTCGTCGGCAGGAACAAACACAACATCTTCCATGTGGACAAGGATCTCGCCGGAACGAGCGGCGCGAAGGAGTGGGTCAACTACGGCGGACACCGCCTCTGGCACTCTCCGGAAATCAAGCCGCGCACCTATGCGCCGGACAACTCGAAAGCCGCCGTAAAGGAAAACAAGGACGGCAGCGTCGCCTTTTCCGCGGGCAGGGAAAAAACCACCGGCATCACCAAGACGCTCATTCTTACCCCGCTCGGCGGCAACCGCTTCAAGGTCGAACACATTCTCCGGAACGACAATCCCTGGGAGATCGAGGTCGCGGCGTGGGCAATCACGGTGATGGCGCCCGGCGGCGTCGCGGTCGCCCCCCAGAACCGTGCGCCGTTCGCGCTTCTGCCGAACACCTTCTACTCCTTCTGGCCCTATACCGAGATGAACGATCCGCGCTACACCTTCGGCAGGGATTTCCTGCTGGTGCGCCAGGATTCGAAAAAGGCCCCTTGCAAGCTCGGATTCAACTGCGAAAACGGCTGGCTCTCCTACATCAACAAGGGAACGGTCTTCACCAAGACATTCGAGCATTTCATCGACGCGGAGTATCCGGACAACGGATGCAGCATCGAAATCTACACCAATGAGAAAATGCTGGAGGCGGAAACCTTGAGCCCGCTCTATCAGCTCGGCCCCGGTGAGGAGATCCTCCATGTCGAGGAGTGGTGCGCTGCGGACGGCGCACCCGAGATCAAAACCGAAAAAGACGCGGCGAAGTTCTTCGCACGCTGACCGTTCCGTTTCCCTTGCAATCGTCAGAGTCCCCGCGTTCGGGCGGGGACTTTTTTTCAGAAACGGGACAATCCCATGAACGGACGAATTTATCCAGCAGGAGCGCCGATTCTCGCGCCGCTCGCCGGGCACACAGACCTGCCGATGCGGCTCTCCGCGAGGCGGCACGGCTGCCGTTACGCCTTCACCGAGATGATCGACGCAGGCTCGCTCGTGTTCGGAAACGCCAAGACGATGACGCTGATCCGGCGCGATCCGGCGGAAGATTTTCTCGGCGTCCAGCTGGTCGGCTCCGATCATGACACACTGAAAAAAGCCGTGGAGATTCTCAACGGGCTCGATTTTTCCGTTCTGGACTTCAATCTGGGCTGTCCGGCGCCGAAAGTCGCGAAAAAGGGGGAAGGCGCTTCCTTCGCGCTCCAGCGGCCTGACGAGGCAATCCGGGCGTTTTCCATTCTGACGAAATATGCGAAGATGCCGGTCACTGCGAAAATCCGCATTCTGGACGAAAACGATCCGGAAAAGACGGTCTCCTTTGCAAAGCGTCTGGAGGGCGCGGGCGCGCAGACCATCACCGTGCACGGCCGCATCATGAAGATGTTCTATTCGGGACCGGTTCATCACACAATCATCCGTGCGGTTCAGGAAAACCTTTCCATTCCGGTTGTGGCGAACGGCGGAGCGCTCTCTTCCGCGCTTTACCATACACTTCTCAGAGAGAGCGGATGCGAAAACGGCATGGTAGCGCGCGGTGCGCTTGGAAATCCGTGGATCTTCCGCGAAATCGCCGATCCGGAGGCGGGGCTGCCGTCGCCGGAGGAACTGGCGGAGGAGATGGAGAGGCACTTTTTCTCCATAGTTGATTTTTACGGAGAGGAACTCGCGCTGCGGATCAGCCGCAAGACACTTCTGGAATACCTGCGCGGACGGGGGTTTCCCGGGGAGCTCCGCGCATCGGTCTCTTTTCTCCATTCGATCGACGCCTTCCGGACTCTGATGACGGAAGTGCGCAAAGGTCCCTCCGTGCGCTACTGGCAGACGCTCGCGCAGAATCCAACTCAGGAGCGCAGACTGCGCCACCCCTGACAAAAGCCGTTTTCGGTCGAAAACCGTCCGCACGTCACGCGCGAAGCTGGAGAAATATTTCAAAAGCAGTGTTGACAAGCGGGGGAAACGGGTGTATCTTAAGAGCCATGTCTGCAAAGAAACATGTAATCAGTATATTGTATTTGAATGACCCTAAACCATAATAACAGAAATGTCAAGGAGATAACACTGATGGCAGGGAAAAAAATCACAGTTGACGGCAATTATGCCGCCGCACATGTGGCCTATGCGCTGAGCGAAGTGGCCGCAATTTATCCCATCACCCCGTCTTCGACGATGGGCGAGTATGTGGACGAGTGGGCGAGCCAGGGGAAGAAAAACATCTGGGGCAAGGAAGTTTCCGTGATGGAAATGCAGTCCGAAGCCGGTGCCGCGGGCGCTGTGCACGGCGCGCTTGCCGCGGGTTCTCTGACCAGCACCTACACAGCCTCCCAGGGGTTGCTCCTCATGATCCCGAACATGTACAAGATCGCCGGAGAAATGCTCCCCTGCGTCTTTCATGTGACGGCGCGCTCCCTCGCCTGCCAGTCGCTGGCGATCTTCGGCGACCACTCCGACGTGATGGCCTGCCGCAACACCGGTTTCGCCCTGACCTCCGCGGCCTCCGTCCAGGAGGAGATGGACATGGCGCTCGTCGCCCACCTCTCCACCCTCAAGGGCAAAGTGCCGTTCCTCTCGTTCTTCGACGGATTCCGGACCTCCCACGAGCTCCACAAGATCGAGGAAATCTCCTACGAGGACATCGCTAAGCTTGTCGAGCCTCAGTATATCCAGGAGTTCCGCGACCGGGCGCTCCGTCCCGAAAAGCCGATCTGCAAAGTCGGCGCGCAGAACCCCGACGTCTACTTCCAGGGCCGTGAAACGGTCAACAAATACTACAACGCCCTGCCCGCCATCGTGCAGGAATACATGGACAAGGTCGCCGCCGTCACGGGACGCCCGATGCACCTCTTCGACTATGTCGGCGCGCCGGACGCCACCGACATCATCGTCTCGATGGGCTCCAGCTGCGAAACGATCGAGGAGACCATCGAATACCTCAACGCGAAACGCGGCACGAAATACGGCCTGATCAAAGTCCGTCTCTTCCGTCCGTTCTCCGTCGAGGCGATCCGTGCGCTCGTTCCCGCCACGGCGAAGAGAATCGCGGTTCTCGACCGCACAAAAGAGCCGGGCGCGATCGGCGAGCCGCTCTATCTCGACGTCAAAGTCGCTCTCGAAGGCATGGGACTCACGATCATCGGCGGCCGCTACGGACTCTCCTCCAAGGAGTTCACCCCCTCGATGGTTCTCGCGGTCTACAAGCACCTTGAGAAAGGCGGCTTCCACGGCTTCACGGTCGGCATCGACGACGATGTCACGAACCTCTCGCTCAAGATCGACGAGGAGATCACGACCGAGCCGGAAGGCACCACGAACTGCATGTTCTGGGGTCTCGGCGGCGACGGAACCGTCGGCGCAAACAAGAGCTCCATCAAGATCATCGGCGACAACACGGACAAGTATGCGCAGGCCTACTTCTCCTACGACTCCAAGAAATCCTACGGCGTGACGGTCTCCCACCTCCGCTTCGGCGACAAGCCGATCAAGAGCACCTACCTCATCACGTCCCCGGATTTCGTCTCCTGCTCCAGCGCCTCCTACATCGGACGCTATGATCTGCTCAAGGGCATCAAGGAGGGCGGAACCTTCCTGCTGAACAGCCATTACAGCAACGACGAAGTCTTCTCGAAGCTGACGCGCGACATGCAGGAAACGATTATCTCCAAGAAGATCAAATTCTACAACATCAACGCGGAAGCGATCATCAGAAGCCAGCCCGGGCTCCGCGGCAAGGGCGCGAACACGGTCATGATGGTTGCCTACTTCAAGGTCTCTGGCATCGTTCCGTTCGACAAGGCCTACGTCGGCATGCAGGAAATGACGAAGAAGACCTTCAAGAAGAAAGGCGACGAAGTCGTCAACATGAACCTGAAGCTGATCGATCTGGCCGTCGACGCGTGTCAGGAGGTCAAGGTTCCCGCGACGCTGGACGGCGTCTCCTGCTACGTTCCGCCGCAGCTCATCAGCGATGACGCGATTCCGTTCGCGAAGTCGATCATCAAGCCGCTGATGCACCTCAAGGGCGACACGGTTCCGGTCTCCGCGATGTCCGTGGACGGCACGCTGCCGACCGGAACGAGCTGTCTGGAAAAACGCGGCATCGCGCCGCGCGTTCCGATCTGGAACCCCGACAACTGCATCCAGTGCAACATGTGCACGATGTCCTGCCCGCACGCCGCAATCCGCGCCAAGCTCATCGACCCCAAAGATCTCGCCGGCGCTCCCGCGACGTTCAAGACGGTCGAATCCAAGCCGAAGAAAGACCCGGCCTACAACTTCAAGATCCAGGTCTACATCGAGGACTGCACCGGATGCGGCGTCTGCCTGGAAACCTGCCCGACCAAGCCCGAGAAGAGAGCTCTCACATGGTCCACGCTCGAAAAAGAGCGCGCGGCCGGCGAAAACGCCAACGAGAAGTTCTTCGACTCCCTGCCCGACGACGTGCTCGGCTCGTTCTCCCCGTCGACGGTCAAGGGCGCGATGCTCAGGAAGCCGCTCTTTGAATTCTCCGGCGCCTGCGCGGGCTGCGGCGAAACGCCGTATGTCAAGCTCATGAGCCAGCTCTTCGGCAGCAACATGATCATCGCGAATGCGACGGGCTGCTCCTCCATCTACGGCGGCACGTTCCCGACCATTCCCTACACCACGACCAAGGAAGGCAGAGGCCCGAGCTGGGCGAACTCCCTCTTCGAGGACAACGCCGAATTCGGTCTCGGCATGCGCCTCTCCGTGGATCAGAACCGTGCGACGCTCAAACTCAACGTCGAAAAGGTTCTTGCCTGCGAAAGCGCCTGCGACACGCTCAAGAACGTTCTCGGCAAGGCGATGGAGCTCTGGGATTCCAGAGGTCCGGAAGCGGTTGCCGCGCAGAACGCCGTGAAGGCGGTTCTTCCGGAAGCGATCAGGAACGCCTGCCCCGAAGGCAAGGCGATTCTCGAGAAGATTCAGGAACTCCAGGATTACTTCGTGGACAAGTCCGTCTGGATCCTCGGCGGCGACGGATGGGCCTATGACATCGGTTACGGCGGACTCGATCATGTCGTCGCCTCCGGCCGTGATGTGAACATCCTCGTCCTCGACACCGAAGTCTACTCCAACACCGGCGGACAGGCCTCCAAGTCCACGCCGATCGCGGCGGTCGCGAAATTCGCGACGGGCGGCAAGCACCTCGCCAAGAAGAACCTCGGGTTCATGTGCATGAGCTACGGCTACGTCTATGTCGCCTCGATCTCCATGGGCGCGGACAGACTCCAGACCCTCAAGGCGTTCCAGGAAGCCGAAGCCCACAGAGGCCCGTCGATCATCATGGCGTATGCCCCCTGCATCGCGCACGGCATCGACATGAGCAAGACCCAGGTCGAGCAGAAGCGCGCGGTGGACTGCGGCTATTGGCCGCTCTACCGCTTCAACCCGAACGCGGAGAAACCCTTCACCTGGGATGCGAAGGCACCCACCGGCAACTTCCAGGAATTCATCCGCAGTGAAGGCCGTTACAAATCCCTGCTCAAGACAGCGCCCGCCGATGCGGAATCGCTGTATCAGAAGGCGGAAGCGGACGCGGCGCGCCGTATGGAGTTCTACAAACAGGTTGGAGAACTCATGAAGAAGTAATCGGAATTCCGATTTTTCCAGAAGCGCACCGGACAACCTCCGGTGCGCTTTTTTATGAGGGGGAAGATCAGGTGATTTCGCCTGCGGCAGCCAGCTCGTGCAGCTGGACCGCAGAAGGGTCGGAAATATCCCTGATCCAGGGAAAATGGGCCGCATTTTTCCGTTTCAATAAAGAAAACAGGAGTACTCATGCCGGTAACCGATTTCACATTGATACGCCACGGGCAGACCGCCGAAAACATCACGGGCCGTCTTCAGGGACACTTTGACAGTCTTCTGGATGAGACCGGTATTCTCCAGGCAAAGGCGGCGGCGAACCGTCTGGCGGGAGAACACTTCGACGCCTTTTATTCCAGCGATCTCAAGCGTGCAATGATGACTGCGGAAGTGATTGCCGAAACGGTCGGGATACGTCCGGAGCCCCTGATGGAGCTGCGGGAGTGGCATCTGGGAGTCTTGGAAGGCAGGCTGTGCAAAGAGCTCTGGGAAGAGTATCCTGCAATCATGAACTGTTTCAAGTATGAAAGCGGAGAAATTCCCGTTCCCGGCGGAGAATCCCACAATGAATTCGACGCACGCGTTGCCGGATGTCTGGAGCTTCTGGCGGCAAAACATCCTGACGAGAAAGTGCTTCTCGTCACGCACGGGGGAGTGATGCGCTCGATCTTCAAGCACATTGTCGGCCCCGTTGCGGAAGGTTCGCTTCTGCCTTTGATCAGCAACGTTTCCTACAGCCGCTTCTGCAAACGGGATGACCGCTGGCAGCTCTGCTGCTGGAATGATGTTTCCCACCTGAAAGGCATCGGTGTCCGGGAAAGCATCACTTTCTGAGGTGAGCCGGACGGACAAAGCGCCTGCCTGAACTTCTCAAACGTGAGATCGTCTCTTGATGTCGATGAAGAAAAAGCAGGGCACGGTATCTGGAATATCGACGGAATGGGGGCGCGGCTTTCGCTTCGATGACACCGAATCCGAGTGCCCGCCGATCTCCCCGGAATCCCGCATGCCGCCGCGGATGCTGTTAATCGGATTCTTCAGGTTCGGGAATCCCGCGCGTCTCTCCCGGAGAGAACAACTTTTTACCGGAAGATCGGTCCAGGAACCCTTGATTTACAATATCACGCAGTTTGTTGATGCGAACTGGAAAACAGACATTATCCTGCTAGATCGTGTCGTCAATAGTTAAAAGACCCAAGCCGCAATACACCTGATTTGTACTGCAGCAAGAAACGAAGCGGTTTTTTTAGCATATCTGGTTGCGACTCCGCGCCAACGTTTTAATATCATGAATGCATTTTCGACA
>CASEFP010000022.1 GCA_949287225.1 uncultured Lentisphaeria bacterium
AAATATCGGCTGTTTCAATCGTGGAGACTTGAAAAAGGGAAGTCAAAATGCCAACGTAATGTACAGAAAAATCTCATTGGGAGATTTTCAAATAGAAACAAACGAGATTTCTGTCAAAAAAACATTGATAGAGGTTCCCTTCTATCTTACCGCCTCCTGCCAGCCGCATGGAAACAGCCGCAGCATCCATGGAGCCGAACTGCTTCTGATCACCTTCAACCCTATGCTGCTTCTGAACGCGGTCATTGACAAAGCGCCGGTTCGATCCCTTTTGTATCTTCCCTTCCGGAAAGCGGCTCCCGCTTACCAAAGCGCCACTGCCAGAACTCTGTGCAGAAAATTTACCGAAGAGATTTTACGCTGCCCGGATTGGAAAAAACAGCGCCAGAAGATCTGGCTCCGAATTGTGGAATTCGTCTGCGACATCGCGTCTCTGTCAGGAGAGGAGAATCTCCGGAATTACAGATCCTACGAAAAGCTCCTTCCTGCCCTGGAAATACTTTCCGCGGGAGAAAAACTGCCGCTTTCTCCGACGGAAGCGGCGAAACACTGTGCCTTGAGCGACAGCTCCTTTTACCAGCTTTTCCGGGATTTTGCCGGAATGCCTTTTTCCCTGTATGAACTGCGCTTCCGTCTGAACCGGGCAGTGGAGGATCTGGGAACCGGCAAGTATACAATCAAAGACATTGCCGGAAAATGGCATTTTTCCGATGCCAGCCATTTCAGCCGGACATTCAAGAAATATTTCGGAATTTATCCATCGGAATACAGCAGGAAAAACATTCTCTGAAGCCGGTGCTGCCGAAGCCATGGCGGAGGATCTGCAAAGCGCCTCCTCCTGCAATCTCCTGCTGCCAGATTCATCGCCGCTGATCAGTTCGAGAGAACCGTATAACGCTTTCCCCGGAAAACAAATCTTGCGAAAATCTTCATGCTTATTCATGAAATATTCATTTCACATGGTTTGAAAGAGAAAAAACACAGATTATGATAATATCTGATTGATGGTTTGACGCAGTTCTGGGCGGAGATGCGGTAAAACGAATTGTCGGAAAGGAAGGCGGAATGCAATGTATGAGATTCAGAATCACGGATTGAAGATTACCTTTGACCGGAACGGCGGCGGCCTGCCGGAGAAGATCACGCTTCTGGATTGCTCGGGGGAGGAACAGACGATTCTTCAGCCGGGAGGATATGTTTTTGAACTGGAACTGGAGGATGGACGAATTCTGCATCCCTGTCGGGGAAGCCTCCTGAAAAATGAAATTGACGGGGTAATCCTGATGGAATTTCATCAGGTAAGATGGGCTGTCCCCGGTCAGGAGCCGCTACCGAAACTGCTGAGTTCCTTCTGCCATGAACTGCATCCGGATGGAACGATGTTCACAGATGCTTTTTTCACCGCGGCGGGGACAACGCCTCCGGGAATCCGGCGTTTTGAACTGGTGATCCGCCCGCAGTTCTGTTCGGAGGATTTATTGAAATGGGCCTCGTTCTATCGCCCGGAAATCGCAGACGGCACCTTGATCCAGACCTCTTCCCCGGAACGGTTCATGAACCGCGGGGAACCGCGCTTTTATCAAAACGGAATCATGCCCATGGTCTCTTTTCAGACCCTGAACCATGGAAAACCGCAGATCTATACGGAATTCTTCATGGAGGGCGGCAATACGGTTTCCGGAAAGAAAGGAGACAATGAATCCTCTGTCACATGGGAAAGCGGAAATCCCGTAATCCGATGGAATTTCCAGAAAAACCTCTGCTGCCATCACAATCTGCCGTGGCAATGGCGCAATCACTGGGGGTTCATCGTAAAAAATGCGCCCGTCAGGCGGCATCATCCGCCGATGGTCATGTATCATTATTTTGACAATTTTGAGCATTATCCGGATGAGGAATGCATCAAAGCCATGGCGGAATGCGGCTGTCAGGTGCTTGCCATGCATGAAAACTGGCGTCTGGATGTGCAGAACGGCGGAGATCCCTTTGACGAGGAAAAATTCCGTACGTTGATCAGAACCGCCCATAAATACCAAATCCGGGTCGCCCCTTATGTCCGGGGAAATGAAAATTCCGTGGAGGAAAATCATGCCGCCTGGTTCAGAAATTATCTGCAAAAGGATTTTGACGGACTCTATATGGATTACGGCGGACCTTATCACCTGATCTCGCCGCCGGACGAGTGCTATCAGGACGGGCGGATTCACTTCCGCCATCACTACATCAAACTGCGGGAACTGCGCAGAACAGTCGGATGCGACGGCGTCTTTTACGCACATACGGGACCGCTCTTTTCCGCACTGGGATTAAATTTTGTGGACGGATATGTCTCCGGTGAAGGAGAACACGGCATTCTCCTGAAAGGACGTCCCGAACACGAATATTTCAGTATGAGTTCCGTGGCCTTCGGCACTTTATGGACTGCCGCATTTCCGGAATACGGCACATCGGCAATCCTTCCGTTCATGGCGGCGGCCGGACAGTATCCGCACAGCACGCTGGGAGTTCAGATGCCCAGTTCCTCTCTTGCGCATCCTCCGGTGCCGGGAATCAATGATCTGCCGTATCGTCCGCTCTGGAAACTCTGGCGGACGATACGGGAGGAAAAGGATCTTGAGGTCTGCAATGATTTCAACTCCAGGGGCATGTTCCGCCAGGAGGAGCGCGAAGATGCGGGACACAATCTGATGATCGGCAAACGGAAAGCCCTGCTGGTGCTTTCCAATTTCAGGAAGGAGAGCCGGAAGATCCGGATCGGGACCTCTTATTTTGACGATAAATCCGACGCGGTTCTTCTTTTGAACGGAAGAGCCGTTCCATGGAACGGCGGGGAAATCGAGCTTCCCGGATTCGGTGTCGCCGGAATCCTGAGCGGCGGCAGTGCGGGGGATCTGGAGGAATACGAAAGGCCGTATCCGGAGCTCACGGAAGCTGGACGGCGTTCTCTGAAGGAGATTGAGCGCCAGAAGAAGCTGCGGGAAAATCCGCCCTCGTGGAACCATGTCGGCATCCGGGTGCGGCTTCCCCTCCGCCAGAACGGGGCTCCTTATGAAGAATCGCTGATTTATGATCTGTATTCCGGGGAAAATTTCCTGTATGAAATCACTCCGGACGGAGAGAAAAAGCTGCTGAGCGGAATCGGTGCAATCGGTCCGGGACGAAGGGAATTTACGCTGGATTTGACGAAAATGCTTTCCCCTGGAAAACATTCTCTGGCGCTTCAGTGTCTGTATCAGGGACAGCCTTTTTATTCGCTGACCGAAGTATGTGTTTTTGACATGGACGCTCCGGAAAAAAATTATGTTGTGGAATTCAGCAATGCGCTGGATCCGGACCGTTCCGTGCTCTCATGGGAAGTCATGGTGTGAACCGTTTCCGCAGCTGCGGAATGGAGCCTTTGAAAAAAGTTCCGTCGAGAGCTGCGACAACACCTGCCCCATGTGATGCCGCAACGCTCCACATCAACAGCTCCGCGGATCGCAAGCGCATCAAACGTCCCCCTCCCCTGCTCTTCCGAAACGCTCCGGAAGCGGAACTTACCGGAGCGGGATCAGTTCGGCTTCCGCACCCGTGCGCCATTCCTCAAGGAGAAACTCCCGTGTCTGATCAATCGCATTGTAAGGATTTTTGACAGCCAGCGTGCAGGGCATTGCAAAGGGGACATGCGCCATCTCGCCGGGAACGGTCAGGAGCGTTCTGACATAAGCGCGGAACTGTTCCGGCGGAAGCTGGCTCTCATAACATTCGACTGCGCGGCAGACCAGTCCCACATCCTCTTCCGAAACCTCGATGAGATGGGTCGGGCAATACGGCTCGCCGGAACCGCGGCTTCCCGGGTGCCAGAAGAGTAGCGGCACATCCGCGAGAATCCCGGAGGAGGCCGCAGCCTGAGTGACCAGACACGCCGCCGCATAATGATCCGGATGATTGTCCGCCATCGAATGGGTGAAAATCACATCCGGGCGTATCTCCTCGATCATCCGCTGAAATTCGGATACGAATTTCTCCTGATAGCGGGCAAGGAATCCGAGCGGATACCCGGTATAGGCGGCTTTTTCCAGAAGCGCTTTCGTTTCGCTCCAGTCCGCGAAATCCGGATAATAGAACCGGAAATGATTCAGATCGACTTCATCCCGGTAGAAATGACTCGCGCGAAGATGAAAGAAGTGAACCTTCTCCATGCCGAGAATCGCGGCGGCGCTCCGGCTCTCCTGTTCCCGGCGTTCCATGATCTCGCGCGCGGGCACGATCTTTTTTTCCTGCGGATTGCCGTTCCCGCGTGCCCAAGGGCCGTCCACAAGGATCATTTCATAACCGCGCGCACCCTGCCGGATCAGCCGGGAACAGAGGGCTCCTGCACGGATTTCCATATCGTCGCAATGCGCGCCGACGCAGAGGAAGCGCCGGACGTTTTCCAGCATTTCCAGAGTAAAGTTCCGTTTCATTATTTTATACTCCAAATTTAATGGATTTCTTCCAGACATTTTTGTCTCATTGATGCGATGGAACACCACGAAGCGCGCGGATAAAACGGCAGGCGGCCTGTTTCGCGCAGATACGCGCCGTATCTCTCATTGAATGTGCCGCGCGCGGAGAGGAACTGTCCCCAGAAGCCGTAGTGCCATTCGACGGACAGGTATTCTCCGGACATGTTTTTTCTCCATTCCTCCGGGAAAAAGGCGACCCATTTCGGAAGGGAGTTCAGCCAGGTGCAGGTCCGGATGCGGGAAGCATGGAACTTTTCCGCGGCGATTTCCAGAAGCTGGAGAAAACATTGTTTCACATAATCCGGATGATCCAGAAAAGAGTCCGGCGCGAGGCTGTTCATGATGTGGAATTCCAGCGCATTCCGTTCCTTGTCCCGGACTTCAGGATCATGCCGGAAACAGCCGCACTGATAGCGCCGGATGCTGGTTTTATCCTCATAATCGCGCACGCATCGGGCGTCGATGGACGGCCGGAACACGGCAAAGGCGGCATCTTCAAATGCACCTTCCTCCGTTTTGTAACGGATATACATTTTTCCCGCTGCCTCTTCCATTTCCAACCATGCGGGAGAATCGAAGAAGAGTTTTTCCGGAGTCATCGGGCCGGGATTCGCATCGGTTTTCCGGTAAATGTCCACCCGGTTTCTGATGACATGCCTGAAACTTTCCTCCGGATGTTCCGCGAGCCAGCGATGCAGGAAAAAGAGCTTCAGACGCACAATCTTGTAGAGATATTCCCGATGTTCCTCCAGCGTTTTTCCCCTGTTTTTCATTTTTCCCACTTCTTTCTTTCCGGATCAAGGACAATCAGATCATAGACAGAGAAATCGGGAGCGGGATACGTCTTCCCCGACGCGGAAACAACCATGTGTCCCGTTATTCTGCGTCCGTCCTCCAGATAATCAAGCAGATGAATCAGTATTTTCCCTTCGCGGTTCTTCTGCACAAACACCGCAACCCCTTCCGGCAATCCTGTGACCCGGTATGCCGGTGCCGTATGACGCAGGATGCACCTGCGCAGTTTTGTTTTTTCCGGTGTGAACAGCCGATCCCGGATACCGTCATAACTTTCGCTGTAAAAAATGGTCTTTTCCGTCAGGACTGTATATTTCAAATCCGATGCTTTCCGCTTCGGAATTCCCCACTCGTCACAGGATGCCAGGGAGGGATCCGCAAGCAGGACACCGCCGTCGGCAATCCAGCGCTCCAGCATCTTTTCCTCCTCCGGCGTCATGGCATTCATCCCGCAGGCGACGATTACCCGATAGTTCTTCAGTTTTTCCGGCGTCATATTTTCAAGAAAGGCCGCGTCCGTCGGAATATTCATTGTCAGAAGCGCACTGTAAATGGCAGCATTGCTCCGGTAGCTGCGCGCCGGGGCCCTGGACATCAGGGATCGCTCGCTGAGCAGCAGGAGAGTCTGCGCCAGGGAAACGCGTCCGCTCCAGAGGGCGTCATTGGCCCGGATGAAGGCCATGCGCTCCTTCAGAATTTCCCAGAAGGCGGGATGCCAGTTTGTCTGCGTGTTCCGTCTGCGGTCATCAAAGTTGAATTCACGGCCGCCTGTACGCCAGTAATAATTCGGATCGCGGTATTTTCCCACATGCGCAAACGTCCAGATATGGATACCGTCACTCCCGATCAGGCCGTTGCTCAGCGAGCGCCGGAAAGCATTCGGCGTCCGGCAGGCGTAGGCGGAACCATTGACGAATATGACTTTTCCGGAGGCGGCGTTTTTCAGAAGGGAAAGAGCCAGCATTTCCTCGGGACGCCCGTCATTGTAAACATCCGTTGCGATCTGTCTGAACAGTCTGCCGAAAGAGACATACGAAGATTCCGACGGGTCGACGCCATTCCGCTGCATGACGCAGCAGGAGAGTTCCAGGTCCCTTTTCAGGAAGCCGGGGCGGAGAAGGTTTCCATAATGCTCCTCCATGATCTCTTTTTTGAACAGCGGCCATGCCGTTGTTTTTTCCGGAGACCGGATTCTCCTTCCGGCAAAAACGTCTTTCCTGCGCAGGCAGTAATCCTTCCATTTCCCTCTGAGCGCCCCGGGCAGATCTGCCGGGGAGGAAAAACGGATGAATGGTTCGTCGATCTGCAATCCGCGGAAACGTTCCAGATGTCCGAACGCCGCGGCGAAGCGGTTGATGTGCTCTCTCCAGAGTTCAGGATTGGAGAAATATTCGGAACTGATCATATCATTTCCGATGAAAGGCGCTCCGACTGTCCAGATCCAGAATCCGCTGCGGAAATAACGGTTGAACGCTTCCGGCAGAATTTTCCCGCTGGTCCGGTCAATCTCCAGGCTGGCCCGGTCGAAATCCAGGCTGTCCGCGGCTTTTGCCACATAATCGCAGTTCATATAATTTCCGGGATAGGCAAGGCGTCCGCGGGAATATGTGCGATGGCTCACATCCAGAAAAAAGAGGAAATTATGCGTGTTTTTCCGCATTTTCTTCCATGCGTCCGGGTGGAGGAATGGTTTTGCCGCGTTTTCCGCTTCGCCGGCCATCCGTTGCGCTTTTCCGGCAAATGCGGCGGCCTTTTTCCTGCCTGACGCGATGGCTGTGGAGTCAATCGGTTTCGATCGGGTGTAGTTTTTCCAGAACTCCAGGCGTTCCTTCTCCAGCAGCAGATACTCCTTGCGGAGTTCACTGGCAAGCTTTTTCAGACGGGCAGAGAGTTCGGAAGGCACATCGCTTCCGGAGTCCATGCTTCTCTGCAAATCATAAAGCGCACAGTCCACTTTGGTTCCCGCATCATAGTATGCCTTGTCCAGTTCATGTCCCCACGCCGCGCCGTCGGCAAGATTGGCAGTGTGATTGACGGTCTGTTCCAGCGGCGGCAGAGTGTCCGGCGGTGTGCCGGGGGCGGTTTTCGTTCCTCTGATATCGTCGATCAGGAGTTTTGCGGTTCCGCCGTTTCCGCTGACAGCAAAAACAAGGCGATAGTTTCCGGAACGCGGGACTTTCCAGTCCATCGTGACCGGGGACCAGGAGGTGCCTGAAACCGTTGCGGCGCCGATTTCGCGCCGTGCTCCGGTATTCGAATGTGACAGAACCCGGATTTTTCCGGGAACAGCCGTTTCACACCGCGCCTGGAATGAAATCCGCAGAAAGTCTCCCTGCTTCAGATCCCGGCGCGAATGCGAGTGGATCAGTTTTTCCTTCTGATCCGCCGAGACTGAAAAACACGCTTCTCCGGAGAAAAAATCCCGGAGCACAGCCTGAAATCCGCTCCAGGAGAGCATGCCGTCCTCCGCGCCGCCGTTGGCCGGCCATTCCCCGCAGAACGCAGTAAGGACACAGAAAGCCGTCAGGACGCCGAGCAATGTTTTTTCATTCATGATTTTTCCTCAAAAAAAGCATTTGCCATGTTTTGAATTCCGGCAGAGTATTTCCCTGTATCTTCCTGCCGTCGAGATCCAGAAGCGCCCACCCGCCGCCAAGCGAGTGTTTCAGCGAATGTCCGGCGACTGTGCGATTTTCCTCATAGTCGATCAGGGAGACAATCCGCACATCGTCTCCCGCGGAACGCTGGATGGTTACGGTGACATTTTCCGGCAGCCCCGACACCCGGATCGGAAGATTGTCCTCCGGAAGCGCCTGCGCGGGAAAATCGCACAGAAATCCTCCCTTGTCCCGCCATTGCGCAAGCGCCGGGCAGACCGTCCCGGGAGTGCCGTTGATTATCGTGCGGTAACGGGCGAGGCGGTCGGCGGTGAGATTTTCCTGATACAGCACATCCACCGCGCGCCCGTTTCCGCATGCCTTCCGGTAAAGCTGAAGCATCCTCTGCCACAGTTCCACGGCATTCCGCTGGAGTGCGGCACGCATCAGCGCCTCCTCCGAAACAGCAAGAGCGGTTTCCGCGATGGACTGACGGCCGCCCAGCACTTCAGCATGTTTCCTGACGATCCGGAAGGTGTCCCGCATGACATACCAGTAATCGGGATGCCAGTTCCGGCGGAGCGGGCGGCCTTTGTCATCGGTTTCGTCCCTTGTTCCTCCGTAACGCCAGAAGTAATTCGCATCACGGTATTTGAAGCAGAAAAGAGAACCCCACACATGAATTCCGTCGGCGTAAGTGATTCCGATTGCCAGACTCCGCTGCCATGCTTCCGGTGTATAACAGGAATAACCGGCGCCGGGAGTCATCCATGCCCGTTTTCCGGCCGCATGCTTTAAAAGCTGTATGGCAAACGCCTCCTCCTGCGTTCCGTTATTATACAGATCCGTGCTGATATTGCGGAGGAGCGCCCCGAATGAAACGTAGCTTCCGCCCTGCGGACCGCTGGTATTGAGATTCATTATCACGGTGTGCGCGGAAAAACCGCGCAGGGCGATCTGGTCTTCCAGAAATTTGATATGCTCCGCAAGCAGACCGGCTTTCCACTTTTCATATTCGATGCCGCTTCGACCTCCCGCGGCTTTCTGATAAGCGGGATTTTTTTCCAGTTCCTGACAGGAAAGACTTCCCAGTCTCAGATTCGGTTCGTCCAGATAGATTCCGCGGAAATGAGGCAGATTCCGGTAAACGGCCAGAAATGCATCAAGATCGTGCAGCAGTGCTTTGCGGTCAAAAAGATAAGCCGGGGAAACGATGTCGCGGTCCCGGAAGAAACGGTTTGATCCCCACAGCAGAAACGGGATGCCGGTATTTTCCGCAAATGGCCGGATGATGGCGGAATGATCCTTGAGACCGCTGCGCAGAACATTCAGAGTCACAAAATCGAGATTCAGTTCGCGACAGAGCAAGGCGGCGGTTTCCAGTTCGACCGCCTGCCCCGGATAGCGGAATCTGGATTCCGAATAGCGGCAGTCCTCCACATCCAGGGCCAGCAGGAATCTGTTCCCGGAGCGTTTTTCCGGCGGCGGCAGCGGAAGACAGCCGGCTCGTCCGGCACGAAGCAGAAGCGTCCCGGATTGTTTTCTTCCCGTGTCCGCAAACGCGTCTACTTCCTTCCGGAGACTTTCCAGCTCCATTTTGACGGAGTGTCTCCGGGCTTCCCTCTGCGGCGCAAGGAATTTGCCGGGGATGCTCAGAACCTGGTCGCTCCAGTCTTTTTTGCGGAAGGGTACGGGACCGTGGAAGATCTCCCTTCCGAAAATTCTGACGCGGATGCGGACAGGCGGTTCCGCTTTATCACAGTCCAGCCCGCTGAGATGCAGCTTCAGATGATTTCCCGCCGGAGAAACATCTCCGGGCATGCAGTCCGAAACCGCTGTTTTCCCGGCGCTGACGAATATCGCTGCCGCCGGCTGGCAGTTGTAGTCATATTTCCGGATAAATCGGACATTGGCAAATTTCTGAAGCGGGATGACATGCTTCCAGCCGTCTTTTCCCGAAAGTTCAATTTTCCGGAAACCGACCCAGTTGATGGCGCTTCCGCGATTGGGCTCCAGATTTTCAATGGAAAGAAAATAGTCGTCCGGATCCTTGGCAAATTCCAGTTTTTTCTCAATACCCGCGCGTTTTTCTTCCAGAGTCCGCCATGCGCCGCGGAGAGCCTGATCCTGTATTTCCGCCTCGGCTCGAATCTTCGGATCTTTACAGGTCAACCGGATCCGGTCCAGTATTTTTCCCGCGTTGTAAAAACCGAGATCAAGCCGATGCCCCAGTTCGGCATGCATGATTTTTTCTTTACGGTTTTCATCCGCAGGATCGGCTGCCGGACAGAGGAGCGGAATGCAGCAATACCAGAGGGCGGATAATATCCGGACAGAATATTTCCCGGGAAACGGAATCTTTGCACGGTTGCAGAGGAAACAATGACGCTTCATGTGAGTATCTTATTCCAAATCCCAGATATTTTCTATGGTCTTGTCGAAAATTGTCCCGGTGTATGGTTCCAGCGGATTCCTGACGTCTTCCGCGGAACAATGGCCGTCTGTCCAGAGGACATTGATTTTCCGGTTGTGCCGAACGGTGAGCTGGCCGTTGTTTCCCTTGATCGGATAGAGGACGTAATAACCGGTTGCACTGCCGATGGAGACGGCACTGTCGGCCGTAAGGAGTGTTCGTGAAGGGGTGCGGATCTGGGTCATCTTTGCACTGGGAGCATGCCGTATCGCGTAATTTGACACCCCCCGGTAATAGCTGGACCCGATATAGCCTAAATTATAGCCGTATTCGATATAGGTATACCATACGCTGCCATGGAACAATGTTTCTCCTGTCCGGAAACGTGTATTATATTGATTCGGTTTGGCGGAGGGACAGATCATGACAGAGAGTTTCAGGTCCTTTGTCTGTGTTACAAGCACATCCGACCATTTATCTCCATCCGGAGTGTCATAAAGAGGAAAATAATCATTATAATTGCCTGTATAACCTATCAACCCGTATCCAATCTGTTTTTGATTGGATAAGCATTGCGCAGACCTGGCCTTGTCACGCGCGGCGTTCAGCGCGGGAAGAAGCATCGCCGCCAGAATCGCGATGATTGCTATTATATTGACCTCAAAAAGCTGATTTCTTAGGTCATTTTATGCCAATACTGTATTTATAAAGTTTTTTTATTACCAATTAACACTATGCAAGACAAATCGGTATTATTATGCTTTATTTTAAGATTGGGATAGGGGTTCCTGCAATATGAGGTTGCTTTTGGGTTTGAATTTTACTTGCTTTGGTATGCTAATCATTTTTTATTATTCTTCGAGGTGATGGTTTCGGAATCATTCAACCGTTGAACGTCCCTAGAGTCTACAACCATTTTCTAATGGGAATTTGACACATTGGTCTATTTTCAATTCCTGGTTGCTAACCTCTTGCGGCTGTTCAATATTAGGATGCACTTTCTTCATTATCGAAACAAACATTCCAAAGGCCAATCAGTTCTTTCATGAATTTCCTGCACTGAGGGATCTTACATTTTCTTATCAATGCTTCCAAGCCTTTATAATGGGTACCTCTATTTATTCAAGGATAAATTGAGATACGGCTGGCAAAAAAAGGAATATCGGAGTATATACAGTTATGAACAATATTGGAGACGCACATGCTGAACGGACTTTTTGACATATACAACCGTCTGGAGTATCTGACGGAAAACGGTGATATACTGCCGAATCTGAAAAGACTTGTCCCGTGGGAAGATTTTCGCGGAGAACTTGAGGTCATATACGATCATGAACGCAAAAGCAATGCCGGGCGCAGACCGTTCGATGTCGTGATGATGTTCAAGATTCTGATTCTGCAATCTCTGTATAATTTGAGCGATGATGAGATGGAATATCAGATCATGGATCGCTTGAGCTTTATGCGTTTTCTCGGACTTGACCTCGACAGTCGCGTTCCGGATGCAAAAACGATTTGGCTGTTCCGCTCAAAACTGGAAGAACATAAACTCACCCGGAAACTGTTTGACAAGTTCAATGCCTTCCTTGCCGAATCCGGTTTTGTGGCTCGCAAGGGACAAATCGTTGATGCGACAATTGTTCGCGTGCCGACTCAGCGTAATACCAGAGAAGAAAATGAGGCTATCAAGGCAGGAAATCCGCCAGTTGAAAACTGGAGTGACGCAAAGAAATGTCAGAAAGACACGGATGCCCGTTGGACGCAGAAACGAGGCAAGAATTATTTCGGTTATAAGAATCATATTGAGGTCGATGTTCAGCACAAGATCATCCGGGATTACAAGATTACGGATGCCGCTGTTCACGACAGCAAAGTGTTTGAGGACATTCTTGATGAAAAGAATACCAGCCGGGATGTTTATGCGGACAGCGCTTATCGTTCCGCAGAGCATGAGGCTGATCTGAAGCAGAGAAAATTCCGTCCGCACCTACAAAGAAAAGGTTGTAAAGGACATCAGTTGACCTCACGGGAGAAGCGGGGAAACCTTACCAGAGCCCGTATTCGTTCGCGGATAGAACATGTCTTCGGAGCCATACACCAGCGAGCCGGAGATGTAATTCTGCGAACAATCGGAATCAGCATGGCAGAAGTGAAACTTGGATTACGCAACATCGCATACAACATGGACAGATTCTGCACTTTGATGCTGCAGAATGCATAAAACGGAGGTTTTTATAGAAAAATTAAACAAAACGTCGGCTTTTTCGGTCGTGGAGACTTGAAAAAGAGAAGTCAGAAAACTAAATGGCAACTCTGAAAAATCTCATTCGGAGATTTTCAGACATGAATAAACGGAATTCCTTTCAAAAAACTATTGATAGAGGTTCCCTTAAACAATAAACCACTTGGCAGGGCAAGGGGAAAATTGGAAGAGCATGCAAAAGAGCATATGGAAATGGTAGCTCAGCAAGCCGAGCGAATCAAGAAATTATTCAATGCGGAAACGGTGAAGTATGCAAGCTGATTTAACCGCCGGAACAATAACGCCGTAGCCTCCCGCCGAACGAACAGAGGAACGCATGGTGACGGCTCTC
>CASEFP010000023.1 GCA_949287225.1 uncultured Lentisphaeria bacterium
CTACTGCAGGAAGCACAGACTGCTCTCCAGCGGCGGAACGGACTGCCATGAGGATCCGCCGCACGCGTATCTGAAACTCTCCCCGGGCCGCGACATGGCGTTCCATGCGGGAGCACCGGAGTGGCTCGACGAAATTCTGGAACGCGTCAGACTCTGGAACGTCTGACGGGAAAAATCTCCGAAACCCCTGATAAACCGTGCAAAATTCCGCTTTTGCGCTTGATACTTCGCGGAACGGATGTACATTAAATGCCGAATTTCATCATTTTTAACAAGGAATAGGGTAAAATGGCTAAGTTTCCTCTTGAAACCATAAGGCACAGCGCGTCGCACCTGATGGCGGCGGCGGTGCTGGAACTGTATCCCGACGTCAAGTTCGACATCGGGCCGAGCACCGAAGACGGATTCTATTACGATTTTGATTTCGGAACACTCAAGCTGACGCCCGACGATCTTGTAAAAATCGAAGAAAAGATGGCGGAACTCGCGGCGAAGAAGCTGCCGATCACCCGTTTTGAACGTTCCCGCGCGGAAGCCGTCGCGCTCCTGACGGAAAAGAAGCAGAACTTCAAGCTCGAACGCCTCGCGGACATCCCCGAAGGCGACGCGATCTCCTTTTACCAGCTCGGCGACTTTGTTGATCTCTGCCGCGGCCCGCACGTGGACAATACCGGCGACATCGGCGCCTTCAAGCTGACCAGCCTCGCGGGTTCCTACTACCGCGGCAAGGAGTCCAACCCGATGCTGACACGCATCTACGGAACCGCGTTCGCCGATCCGAAGGAACTCCGGGAATATCTGCGGAAAATCGAGGAGGCGAAGAAGCGCGACCACCGGAAAATCGGAAAGGAACTGGATCTCTTCAGCGTCTCCGAAACGGTCGGCCCCGGCCTCGTCCTCTGGCATCCGCGCGGCGCGCTGATCCGCAACATCATCGAAACCTTCTGGCGCGGCGAGCACATGACCAACGGCTATGATCTTCTGTATACGCCGCATATCGGGCGCGCCAACCTCTGGGAGACCAGCGGCCACCTCGGCTTCTACAAGGACAGCATGTATTCGCCGATGGACATCGACGACGTCGATTATTTCGTGAAGCCGATGAACTGCCCGTTCCACATTGAAATCTACAAGTCGCGCGTCCGCTCCTACCGCGAACTGCCCTGCCGCTGGGCGGAACTCGGAACCGTCTACCGCTACGAAAAGAGCGGCGTGCTGCACGGTCTGATGCGCGTGCGCGGCTTCACGCAGGACGATGCGCACATCATCTGCACACCCGAACAGATCGAATCCGAAATCGAAGAGGTTCTCCGCTTCTGCCTCCACATCTGGAAGACCTTCCAGTTCAAGGAGATCAAGGCGTATCTCTCGACCCGTCCGGAAAAGGCGGTCGGCGATCCCGCCCGCTGGGAACAGGCGCAGAAGTCGCTGGTCAACGCCATCGAAAAGAGCGGACTCGCCTACGAGGTGGACGAGGGCGGCGGCGCATTCTACGGACCCAAGATCGACCTCAAGGTCAAGGACGCGATCGGACGCGAGTGGCAGACCTCCACCATCCAGTTCGACTTCAATCTTCCGGAGCGTTTCCAGATTCACTACATCGGCGAGGACGGCCAGCGCCATCAGCCGTACATGGTTCACCGCGCACTGTTCGGTTCGCTCGAACGTTTCTTCGGAATTCTGATCGAACATTATGCGGGAGCCTTCCCGGCATGGCTCGCACCCGAGCAGGTGCGCCTGATTCCGATCACCGAGCGCCAGCACGACTACTGCCTGAACGCGGCGAAGGAACTCAAAAAGGCCGGATTCCGCGTCGAATGCGACACCCGCAAGGAGAGCATGGGCGCCAAGATCAAGGACGCCAGAAACATGCGCGTGCCGTTCATGGCGGTCGTCGGCGACCGGGAGATGCAGGAGAACACCTTCTCGATCCGCTCGCGGCGCGAGGACCAGCTCGGCGCAATGGACCTCGCAACTTTTATGAAAAAATTACACAATGACGTTGAAAACAAACTGTAAGCGTGCTATTTTAAAGGCTCGTGAGCGGTTTTTGGAAAAAAGAACTCTAACTGGAGGGTCATGCCATTAGTAAGCTGCTGAAAACGGACAGTCGGGCGTATGCGGACAGAAATCTGCTTGTCATCGGCCCGAACGGGGAACAACTCGGTTTGATGAAACTCATTCCGGCCTGCCAGGCGGCGCGCGACGCCGGTCTGGATCTGGTTCTGGTCGCGGAGGCCAGCGATCCGCCCGTGTGCCGGATCATGAACTTCGGAAAACTCTGCTACGAGCAGAAAAAGAAGCTCAAGGACCAGAAGCGGAACCAGCAGGCGCAGAAGGTCAAGGAGATCAAATTCCGTCTGAACATCGCGGATCATGACTACGGCCATAAGATCGACCAGGGCGTGGAGTTCCTGGGAGGCGGCTGCAAGCTGAAAGTCACGATCACCTTCAAAGGCAGGGAGATGGCTCACCCCGAGATCGGATTCGATCTCGCAAACAGAATTACGGAAGACCTGAAAGATGCAGGCGTCGTCGAAGGCGCGCCGAAACTTCTGGGTAAAAATATCAACATGTCCTTCAATCCGAAGGGCCACTGAGACAGGCTGACTGGCATCTGCCGTTTCAGAAGAGAAAACTCTATCAAGCAAGAAGGAGAAAAACGATGCCTAAGATGAAAACGAGGAAGTGCATTTCCAAACGCGTGAAACGCACGGGTACCGGCAAGTTCAAGTACTACAAGGCTGGACGCAGACACCTGATGACCGGCAAGGGCGGCAAGAGAAAACGTCATCTGAGAAGAGACGGCATTCTTCAGGCCAGCGAAATGAAACGCATCGCCAAGGCTCTGCCTTACGGCTGACGCAAACCCCTTAACACCGGAGACAAGTTGAAATGAGAGTTACAGCCGCAGTTCCTTCCAGAAAACGCCGCAAACGCGCTTTAGAGAGAGCCAAAGGTTTTTACGGTGCGAGCAGCAAGAGAATCCGTACCGTATATGACGCGGTCGACAAGGCTGATGCGCATGCGTATGTCGGCAGAAAACAGAAGAAGCGCCAGTACAGAAGACTCTGGACCGTCCGCATCAACGCCGCCTGCAGAATGATGGATTTCACCTACAGCAAGCTGATGAACGGTCTCAAGAAAGCCAATATCAACATCAACAGAAAAGTGATCGCCGATCTCGCGGTCAATGATATGGAAGCGTTTAAAGCCCTGGTCGAAAAAGCCAAGGCCGCCTGCTGACCATATAAAAAAGTATTCTAATCAATGCGGGCTGCCGGCAGGCCGGTGGACCCGCATTTTTTATTTTACACAGGAAAGAGACACGACAATGCTCAAGGAACTGCTTGCAGAACTCGACGCCGTAACAGCCGAGGCGAAAGCGCTTCTCGCCGACGCGAAAACAGCCGCGGATGTCGAAAACGCCAAAAACAAACTGACCGGCCGGAACGGCGCCCTCACCGCCCTCGCCCCGATGATGGGCAGGATCGCAAAAGAGGACAAGCCGGTTGCGGGAAAAGCCTTCAATGAAGCGAAGAATACCGTTCAGGCGATGATTGAGGAGGCGCGCGAACGCCTCGGCACATCCAAGGTCTCCGCGGAAGCCATCGACGTGACGCTCCCCGGACGCAGATGGCCGATCGGGCGCAAACACCCCGTCAGCCAGACCATCGACGAGTGCTGCGCGATCTTCCGCAGAATGGGTTTCGTCGTAGCGGAAGGCCCGGAAATCGAGACGGTGAAAAACTGCTTCGACGCGCTGAACGCCCCGATCGACCACCCGTCGCGCGACCCGAAGGACACCTTCTACTTCGACGACGGGAGACTGCTCCGGACCCAGACAAGCACCGTGCAGATCCGCACGATGCTTGCGCAGAAGCCGCCGATCCGGATCGTGTCGCCGGGACGGTGCTTCCGGCGCGACACGCCCGACGCCACGCACGGCGTGCACTTCCACCAGATCGAGGGACTTTATATCGACCATGACGTCTCCCTTGCCGACCTCAAAAGCACACTCGAAGCGTTCGCAAACGAGTTCTTCGGCGACTCGGTCGCCATCCGGATGCGTCCGCATTTCTTCCCGTTCACGGAACCCAGCGTCGAGTGCGACTTTTCCTGCGTCATGTGCGGCGGGAAAGGCTGCCGTGTCTGCAAGAACTCCGGATGGCTGGAGATTCTCGGCTGCGGCATGGTGAATCCGAATGTGCTGCGCAATGTCGGGATCAATCCCGAAAAATGGCAGGGATTCGCGTTCGGCATGGGAATTGAACGCCTGACAATGCTCAAACACAGAATCGGCGATCTGAGACTCTTCTCCGAGAACGATCTGCGGTTCCTCAAACAGTTCTAAGAAGGAGCGATTCCAGATGAAAGTATCACTGAACTGGCTGAAAAATTATATCGAACTGAAGTCCACGCCCGAGGAGCTGGCGAACACGCTGACGATGGCGGGACTGGAAGTCGAGGAAATCACAAAGCGCGGAGAGATTCCTTCCGGCGTCGTCGTCGCGAAAATCGTCAGCCGCGAGAAACACCCGAACTCCGACCATCTGTCCGTCTGCCAGGTGGACGCGGGCGGCGGTAATATCCTCCAGATCGTCTGCGGCGCACCGAACTGCGACGCGGGCAATGTGGTGCCGCTGGCGACCATCGGCACGGTATTCCCCGATCCGGAGGGCGGAAAGGATTTCGTCATCGGAAAATGCAAACTGCGCGGAATCGAGTCCTTCGGCATGATGTGCAGCGAACGCGAGCTCGGAATCAGCGACAATCACGGGGGTCTGATGATCCTCCCTGCGGACTATGTGCCCGGAACCCCGCTCAACGATCTCATTGAAAAGGACACCGTCTATACGGTGGAAATCACGCCGAACCGCCCGGACTGGCTCTCCCACTGGGGCGTCGCGCGCGATATTGCGGCGCTCTGCGGCGGGCGGCGCTCCTTCCCGCACATGAGCCTGCCGTCGCCGGAGGGATTCGAGGACTGGAGCGGTCTTGTCACGGTAGAAGCGCAGGATCTCTGCCCGGAATACACCGCGCGCGTCGTCCGGGGCGTCACGGTCAAGGAGAGTCCGCAGTGGCTCAAGGACCGTCTGGAAGCCGTCGGAATCCGCGCGATCAACAACATCGTCGACATCACCAACTTCGTCATGATGGAGTTCGGTGAACCGCTCCATGCGTTCGACACCCGTTTTCTGGAAGGGAAGAAAATCATCGTCCGCCGCGCCGCGGACAACGAAAAGATCGTTGCGCTCGACGGCAAGGAGTATGCGCTCGACAACAGCATGCTTGTGATTGCCGACGCGAAAAAGCCTGTCGCGATCGCCGGCGTCATGGGCGGCGAATACAGCGGCGTGCTTCCGGACACGACCGAGGTCCTGATTGAGAGCGCCTACTTCAATCCGACAAGCATCCGCATGACCTCGCGCAAGCTCGGGCTTTCGAGCGACTCCTCCTACCGCTTCGAGCGCGGCGTGGACCGCGACATGCTGGAAAATGCCAGCTCCCGGGCGGTCTCGCTGATCCTGGAACTGGCGGGAGGGAAACTGGTCAGCCCGCTGGTGAAGGTCGCGACGCTCAAGGAGGAGCATCCGCGCATCCTCTGCCACTTCTCGAAGATCACAAGCCTCCTCGGGATGGAGGTGCCGAACATGCGCATGGTGGAGATTTTCCGTGCGCTCGGGCTCGGCGTCTCCGACATCACGGACGACACCTGTCTCGTCACGGTTCCGTCGTTCCGCGCGGACATCCGCGAGACCGCCGACCTCGCCGAGGAGGTCGCCCGCATTCACGGCCTGGACAAACTGCCGTGCATTCCGGTCAACGCCAAGCGGACCGTTTCGTTCCGCACCGACGCCTACGCCGCGCTGGAGCAGCTCCGCAACCAGTTCGTCGCCGCGGGCCTTTACGAGTGCGTGAACACCAGTCTGATCGACGAAAAGGCGGCGCTCGGCGACCTGATCTTCGGGAAGGACGATCTGCTCGCCGTCAACAACCCGATCAGTCTGGATCTCGCGATCCTGCGCCCCTCCCTGCTTCCGGGAATGCTGGCGGCGGTCAAGCGGAACGTGTCGCGCAAGAACAGCGATCTGGCACTGTTTGAAATCGGACGCGTCTTCTGCAAGAATCCGGCAAAATACCCGGAGGAGCGCGACGAGCTCGTCATCCTCATGACCGGAAGGGCGCACCCCGAACGCTACTCGGCGGAACGCGCCGTGACATTTGACTTCTACGACATCAAAGGCGTGCTGGAATCCGTTCTCGAAACGCGCCGCGCCGCCGACTGCAAATTCGTCGCGGCAAAGGATCCGCGCTTCACCGACGGAGTCTGCGCACAGCTCGTGATCGACGGCAAGGTTGCCGGTGTGCTCGGCAAGCTGAATGACAAAATGACCAAAGGCATGCGTCTCCAGCATGATCTCTACGGCGCGGTGATCCAGCTGGATCAGATGCTGAACGCAAAGGAGAAATCCACTCTCTACGTTCCGATCTCCCAGTTCCCGCCCGTGACGCGCGACGTCGCCTTCCTCGCTCCCGCGGACATGGAGAACAGCACTGTGATCGACTTCATCCGGAACGCCGGAGTGCCGAATCTGGTCAATGTCGAAATCTTCGACCTCTTCAAGGGCGCGCCGCTCAAGGAGGGAACACGGAGCATGGCCTACACGCTCACGTTCCGTTCCGACGAACGGACGCTGACCGACCAGGAGGTCAACGAAGCGCACGAAAAACTGCGTGCAAAGCTCGTTTCGGGTCTCGGCGTCGAACTGCGCTGAACGACTTGATTCAAAAAAAAGCTTCGTGCAGGACTCTCAGTTCTGGTGCGCTTCGCCTGTGCAGGCCGGCCGCCGGAGGCGGAATCCCCCGATACGGACGCAAGCTCTGTATCGGGACAGTTCATTTCCTGCGGGCGCGGCAGTTTGCCCCGCCCGTATTTTTTGTCATATGCAAAGGAGAAGATTGGATGAGTGAGGAAAATCTCGCGCGGAAACTGGGCATGATGCAGAAGACGTTTCACGCGCCGGACGGAGGAACGCTGAACTACTGTATGCGGAAAACCGGAAATCCCGGCGATCCATCCGGAGCCGCGCTTCTGATGTTCCTGCACGGTGCGGGCGAGCGGGGCATGGAGAATCACCGTCAGCTCGTGCATTGCGCCGCCGATCTCGTGGAGTTCTGCGAAGCGGAGCAGATCAAAGCAGTTCTGCTTTTTCCGCAGTGTCCGCCGGAAAAGATGTGGATCCATGCATCGTGGTCGCTGCCGGAACACACGATAAGCACGGAACCGACTCCGGAACTGAAACATGCGCTTGAACTTCTGGAATCGACGCTCACAGAGGAAAACTGCGATCCGGAGCGGGTCTACATCAGCGGCATCTCGATGGGATCGTTCGGCACATGGGACGCGCTGTCGCGCCGCCCGGAGCTGTTCGCGGGCGCGATTGCGATCTGCGGCGGAGGCGACGTGCATCAGGCGCCGAAACTCACGGAGATTCCGATCCGGGTCTTTCACGGGGAAGTCGACAGTGCCGTAATGGTAAAGCGTTCCCGGGACATGGTGAAGGCAATTCAGGCCGCGGGCGGAACAAAGGTATTCTATACGGAGTATCCGGGAGTCAACCACAACTCATGGACGCAGACGTATGCGGATCATGAGAATCTGCGCTGGCTCTTCTCGCAGCGCAGAAAAAATTGCGGCAGAATTTGACTGTTTTTTCAAATTCCGGTTACTACAATAAGACAGCAAACCGGAGATTCACCGCAGAGACAGGACAATCCGGAGCACCGGGTCCGGCGATCCGGATTTACACAGGAGCGGTGCGGCTCTTCCGTCCCCGCTCGGCGCGCAGTTCGAGAATGCAGACCCGCAGCTCAGCGGCGGAAGCGGACAGCGTCAGAAAGAAAAGGTGAAGGAGTCCAAGTCGTCTCAACGCATTATTTCCCGGCCTTTTCCCCGAGGGCGGGAAAGAGCTTGCGCAGCGCTTCGAGCGTATGTTCAGGGACGGCTTTCTCCTGTGCCAGCTTCCGGTAATCCTCCGGGGTCATCAGATCGTTGTATGCGCGGAGCTTCTCCAGTTTTGCACTGTCGCCGGTCCATGTATAGAAGTCGACAAGCGCGGGGAAGAGCAGTTTTCTCCGGGAAATATCCAGGACCGCCAGATTCTCATAACAGAGGGCGAACACCCCCGAGAAGGCGGAGGTGAACTTCTCCTTTCCGATCGCCTCCCGGTTCCGGACAAGGCAGCGGAGCAGCCTTGCATACGCGTCCGAAGACCTGGCGGGATTGTTTCCCGTGTTCCGTGTCAGTTCGCCAACCATGTTCCGGAAGAGCTCGAAAGCGTGCGGCGATCCGGCAAACAGCTCCGGATGCGTGGAGAGCCACCGGCGCTCCGCCTGAGACGCGCTTCCCTTCAGAAGACGCTCTCCCAGACGATCCGCTTCCCGGCGCGATTCCGCCGAAAGTTTTCCTCCGGCGGCCTCGTCCATCATCCGGAAGAGTTTCCTTGCGGCTGCCACCGCGGGAGAATCGGATTTCGCTTCCGAAAATGTCCTGTTCAGAAAGGCAAGATCCGCCGGTGCGTCAAAACGGGATTCAGAAATCAGGCGGAGCGCAACCTGTTCCCCGAACCGGTCTCCGAAGATCTCCGCAAACTCCAGATAAAGTTCCGGAAAGCGCCGGAGCTGTTCAGAACGCGGCACACGCATGAAACTCTGCCGGAACTGATGGCAGAGCATATCCGTCGACATGTTCTGCAGAGCGGGATCAATCCCCGCCGCCTTCAGTTTCCGCCAGATCCGCAGATCCGGCAGAGGAGAGAAGAGCATCTGCGCATAAACCAGAGGCCGGGAGGTTTTCAGGGCAAGCGCAATGAAATGGTCCTCCAGCTTTTCCGCCTTCGCTGGCTCCCCTTTCCGGAACCATTCATAGAGGCGATGCAGTTCGTCCAAGGCGGAGTAATGCTCCGGCGGCGGCAGCTCCGAAAGCGCCATCGCCCGGCCGTACTGCGCCTCATGGCTTTTCCGGGTATCGTCGTCAATGAGTTTCCTCAGTTCCGGAACTTTCCTGAGTTCCGGCTCGGTCCGTAGCACGTGGCTGCCGAAAAGGGTGCGGAATGACATCCAGAGGGCAGCCCGTTTCTCTTCGGGCATTTTCCGGATTTTCGGCAGATATTCGGCAAGGATGCCGATCAGCGGTCCGGTGTTCCAGCTGCTGCAGAGCGCACGGACGATTTTCATCCCGAAGGTTTTCTCCCTGCATGCATCGAGCTGCGCAATGAGTTTCCGCTTCGTTCCCGCATTGAGCTGCATGAAGTAATTGCCGAGAGAGAATTGGGGCAGGAAGAACTCTTCCGGGGAGGCGAATGCACCGGCCGTCTTCAGGATCGGGAAGAGATCCAGTTCCTGACCCGAGGTGTTGGAGAATATGCCGCATGAACCGGGAAGTGACCGGATGTTGCGCTCCGGCCGTTCCGGCAGCTTCGGCCTTTGCGGGGAGAACATCGCGAGAAGATATCCTTCCAGTATATTGTTTTCTCCCCGATAGCGTTGTCCCAGGTTTAAGGGAATCTCCAGGAACATATTTTCCAGGCGCAGACGCAGGATCGGATCCTTCTTTGAAGCGTTGGCAAGGGCCTCGGCGCCGAGCGTGTAAAACTGGAGGAAGAATTCACTGATCGCCTCGGAGGTCTGACGGGAAGCGGCGAAATCCAGATACGAGTTCAGGGGATTCATGATATTATAGGGACTGCGGAGAGCCTCTTTCAGGAGATAAGGCATAACAGAAAAGGAGAGTTTTCTTGCCTCGCCCGCGAGCAGAACGCTCCGCAGAAGGACTTCAGTTGGAATCTGCTCTCCGGAAAACGCCTCGGAGAACACCTGTTCAAACTGTGTTTCCGGAACGGTCATCAGTGCGCGGGTGAAGGCGAGGCAGTTTGCGAACACATCCGCCGGAATCGGCGCACTTTTCCGCAGTTCCGCGATCAGAGCTTCCATTTCCGTAAAATTCCGCGTCCGGATCAGATATTCGCAGACGTTTTCCAAAAATACGTTCGGAACGTACTTCCCCGTCAGATGGACCTTCCGGAGATCACTGAGGAAATCCTTTCCCGGCGGACGTTTTTCCGCTCTGGCGAAATTCAGTTTCGTCCTGAACGCGGCGGAGCACAGACCCGGCTGCTGCATCCCGTAATCGCAAAGCGCCTGAATCAGGAGGCGGCGGCGTTTCACAAGCGCCTCATTTTCTTTTCCCGGAGAAGAGGTCTGAACGATTCCGGTTTCGGGAATCTGTTTCAGAAGGGTTCTGCCGTCACCTGCCGTATAATGCTTCTTGAGGAGATTCAGAAGGCAGTTGTAAAACCCGGGAGTCATCGGACGTGTTCCGTATTCCCGCAGGACCAGTTCCACAAAGGTCATGGCGGCGGCGGGATCTTTCCAGTCCCCCCTGATGGAGTCCAGGGCATTGAAAGTCTTTGCCCGGGTCAGGATGCGGTAAGACTCCTGCGCGGCGTCCACACCCTTCTTCGCCTGAATCTGGAAAAGGCGCCAGCGTGCATAAAGGTCGTCGGGAACGCGTTTCAGATACGTTTCATAGAGTGCGGCGGCCCTTGCGTCGTGCTTCAGAAATTTTTCCTCCATTTCAGCGGCATAGCAGAGATCGTCCGGCGTTTTTCCTTCGGACAGGATTGCACACATTTTCTCCGCAGACGGCTTTTGCGCGTTTCGCCCCGCAGTGGAGAACCCGCGCCGAAAAACCACGTTGCAGGACACGCCGGGCAGGTCGGAGAAATAAAAGCGCCAGCGGTCTTTCAGCTGTTCGGAATGGATCTTTGAACGCAAGGCATTGAGTCCCGCCTCGGGATTCGTGCGGAACAACGGAAGAATCTTCCCCAGTCCGGAGCCGGAAGAGGGATACTTGATCTGCAGCATAGGGGTGGCATCCCCTTTCCGGCGCAGACGCGCGACTTCATTTCCATATCCGTTCCTCTGCAGGAAAGAGGAGAGCGAGTTCCGTTCTTCGGGTGTCTGCACCATCCGGAAAAGCTGTTCCATTTGTTTCACCGACTTGTCACTCTTCTTTCCGGCACGGTATTTCAGCGAGACCATGGCGCCGATCAGACGGGCGGAGCGGTCTGCCTCCGGCAGCATGCACAACTGTTCCGCAAGTTCCGCGGCCTGCTCCTTCCGGTCGAACTGGAGGGAAAAGGCGATGGCGTTCAGCAGAAATCCGGGAGTCGGTTTCGGATTCTGTTCAATGGCTGTCCGGAGGAGTTCGCCTCCCTCTTTCCTCTGTTCGAGTCTGTTTGCGGCGGCGATCTTCAGCATGACCGGAAGGCGGGAGGAGCGGATCGCCTTCCAGCACGCCTCCCAGTCGGGTTCCGCTCTCGGGGTCTTCACGCAGGCCTGGCTGAAGAATGGCAGATACAGGCGATTGCGTTTTTCCTGCAGAAGCTTGTCCAGAATGCAGGCAAGGGGAAAAGCGGTGCCATCCAGCTGCTGCGGAAACAAGTTGAAATCCGTATGCCTGTTGAGTATTCCTGAAAAATGCCGAATCAGGTGAAGCGGGTCGACATAGGCGGGATTGAGGAAATGCGCAAGTTGTTCGGATCCGGCAGACGGCACTCCGGAGAAAAAGAAGCCGGCGATACGGTAGTCCTGCACGTTTTCCGCATTCGGCGGACGGCAGTTCGGCGCATAGCGCTCCAGTGCCGCAGTCAGTTCGGAAAAACGGTTCCAATCATACATCAGATAGACATACCGGCAGAGGGCGCCGTAATAGCGGGCCGGTTCGTTCCCGGCGAAGGCCTGATCGTTCAGGAGCGCGGTCAGTTTCTCCGTCATGATGTTCCGGTATTCCGGGATCCCGGCATATGGGATGAAGCGGTCCGGAACGTCCAGAAGCAGCACCTCCGCCGCTTCGCGGAAGAGTTCGCGCTTTTCCGCATCGGAGAAATCCGTGCTGCCGTAGATCCTTCTGAATACATCTCCCGTCGTCGGGGAACGGTGTTTCCGAAGTGTTTTCAGGAGCCCGGAGAGCTCTTTTCCGGAAAAGTGCCGGCATGTTTTTGTCCCCTCCGTGAAAAAGAGTTCGGCGTAAAGGGGATCGTCGGGATTTTTCCGGAAGAGCGCTTCTGTTTCCGTGCCGGGGCTGCCGAGATAAAGCGCGGCATAACGGCATCCGACGCCTTCGAGTCCCTTCCGGACCGTTGCGCACAGATCCGGATTTTCCCGGCTCAGCGCCTGAAGGAGCAGAATTGATCTGCAGGTGATTTCGGTCTCGGGATCCTGTATCGGCAGATCCCGGAAAAGCCGGGAATTCCGCGAAAGAAACAGAATCGGACCGCTCCGCAGGACAGAGTCCTCTTCCGCGATACGGGACAATTCCAGATGGAGAAATTCCGGGTGAATTCCGAGTTTTCTGTACAGATCGGGATTCGTCACATTTATGTAGCGGATCTTTCTCATCACCGTTTCCCGGACGCGTGCGGGCGCCGCAAGCGGAACCAGATGCAAAACCGCCTCCTTTTCCTTTCCTTCCAGCAGAGAGACAATGCCGCGCAGATACTGTGCGTGTTCCCGGGGAAGGCGTTTTCCGTCACGGTTCAGAAGTTCCCGTGCCGCCGGAAGCTCATTGAAGCGGATCAGGAGGAGGATGTCCGCAAAAATCCGCTCCGGGGATTTCTGAGCCGGATTTTCCTTCCGGAGCAGCGACAGTGCCTTCTCCCTTTTACCGCTGATCAGTTGGAGTGCCGCAAGCATGTTCTGCCCCGTTGCATACGCGCCTGTTTCCGGATAACGCGCAAGCAGTGTTTCCGCCTGGCTGAAGTCGCCGGTCTGAATCAGGGCCCAGCCGAGTTCCTGGGCGATCAGCGGATTCCCGGGCGCAAGTTCCAGGGCTTTTCCGAGATGCCCGAGCCGGGTGTCGGACACCACGGTTTCGTTGTTGTTGAGCAGGAGCGCCAGAGAGAAGCGGAGCTCAGGCGAATCGGGATTCCGATCCAGAGCCTCCGCCGTTTTCAGGCACAGGAGCTGTCTGCCGATATAAAGCGGATCGGGAACGGAGAACCACTTTTTTGCCGTCTGGAATTCCTGGAGAAAACGGGCTTTTTCCTCCAGTGTTTTCTGTGCAAGGAAAAGGGCATACAGCTTTTCCCCGTATGCCTCCTGTACGGGCTGTTTCCCCCAGAGCTCCGTCAGGAAGCGCTCCTTGTCCTCCGCCTTCCGGAATGCCTCGGCAAGAACAGTGCCGTCCCCGGAAAATTCCTGCGGAAACGCCCCCGGAGTCAGCGTAAAAAGAAAGATAAACAAGAATACTGCCGTTCTGCGTCCCATCATGATCCCGCTCCCTTTTTTGAGTCACAAAGCTGTTTCAATCGTACGATCCCGGCAAAAAACCTCTCCGGATGACGCTGCAATATAAGCGCACGGAAAGCAAAATGCAAAGATATACCGGCAAATCGCGCAAAAAAACATCGGATTGTGGAAGACAACAGGCCGCAGGACCGGGAAAGAGTGTAATTTCATTATGTAAAAAGGTCTTCTGCCGCCGGAATAATGAACGCGTTCTGAAAAAGTCTCCGGAACAGGAACGGGACGTGTGTTCCGGACTCGCAGCACAGGTGCCGGGAAATCCATCCGAAGTGAAAAACTGCAAATTCTTTCAACAAAGCCCGCCATGAAACCGGCAGACTTGCCTCCGGAAATTATTTCAGCGCTAAAAAAGGTTTGGCATTTGAAAAAATACGCTTCCCGTGGTATCTTTCCATCTGAAATTTCAACCTATTTTACAGGAAGCTGGATTATGGACTTCAGAATAGAGATTGCAGTGAAAAACAAGTGGAGCGACGCCCGGGCACAGGCCGTCCTCCGGTCGATCAGAAGCTTCACATCCTCCGACGCGGTCAGGGATCTCCGGACGCGCGACGTGTTCACCATTTCCGCCGACATCGACGCGGAACAGGCCGAAGCCATCGCGCGCGAACTCTCCAATCCCGTCACCCAGGAGTGGCACATCGGCGAAACCACCGAGCCCGGATTTGCTTATGACTACATCGCCGCAATCGGATTCAAGCCCGGCGTGACCGACAACGTCGCACGCACCGCGCACGAGGCGATCGGCGACATCATCGGAAGAAAACTCCGCAAGGACGAAATGGTGTTCAGCTCGATCGAATATCTGTTTCAGGCCCCTGCCCTCTCGAAGGAGGAAGTCGGAGCCATCGCGCGCGGCGTCCTCGCCAACGAACTCATCGAAACCGTCACAGTTCTCTCCGCTTCCGAGGTGAAGGCGAACGGAATTCCGCTCAACAAACCGCTCGTCAAGGGCACGGAATCGGGCGTCGTCCGCGAATTCAATCTCGAGGTCCCCGACGATGAACTCTATGAGATCAGCCGCAAAGGAATTCTCGCCCTCACGCTTCAGGAAATGAAGGTAATCCAGAATTACTTCCGCACCTGCGAAGACCGCGCGAAATACGGGCTCTCGAAGAATCCCACCGACGTGGAGCTCGAAGTCATCGCGCAGACCTGGTCCGAACACTGCAAACACAAAATCTTCGACGCGGAAGTCGATTACGAGGATCTCGACGCGGGCACGAAGGAACACATTGTCTCGCTGTTCAAATCCTATATCAAAAAGAGCACATCGGAGATTGCGAAGAAGATTAACTGGCTCGTCTCGGTCTTTTCCGACAACGCCGGCGTCGTGGCCTTCAATGACAGGATCGACCTCGTCTACAAGGTCGAGACCCACAACAGTCCCTCCGCGCTCGATCCCTACGGCGGCGCGATGACCGGAATCGTCGGCGTCAACCGCGACCCGATGGGAACGGGTCTCGGCGCGAATCTTCTGGTCAACGTCTGGGGCTACTGCCTCGGTTCTCCGTTCACCGATCCGAAGGATGTGCCCGAAGGACTCCTGCATCCGCGGCGGCTCCGCGACGGCGTCCACAAGGGCGTCATCGACGGCGGCAACCAGAGCGGCATCCCCTACGGCCTCGGCTGGGAGTGCTTCGACGACCGCTACATCGGGAAGCCCCTCGTCTACTGCGGCACGCTCGGCACGCTCCCGAAGAAGATCAACGGCCGCAACGGCTGGGAAAAACAGATCGAGCCCGGCGACCTGATCGTCATGACCGGCGGACGCATCGGAAAAGACGGCATCCACGGCGCGACCTTCTCCTCGGAGGAACTCCACAAGGACAGTCCCGTGCAGGCGGTTCAGATCGGCGACCCGATCACCCAGAAGCGCATGGGCGACTTCATGTATGAGGCGCGGGAAAAGAATCTCTATCGTTTCGTCACCGACAACGGCGCGGGCGGATTGTCCTCCAGCGTCGGAGAAATGGCCTCCATCTGCGGCGGCTGCGTGATGGATCTCAAGAAGGCCCCGCTCAAATATGCCGGGATGCAGCCCTGGGAGATTCTGATCTCCGAGGCGCAGGAGCGCATGAGCTTCGCCGTTCCGAAGGAGAAGATTGAGGAATTCCTGAAACTCGCGGCGGACCGCGACGTCGAGGCCACGGTGCTCGGTGAGTTCACGAACGACGGAAAGTTCCGCATCCTCTACGGCGACAAAACGGTTGCCTGTCTCGACATCAGATTCATGCACGAGGGACTCCCGCGCCTGAAACTCCATGCGAAATGGAAGGCGCCGAAGTTCCCGGAACCCGATCTTGCGGGCCGCGACGCGGAAAAGGATCTTCTTGCGCTTCTGGCAAAACTCAACATCTGCTCCTGCGAATACAAGGCGCGGCAGTATGACCACGAGGTCAAGGGGCTGAGCGTCGTGAAGCCGTTCTTCGGCAGGGTGCGCGACGTGCAGGGCGACGCCTCGGTCTTCATGGTCGAGCCGCTCGGGAAAGAGGGAGCGGTGCTCTCCTACGGCATTCTTCCGCGTTACAGCGACATCGACTGCTATCATATGATGGCCTCCGTGATCGACCTTGCGATCCGCCGCGCCGTCGCGGTCGGGGCGCGCGTTGACATGATCTCCGGACTGGACAACTTCTGCTGGCCGGATCCCGTCCAGAGCGAAAAGACGCCCGACGGCGAATACAAGATGGCGCAGCTCGTCCGGGCGAACAAGGGACTCTACGACTACACATGCGCGTTCGGCGTCCCGTGCATCTCGGGCAAGGACAGCATGAAGAACGACAGCACGAGAGGCGGAAAGAAAATCTCCATTCCGCCGACGGTTCTCTTCAGCACGATATCGAAGGTGGACGACATCTCCAAATGCGTCACGCCGGACTTCAAGGAAGCCGGCGACGACGTCTACATGGTCGGCATGACCCTGCCGGAACTCGGCGGAAGCGAATACTTCGATCTTCTCGGCGCGACCGGCAACAATGTCCCGAAAGTGAATGCGGAAAAGGCGCTCGCGCTCTACAAGGCGATGGAAAAGATGATTCAAGCGGAGATCCCGAGCTCGATCATCACGCCCTCGCTCGGCGGACTCGGCGTCGCTGCGGCGAAAGCGGCAATGGGCGGACGCGTCGGGCTCTCTCTCGACCTCTCGAAAGTCCCGCATGAAGAGGGGATGAGCGATCTTGAGATTCTCTTCTCGGAATCGAACAGCCGATTCCTGATCAGCTGCGGAAAAGAAAAATCCGCGGCGCTCGAACAGGCGCTTGCCGGTTTCCCGCTTGCAAAAGTCGGCACAACGATCGCCGAACCCGTTCTTGCGATCAAGGGCGCAACAACGGACATCAAGGTGCGGATGGAAGCAATGCTCGACAGCTACAAGAGCACGCTTGCCGGCGTCTGATTCCGCTCGGGAAAGAACTCTTCCGCCGGAAGCCCTGCCCTGTGGCAGGGTCAATGGGCGGAAGAACGGGGCGGAGCCGTAGTCGCGCCGTTGAGGAACTCCACGTCGAACACCTCGTGCAGAGGTTCGGAGAGACGTTTTTCGATGAGTCCTGCCAGAAGCTCCGCCGCGCAGAATCCGATCCGGTGCGGATGTTCGTCGACAGTCGTCAGCTTGATCAGGCGCTGCACCTCGGGAAATCCGCTGAATCCGGTCAGGGAGAGATCCTCGGGGACACGGAGTCCCAGCTCCCGGAGACTCCAGTAGAATTCAAATGCGACATTGTCGCCGTCGCAGGCGATTGCCGTGGCTTCCGGAAAGCGCTTGAGAAGACGGCGCAGAAACTCCAGGGGCGACAGCCCCGAGCGGAAATAGGCCTCCTTCGTCAGCAGTTCCACTCCATGCTTCGCAAGCGTCTCGCGGAATCCGTCGAAGCGCCGGGAGAGAATGTTGAAATATTGCGTGACATAGACGATTCTGCGGTGCCCGAGGTCATAAAGATGATCCGCGAGCATTGCGCCGCCGCGGTAGTCGTCGTGCATCAGATGATTGAACTCCCCGCGGACGATCGGAATCCGGTTCTTGTCAATCCAGAGAACGGGAATTTCAAGATCCGGCACATGGAAGAAGTTGGCGATGAGCGCGCCGGATACTCCCCCCATCCGCAGGAACTGCACGGTTTCGTCCGGATCGTTGTTCACGAGCGAATGGTAGAGGAGCGTATTGTAACCGTAGGACTGCGCCCCCTCCTGAATGCCGCAGAGGAGCGATGAGTAGTAGGAAACCGCAACGCCTCCCATGAAGACGGCGATTGTCCCCTTGAAGCGGGCGGCATGCGGACGAACAACGGTACCCCCGCCGCGTTCGCGCCGTTCCAGATACCCCCGGACGACCAGCTCCTCGACCGCCGCGTTCGCGGTCATCTTATGAACCTGGAACTGTTCCGCCAGATCGTATTCCGAGGGGATGCGTTTTCCTTCGGGGAAGGCGCCGGAACGGATCTGTTCCAGAAGGCGCTCGACGATTTTCCGTTTTTTGTTTCCTGTTGTTTCCATTTTGTCATCTCTCCGCAGTCAGGCGGAACGCGGGAGCGCACTCCGTCTTTCAGGAGTTACTATACAGCGGATTTTTCATTTTGCAAGTGATTTTTTAAAATTAACCCGGTCAAGTTTTATTTTCTTTTCCCTTGATTCTGTATTGACAAAGAAAAAAATTAGTGATATAATTTAAAAAGAAAAAAAATGATAACCGGGTTAAATAAAAAGCCGGAACCACTCCCCGAATCAGAAGAAAGGATCCCATGAATACCGGATTGAAATGGCTTCTCCGCACGGCGCTGCTGTTCACGCTCGCCTGTCACGGAAACGAATCCCTGCAGGGGCCGCCCTGGATGAAAATCCAGCCGAACGGCACCTTTGAAATCGACGACGTGCGCGCGGCAGTCGGCGTCAACGACGGACGGCGCGGCGCAAGTGAAACGGCAGCCAACAGCAAATTCGAGAAATGCCCGGATACGATCGAACTGGACAGCCGGATCTGGCAGAGCGCATTCCGTCCGTTTTCATCGGGCCCGGCCAGCACGCTTCAGAAAAAAATGACCGTCTTTTCCGACGGCTCGGTCAACTGGCGCTACACGTTCCTGGGCGCGGACAAAAGCGGCATCCGCGGCGTCGGCGTCGATCTCACGTTCCCGGCGCGTGAACGCGAACTCGTGATCGACGGACAGAAAATCACCGTCGGTGCGAAATTCTCCAAAACGATCCTCTACCGCGGCAGATGCCGTGTCCTGAGCATTCCCGTTTCGGGTTCGACGCTGGAGTTTTCCGGCGACTTCGATCTGACCGTAACCGACCTGCGCAAATGGGGCACGGGAAACATCATCATCACCTTCACGATGAAGGAGCTTGTCAAGCCGTGGAAAAAAGCCTCTGCGGAATTCGACATCCGCTATCAGGGCGTGCGTGTCGCGCGCGAAGTGTTTGAAAAATCCGCATTGCGCTTCACTCCCGTTCCGCTGACGGGCGCGCTCAACAGCACAACGTGGGACGACGTCGCCGACGACGGGAAATCCGGCTGGACCGACAAGGGCCCCGAGGACGATCTGCGCCTCTTCCGGTGCAAAGGAGAATCACTTTTCAACGGCATCCCCTTTGAGATCGCCGATCCCGCACACAACAACGGAAAGAACATCGTTGCGGTCGCGCATGGAAAACTGCGTCTGAACCTGCCCGCCTCCGTTACAATTCCCCTCGGGGGGATCAAGGGCGGAGGCCTTTACTTCCTGCACGCGGCGTCCTGGTCGAACGCATCGCCCGGAAGCTACACGATCCGCTACGCGGACGGCTCGGAAATCGAGATTCCGCTGCGCAACTTCGAGAACATATTCAACTGGTGGAGCGTCGGGACAAGCCCGGCCGCGGCGATCGGCTGGATTCCCGATCCGAAGGGCGACAGCCGCAAGGGACTTGTGCTCTATCCGTGGAGAAACCCGCATCCGGACAAGGCAATGTCCGCTCTGACCATGAAGATGGCGGACAGCGCACAGAAAAGCATGCTGATGCTTGCCGGGATCACGGCGGTCGACCGCGCCCCGGTCATCCCCGCCGAAGATGAGAGCGCGCCGATCGACGACTCGCAGTGGATCCCCTATACCGGCGTCGATGAGAAGGCCGTGAAAAACACGGTTCTGGACGTCTCCGACTTCGTGCATGCCCCGGCCGGAAAATTCGGGTTTGTCCGCGCCGACGGCGACACCTTCCGCTTTGAAAACGGCAGGGAGGCGCGGTTCCTCGGCATGTGCGCGCTGGGATTCTTCCAGTGCGACAAACCATACCTTGCCGCGGCCGTCGCGAAACTGAGCCGCATGGGCGTCAACATTGTCCGCGTCGGCGTCGGCGGAGACGAGAAGGGCGGCATATTCCGGGACGACGGAAGCATGGAATTCGATCCGAAACGTCTGGATCACTTTTTCTTCTATCTGGCGGAGCTGAAGAAGAACGGCATCTACATCCAGTTCGACCTCCTCCCCTCCAGAGGCGTCAGGAAATCCGAGAATCCGGAACTCGAAGGGGTCCGCTGGTATCCCAACGTGTATGTCATGCCGCAGATCCGTGCGCGCCAGAAGGAGCTGATCACGCTGCTCCTGAACACGGTCAATCCCTACACGAAACTGCCCCTTGCGAAAGATCCCATGCTGGCGATGCTGATGGTGCTCAATGAAACCTCGCTCCTGGACCAGCCTGTCCGGGACAAGCTCACGCATCCGCTCGTCAAGGCGGAACTCCGGAAGAAGTTCAACGCGTTTCTGCGCAAACGCCATCCGGACCGCTCTGCGCTGAAAGAAGCCTGGAAGGGATCGCTCGCCGATTCCGAGGACCCCGCGCAGGACACGGTTGCCATCCCCATGGACTACAAGAGCCGCCGCTATTCCAGGGAGCGGGAAACCGACTGCCGCAAGTTCATGGCTTCACTCCAGAGCGAATATTTCAAGGAGATCCGCGATCATGTCCGCTCGCTCGGATGCGTCGCCCCGATCACCGGAAGCAACCACTGGACAACCGATCCGCTGGACTTCCTCTCCAACGCCGAAAGCACGGACTTCATCGACCGGCACGCCTACTGGGCGCATCCGGCTGTGGACAAGGGCTGGGGCATCGAACAGATTCTCTTCAACCCCAACGCCTCGCTGAAGGGGGAAAACGGCGGGCTTATGGCCTACATCACGCCGCGCCGCGTCCTGGGAAAACCCTTCACGCTGACGGAATGGAACGTCGCCTCCACGAATGAATTCCGCGCCGACGCCCAGCTCTACATGCCGGCCTATGCGCTGATGCACGGATGGAATCTCTTCCAGTTCCTCTTCAATCTGAACCGCGCGTTCCAGGCGCCCACGCGGATCGGAAGCGCCTTCGATCTGGAACGTGACGCGCTTCAGCTCACGATGTGGCCCGCCACCGCGGTGATGTTCCATCGCAAAGACATCCGCAGAAGCGCAGGAAAATATGTGGAAACCCTCACTTCCGAAGAAGCCGCCGACCCGCGCGGAAAGCGCATCGACGGAGCACGGACCGCGCGCGCCGGACTGTGCGGACGCGCCGGAATCGCTTTTGACTCTGCGCCGGGAGGCGGAACGGCCCCCGCGCCCAGCGCAAAGTCTTATACCACCCCCGAACGGGAGCTGTTCTGGGAAGAGCGCGGGCTCTTCCGGATCGACACGCCCGGCACGCAGGCGTTTGCCGGATTCGCGCCGAAGGAAACGATCCGCTGCCGCGACATTGACTTCAACACGGAAAATGATTTCGCTGTCGTGATCGTGACCAGCCGCGACAATTTTCCGATCCGGATGTCCGGACGGATGCTGATGACGGCGGTCGCGCGCAGCTGGAACAAAGGGATGAAATACGCGCGTCTCCGGAACCGCATCGCCAAACAGGGGGTCGCGCCGCAGATTTTCCAGCCGGTGAAAGGTACCGTGAAGCTGCGGACCGACAGAAAACTGGATGTCTATGCGCTCGATTTCTCCGGGCGTAGAACGAACCGGATCGCCTGTGAATACAGCGGCGGCGTTCTGACCGTTCCGATCGGCTCCTCGGTTCACTATGAACTGGTGAAAAGTGCAAACGGAAGCGTCTCCGGAGCAAAGAAATGAATGAATCGGACAAAGAAACAATCAACAGGAGTTGTGTCATGAAACAATATTTCTCACTGATCGAGCTGCTGGTCGTGATCGCCATCATCGCGATTCTGGTCAGTCTGCTGCTTCCGGCTCTGAACAAGGTCAAGGCCCGCTCGCTGGACACAGTCTGCCTCGGCAACTTCAAGCAGGGCGGAGTCGCGATGGCCTCCTACGCGCAGGACTACAACGACTACGCGAATCCGTGGCCGCTGGTGACCCCGACCGGCGACGCGTGTGTCCGCTACACCACCTCCTGGCGCGGATTCGGGCTCTACTGGAGAGAAAAATATCTCGGCAATCCCAAACAACTCTACTGCTTCCAGTTCGGGAAAGTCAACAACACCGCGCGCGGCAAAACAGAATACAGCTTCATCGACTGGAACACGATGAAATACAAACAGGGCACCCCCTCCTCGCTGGGAAGCGCCGGCGCGGAAGCCGAGGTCATCTGGGGCTGCTACGTGATGCGGGGGATGCGCAGTTCAACCAACAGGCCGCCGCGCCTCTTCAAGGCCGCCGACACCGCAATGGCTTCCGAATACGGCTGCAACCGTATCGACGGGACGCTGAAATCCAGATGGCGCGCCGCGCACAACCGGAAATGGCCGACCCTGTTCGGAGACTGCCACGCTCTCTTCCTGGAGGAGCGCGAGATCCGCACAGTCTGGTGGTATGACTGAGATGATACGGAAAATCTTCCTGGTGCTTCTGCTGTCCGGCACTCTTTTCACGCTTCCCGCCGCTGAAAAGTCCGGAGATGAGCCCGCACGGATCTGCTCGGTGCGCGACGGGATGCCGAATCTCGCCGCGAAACTCGCCGCGGGGAAAAAAGTCACAATCGTCTTTCTCGGCGGCTCGATCACACAGATGGGCGGCACCACAGACGACGGATTTGTCCGCGCCGTCCCGAATCTTCTGAAAAAGCTGTATCCGGGCGCGGAAATCAGGGTGCACAACGCGGGTGTCGGCGGATCGGGTTCCCCGGAAGGTGCGCAGCGCTACGACCGGGATGTCCTCCGATGGAATCCCGACGCGGTTTTTGTCGAGTTCGCCGTCAACGACCGGAACTTCGACCGGACCGTCCCGATGGAGCGGATCGTTCACAAAACCTGGCGCAAGGATCCGCACATTGATCTTGTATTCTTTTATACTCTGGATCAATCCCAGCTGGAGAGCTACCGCGCGGGGAAACTGCCCTTCGCGGCGTCATGCCATGAAAAAGTCGCCGCGTTCTACGGCATTCCCACAGTCGGCACGGCCTGCCATGCGGCGCAGAAGATCAACTCCGGGAGCATCCGCTGGCAGGATTTCTCCGGCGACACCTGTCACCCCCGCCCTGCCGGATACCGTCTGTTCAACGAGGCGTTCGCACGCGCGCTTCCCGCGTTTCTGGCAGAAGAAAAGAGGATGCCCCATAAGCTTGGAAAATCCACCACGAAAAATCTGGAAGTGTATCCCCCGCGCCTGACAGCGAGGAAACCAGCCATCCCCGCGTCGTTCCGCCTGCCCGACGGCACGAAACCCGCAGAGCTTTATCCGCTTCCCGTTCCGGCGGAACACTGGGTAGGGGACGCGCGCTATTGCCTTCCCTCCGGAAAAGAGCTCTGGCGCATTGACAGACTGGCGCGCAAAAACGCGCTCCGGTCCGGCGGCACAATGGAAATGGACAGCTCACTTCTGGAAAACCGTCCGGCGGAGTGGTTCGAGGAAGGGCGCGCCTTCACCGGCTCGGACGGAAACGCCGTTTTTTCCGGCGACGGTCCGGACGGCGCAACGCTCGGGTTGTCCGGTTCGGACATCGGCGTCATCCGCTTCATCGCGCCGGAAACGGGGCGCTATGTGTTTCAGGTCCGCTCGGGCGCATTCGACATGTGGGCGAATGACGGAAGCACGGTAGCGCTGGCGGTCCTGAAATTCTCCGCCGGAGAGACGCGCGGCAAACTTCTCGCGCTTCACAGCGAAAGGAAGAAGGACCGGAAAGGGGTTTCGCTTGATTTTGAGTGCAGTCTCGCTTCCGGCGACACGGTTGCGTTCGTTCCCGTCGCGAACGTGCCCGAATACATCCGCGGCGGATGGCGCAAGCTGCGCATCACTGCGGCAAAACGCTGAAATGCCCCGTCAGAAGCTCTTTTCCCCGGCAGCCTTCCTCCGGAAGAAGAGAGCGGGGAGTTGAAATTTTCCTCTTTTATGCTATCTTACGGAAGGAATACGCCGGATCATTTAAATTTGCGCCGGGGACAGGAGTTGCATCATGAGAAGAATCATCACAATCGGACGGGAATTCGGCAGCGGCGGAAGAGACCTCGGCCTGATGCTGGCGGAAAAACTCGGTATCGCCTATTACGACAAGGAAATCATCACCGGAATCGCCGAAAAGACCTCCCTGACGGAACAGTATGTCCAGCAGGTGGTTGAACGGCGTCCCTCCCACTGGTTTCCGTTCGCGACCGGGCACAACTTCTATCCGAATCTCAATCTGAATCCGCTTCAGGAACAGACGCTCTCGATTTATCATGAGCAGTGCCGCTACATCAAGGAGGTTGCGGCAAAATCGGACTGCATTCTGGTCGGGCGCTGCGCGGATTATATTCTTCAGGAACAGAAACCGTTCCGCATCTTCGTCTACGCGGCCATCGAAGAGCGCATGGCGCGCTGCCGGAAGCGTCTCCCCGAACAGGAGGAGATCTCCGACAAGGAGCTGAAACAGCGCATTCTGAGCATCGACAAAAACCGTGCGGCCTATTACCGCTTCTACACCGGACAGGTCTGGGGCGACAAGGTGAACTACGATTTCTGCTTCAACACCGGGTGCTGCCCGATGGAGAAACTGGTTCCCGCCGTGCTGGCGATGCTGCCTTGAATCTTTCTCCGGAGCGAATCGTTTTCCCCCCCGGATCCCCCCATCCTTAAAAGAGAAACGGCTGTTCGTCCTTCGGATTGCGCGACTTGCGCACCTGCGGCGTAAGGCCGAAGAGATGCCACGCCTTGTCGGTCACGAGACGGCCCTGCGCGGTGCGCATCATGTAGCCTTCCTGAATCAGATAGGGCTCGTAGACATCCTCGATCGTGTCCGCCTCCTCGCCGATCGCGACGGAGAGCGAGTTCAAACCGACAGGACCGCCCTTGAAATTCGCAATGATCGTCTCGAGAATGCGCTTGTCCATCTCGTCGAGTCCGTGGTCGTCGATGTCGAGCATGGTCAGCGCCTTGTGCGCGATCTCCTCGGAAATGTTTCCCGCGGCCTTGACCTGCGCATAATCGCGTGTCCAGCGGAGGAGGTTGTTCGCGATACGCGGGGTGCCGCGGCTCCTGCGGGCGATTTCAAGCGCTCCGGCGGGGTCGATGACAATATTTAGGATTTTCGCCGAACGCAGGACGATGTCGCGCAGATCCTCCGGCGCATAGTAGTCGAGGCGCAGAGAAAGCTGGAAGCGCGAACGAAGCGGCGCCGAAAGCATCCCCTGGCGCGTGGTCGCTCCGATCAGCGTGAAACGGGGAATGTTGAGGCGGACCGACCGCGCGCCCGGCCCCTGGTCGATCATGATGTCGATGAAGAAATCCTCCATCGCGCTGTAAAGGTATTCTTCAACGGTGGTGTTCAGGCGGTGGATCTCGTCGATGAAAAGCACGTCGCCCTCATTCAGCGAGGTGAGGAGTCCGGCGAGATCACCCGGCTTTTCGATGACAGGTCCGCTGGAGGTTTTGATTCCGCACCCCTTTTCGTTGGCGACGATATAGGCGAGCGTCGTCTTGCCGAGTCCGGGGGGACCGCTGAGCAGAAGATGCCCGAGCGGCTCATTGCGCGAACGCGCGGCGTGCACGTAGACTTCCATGCGTTCCTTGACCTTCTCCTGACCGGGAAACGAGGAAAAGGACTGCGGGCGCAGCGTGGTTTCGGCCTCCTCGTCCTTCCGGTTCAGCGTGGATGTAATGAATCTTTCCGCCATTGCTCACCTTTTTTACATGAAAAACATTTGCTTTTTCCGTTTGTGAAGGTATCGTATCACCTTGTATAATATTTTCTTTCTAGTAATATAACACAAAAAAGGAAAAGTTAAATGGCAAACGAAAAAATGATGCGTCTTGCGGCGGACACCGTGAGACTCCTGTCTGCGGATGCGATCCAGAAGGCGAAATCCGGACACCCCGGCATGCCCATGGGCTGCGCCGACTTCGCGTTCGACCTCTGGTTCAATCACATGAAGCACAACCCGAAGAACCCCGCGTGGCTCGGACGCGACCGGTTCGTGCTCTCCGCCGGACACGGCTCGATGCTTCTCTACAGCCTGCTTCATCTTTTCGGCTACGGACTCCCGATGGACGAACTCAAACAGTTCCGTCAGTGGGACAGCAAAACCCCGGGACATCCTGAATTCGGACATACGACCGGCGTCGAAGTGACGACCGGCCCGCTCGGAACGGGATTCGCCTCCGGCGTCGGCATGGCGGTCGCCTCCAAATACACCGCGGCGGTCTGCGGACTCGAAGGCACCGGACTGCTCGACAGCAAGATCTACATCATCTCCGGCGACGGCTGCATGATGGAAGGCATCACCCACGAGGCCGCCTCCTTCGCCGGACACCAAAAGCTCGACAACATCGTCGTCTTCTACGACTCCAACATGATCAGCATCGAAGGCTCCACCGAAATCGCCTTCACCGAAGACGTCGCCAAACGTTTTGAAGCCTACAACTGGCGCGTCATCAAGTGCGCGAACGCCAACGACTATGCACAGGTCGACGCCGCGCTCACGGAAGCACGGAAGAGCGACGGACGCCCGACCCTGATCATCGGCTCCACGACGATCGGATTCGGCGCGCCGAACAAGGCGGGCAAGGCCAGCAGCCACGGCGAGCCCCTCGGAATCGAGGAACTCGCGGCGGCGAAGAAGGCGCTCGGCTTCCCGGAACAGGATTTCTACGTCCCGCAGGAGGTCCGCGACATGATCGACGCGCGCGTCGCCGAGCTTGAAAAAGAGGCGGCGGCATGGGATGTAAAATTCCAGCAGTTCGTCGAGGCCAATCCCGACAAGGCGGCGCTGCTCTCGAAGATGATGAACCGCGAGACGCCCGCAAACCTCCTGGAAGAGCTCATTGCGGCGGCTCCGGTCGAAAAGCCGGTCGCGACGCGCGCATCCAGCGGAACCATTCTCCAGAAGGCGGCTTCTCTGGTTCCGGCGCTCTACGGCGGCGCGGCGGACCTTGCCCCCTCCACGAAAACCGATCTCAAAGGAGTGCCCTTCTTCTCGCCTGAAAACCGCGCGGGCCGCAACTTCCACTTCGGCGTCCGCGAGCTCGGCATGGGCTTCATCGCCAACGGCATGGCGCTCTACGGCGCGGCAATCGCGTATTCCTCGACCTTCTTCGTGTTCTCCGACTTCATGAAACCGGCGATCCGTCTTGCCGCGCTCCAGAAACTGCCGGTGATCTACGTGTTTACGCATGACTCCTTCTTCGTCGGCGAGGACGGCCCGACCCATGAACCGGTCGAACAGCTTGCGATGCTCCGCTCAATTCCGGGCATGACCGTGATCCGCCCCGCCGAGGCGATCGAATGCGCCCATGCGTGGAATCACGCGATCACGGCGAACGCGCCGGTCGCGCTGATCCTGACCCGTCAGGACCTGCGTCCGCTCTGCGAGTGCACGCGGAAAAAAGTGCAGCTTGACAAAGGCGCCTATGTCGTCTCCTGCGAGGAAGGGTTTGAATACCTCCTCATCGGAACGGGTTCCGAGCTCAATCTCGCGCTCGACACCGCCGAGGAGCTCCGCAAAATGGGCAAGAAGGTCCGCGTGGTCTCGATGCCGTCATGGGAACTCTTCCTCAAGCAGGACAAGGCGTATCGCGACTCCGTGCTTCCGCCGGAATGCAGAAAGCGCGTCTCCATCGAGGCGGGCTCGACCTTCGGATGGGAGAAATTCGTCGGTGACGAAGGACTCGCAATCGGGCTGGATCACTTCGGCGCATCCGCGCCCTACAAGGTCCTGACCGAGAAGTTCGGCTTCACCGTGCCCGCCGTCATCGAAAAGATGAAGGCGCACTTCAAGTTCTGAGAAACGGCACTCCGGGAGGCGCGGCTTTTTTCAGAGGCGCGCCCTCCCCTTTTCCGGCATCGGGAAAGCAAATACAGCAGGACGGACTGGAACATGAAGATCCGGCGGGCGGAAGCATCCGACAGTGAAACAATGGCGGAAATCCACCGCCGTTCGTGGCTTGCGGCCTATTCGGGACTTCTCCCGACGGAAATGATCGCGAAGGTCAATGCGGGGCGTTCCTCTTTATGGGAACGCCTTCTTCATGAAAGTCCACCTCGCGCTTCCTATTATCTCGCGGAACTTGACGGCGTGCCGGCAGGCATGATCGTATTCGGCAATCCGGGGAGGAAAGTCCGGAACATACAGCGGAAATTCACTCGCTCTATCTTCTCCCGGAATATCAGCACAGGGGCATCGGGAGCGAACTGATTGCATTTGCCATGCGGGAGTTGAAAAGAGAGGGGTTTTCTTCCATTTACCTGTGGGTTCTTGCGGAAAACCGTCCCGCAATCGCCTGTTATGAGAAGAACGGTTTTCATCCGGACGGAAGCAGAGAAGAAGTGATAGGAAAGGCTGTCGTCGTGCGGCGTTATTCCCGTCCTCTCGTAGAAACATTCTGAAACGGAGCTGAAGTATCATGAAAGAGAAACCCGTGGTTCCCGTAAACTGCCTTTTCCAAGGGTGTTACAATCCGGAATACGAGGCGGAGATCCGGAAGTGCAAGGACAAGTGCCACGCCTACAACCAGCTGAATCCCAACGACCGGGAAACCCAGAAAAAGATTCTTGCGGAACTTCTGGGACACATGGGGCGCGAAGTCATCTTCACGCCGCCGTTCTGGTGCGACTACGGATACAACATCTCCGTCGGGGACTGTTTCTACGCGAATCACAATCTGATCATCACCGACGGAGCCGAAGTGACGTTCGGCGACCATGTGTTCATCGGCCCGAACTGCTGTTTCACGACGGCGGAACACGCGATCGACCCGGAACAGCGCAAGGCGGGACTCGAAATCGCCAAGCCGATCAAGGTCGGAAACAACGTCTGGTTCGGGGCGGGCTCGACGATCCTTGCCGGCGTGACGATCGGCGACAATTCGATCATCGGGGCGGGCAGTCTCGTTTCCCGTTCCATCCCCGCGAACGTGATTGCAGTGGGCGTCCCCTGCCGGGTGAAGCGTCCCATCACGGAAGAGGACAGACACCGCTATCCGTTTTATCAGAAAAAATAAACCGCTTCAAAAAACAGCACCATGGATGAATCGAAGAAAATCCGCATTGCACTGATTGCCGTGACGGCGGCGGCAGTCCTGATCCGTCTCTGTTATGCGATTCCGGGAATGCTGAATCCCGAGCTTGTCATGCGGATTGATTCGGCAACCTATCTGGGACCGGCCCTGTCGCTCCTTCACGACGGGACCTACTCCACGGGACCGGGCAGCGGGATTCCGGCGCTGGTCCGCACCCCGCTTTATCCGGCGTTTCTGGCAATCCTGCTTGGAATTAGCGGGCACAGTCTCGGGTTCAGCGTCTTTGCCTCCGCTCTGCTCGGGGGACTTACCGTAATTCCGATTTTTCTCTCCGCCCGTCTTTATGCACCGTGGAAAGCGGCAGTGGCGGCAGCGGTACTGTTTACTCTGAATCCAACAGCAATCGCACTTTCTCCGATGCTGATTTCCGATGCACTGTTTGTTTTCGTTCTCTCGTTTCAAGTTTATTTCTTTCTCCAATTTCTCCAGACGAAACATCCTGCCAGTCTGTATGGGTCAGTCGCTCTGGCCGGCGCAGCGACTCTGGTTCGTCCGCTGAATCTGCTCTGGATTCTGCCCTGCCTCATTGTGACATGCTGCATAAGGGTGATACCCTGGCGCAGAAAGCTTCTGTACTGTCCGATCTGTTTTCTGCTCTTTTTGCTGATTCTCTCGCCATGGATCATACGGAACCATATTCACGGCGCTGGCTGGCGGCTCGACGCAGTTTCCGCGGATACCGCACTTCACAACCGTTCCGCACTGGAGAGCCGCCTTTCCGGAATTCCCGGCGAGGAGCTTCGGAAACATTATCTGGCGGAAGCTGAGGCGGAATTCCGTGCACATCCGGAAAAATACCGGACGGACGCGGAAAAGTTCTCCTATTCCGAAGGAAAACTTCTCGAACTGATCCGGAAGCATCCCTTCCATTATTTTTCACTGCATTTCCGCCCTGTCGTTCTGATCCCGGACGCGGCAAGTTTCTTTGAGAATCTCGGCCTTACGCAGACCGGGCGCGGCACATGGGATGTCATCAACCGCCACGGCCTTCCTGCTGGAATCCGTCATTACTTCAACGGCAATTATCTACTGCCGTGCATTCTCGCGCCGCTTCTGCTCGCAGCCGCCCTCACCTACTTCCTGGCATTCTGCACACTGGTCCGCGCGTTTATAAAACACGACTGGATCATGATCCTCCTCTTTCTTCTGCTTGCGGAATACTATCTTTTCATGACCGGCCCGGTTGCAATGCCGCGTTATCAGCTTCCCGCCCTCCCCTTCCTGACGGTCATGGCGGGATGCGCGCTTGCTCATCTTCGTTTCTTCGGGGCGGAAGAAGACGCAGCGATTCCTTCTTCCCCGGTTTCGGACAAGACATCCGATCCCTGATTTTTTCGGATTTTTCTGGCAAAGTGCCATTGAAAAAGAGATTCATTATGCTAATTTTAGCCCAATCATGAGTATGCAAGGAAAAATATCGGTCATCATTCTCGGAGCCGGCGGGCGCGGAACGATTTACGCGAACCTGATCAAACTCATGCCGGAAAAGGCGGAGGTGGTCGCGGTCGCGGAACCGCGCGACTTTTTCCGCAACCGTATCGTCGAGGATCATCACATTCCCGAGGTAAACAGCTTTACCGACTGGCATGACGTGCTCAAGCGCCCGAAATTCGCGGACGCCGTCATCATAACGACACAGGATCGGATGCATGTTGAACCGGCAGTCGCCTTCGCGGAGAAGGGATACAACATCCTGATCGAAAAACCGCTGGCGCCCGACGCACACTCCTGCCGGATGATCGTCGACGCGGTCAAGCGGAACCATGTGCTTCTCTCCGCCTGTCATGTCATGCGCTATGCAAACTATACAAGCATGCTCCGGGAGCTGATCCGGAACGGGTCGATCGGACAGATCGTCTCCATTGAACATCTGGAACCCGTCGGGCACTGGCGCTACGCGCACTCCTATGTGCGCGGGAACTGGAACAGGGAAGAGACCTCCTCCTCGGTGCTTCTGGCAAAGTCGATCCACGATCTTGACTGGATCAACTTCATCGTCGGGCGCAGGTGCACGAACATCTCCTCGTTCGGCTCACGGATGTTCTTCCGTCATGAAAACCGGCCGGAACTGGCGGCGGACCGCTGCCTCGACTGCCCGCTGGAACCCGACTGTCCCTATTCCGCGCCGCGTTTCTATCTGGATCGCTGGAAAAGCGGGCACATTGACAATTACATTGAATCCGTGACCAGTCCGCTTACGGAAGAGAATATTCTCCGCGCCATGCGCGAAGGCCCCTACGGACGCTGCGTGTTCGCCTGCGACAACGACGTGGCCGACCATCAGGTCGTCAATATGGAGTTTGAAGGCGGGGCGACCGCCGTTTTCACGCTTGCGGGCTGCTCCAAATACGGTGACCGCAGAACAACCATCTTCGGTTCCGCCGGAGAGATTTTCTGTGACGGAAAAAAGATTCTCCTTTACTCCTACCTGCGCGACCGGACGACGGAAATCAACATCGAACCGGACAACGGGACCCCCGCAAAATACCATGGCGGCGGCGACAAGAACTGTCTGGAATGCTTCATCGACGCTCTCCGGGAAAACAATCCGGATCTGATTCTGAGCGGCGCTGACATTTCGCTGGAAACACACCTCATGGTGTTTGCGGCGGAACGTTCGCGCAAGGAGAAACGCACGATCCCGATGGATGAGCTGCGTTCGGAATCCTGACAGGTGCGCGCATGGCGGACCGGGTTCTCTGGACAGGTGAACATCTCAAGCTCGAAATCGGGCGTCAGATTCTCTTTGACGACGCGTCGTTCTCGATTGCGGACAAGGAACGTGTCGCACTGGTCGGGCGCAACGGTAGCGGTAAATCAACCCTGATGAAGATCATCGCCGGGCTCGACTCGCCCTCGGAAGGGGAAATCGCGATTGCAAAAAACATCCGCATCGCCTATATGCCGCAGGACTTTTCCCTCCCGCCCGACACAACTGTCCGCTCCGTGGTCACGGAAGGCGTCGCCTACTTCACGGAAATCCTGAAACGCTGCCGGGAACTTCCCGCGACCTCGCCGGAACATGAGAAACTCGAACATATTCTGACGTATTACAACGCATGGGACACCACCAACCGGATCGACACGATTCTGACAAAACTCCATCTGCATGATCCGGAGAAAAAGTGCTCGCTTCTTTCCGGCGGGGAGCGGCGGCGCGTCCTGCTCGCGCGCAGCATCATTGCCGATCCCGATCTTCTGCTGCTCGACGAACCGACAAACCACCTTGACGTGGAGATGATCGCCTGGATCGAAGAGTATCTGGCATCCTACAAAGGCGCGTGCCTTTTTGTAACGCATGACCGGTATTTCCTCGACCGGCTCGCCACGCGGATCGTCGAACTTGACCATGGGAAATTCTTCTCCTCTCCGGGCTCGTATGCGGATTTCCTCGCGGCAAAAGAGGAACGCGAATACAATGAGGACGTGCTGGAACGCAAGCGCCGGAATTTCCTGCGTCTTGAAGTCGAATGGGTGCGACGCTCTCCGAAAGCAAGACTGCGGCGCAATCTGGGGCGTCTCAAGCGCTATGACGAGATCGCCGCACAGAAGGGGCCTGTCCGCATCGGAGACATTGACCTTGTCATTCCGCGCGCGTCGCGTCTCGGAAATCAGGTGGTGACGCTGCGCGATGTCTCCAAATCGCTCGGCGCGCGGACGCTGTTCCGGAACTTCTCATACGAATTCCACGCCGGAGAAAAGACCGGGATCGTCGGCGCCAACGGCTGCGGAAAGACGACTCTGCTGAAAATCATCACACGCGAACTATCCCCGGATTCCGGCACGGTCGATGTCGCACAGACGGTGGAATTCAACTACATCGACCAGGGACGCATCGCGCTGAATCCGGAAAACAGTGTATTGGAGGAAATCTCCGAGGGACATGAGTTCATCAATCTCGGGGAGGAAAAAATCTCCATCTGGGGATATCTCAAGCGCTTTCTCTTCGAGGACGAGCGGATCAATACGAAAATCAAGCATCTTTCCGGCGGAGAAAAGGCGCGTCTGATCCTTGCGAAAATCCTGCGCGGCGGAGGGAATTTCCTGATTCTCGACGAACCGACGAACGATCTGGACCTCTCCTCTCTGCGGATTCTGGAGGAGGCGCTGATCCATTATGACGGCTGTCTGGTGGTGGTCAGCCACGACCGCTATTTCCTCAACCGGGTCTGCGGCAATATCATCGCCTTTGAACCGGACGCGGCGCTGACTGCAAGCGTCGGAGACTACGATTACTATCTGGAAAAGAAGCGTGAACGCCTCGCCGCCGCGGAACGTCATGCGGAAATGCGCGAAAGACAGGCCGCTCCCACTCCGCCGGCCAGGAAAAATCCGCCCAAAAAACTCTCCTTCAAAGAGACGCGGGAGCTGGAATCTCTTGAAAACGTCATTGCGGAGAAAGAACAGAGAATCGCCGAAATCGAGGCAATGTTCGCCGATCCGGACTTTTTCCGGAAACACGGCACGGAATCCGTTTCCCTTCAGCAGGAACTGGACCGGCTGAAAAGCGGCCTGGAAGCTTATTATCAGCGCTGGGAAGAACTCGAAACCAAGCGCGCCTCATTTGAAAAAGGCTGATCCTCCGGCAGGCCCGCGCGCAGACAATGCGCCTCCTGTGGAATAGGAACAGTCCGCCCGGAATGCAGATGACGCGTCCCGATCAATGGAGGCACTGGCCGCCGTCGATATAGAGAATCTCCCCCGTGACGGAATCGTTTTCAACGAGAAACAGACATGCGGAACAGAGATCGTCCAGCGCGACGGCCCTGCCGAGCGGCACCGTTTTCAGCGTCTTTTCCATCCGGGAGTGCGGCAGTTCCACCGGCGGCAGAACTGGTCCCGGCGCAATGCCGTTGACCCGGATCAGGGGCGCAAGCTGGAGCGCCGCCGCCTCGGTCGCCGCCGCAAGCGCTTTTTTCGATATGGCATAACTGAACGAAAATGCGTCCGGATGGCGGATCCCCTGATCCAGCAGATTGACGATTACGCCGGGACGCACACGCTCCCGCGCAAAGCGCTTCATCAGTTCGACCGGGGCGCTGTAATTGACTGCGAACTGGCGATCCGCCTCGGCGCGCGACTCCTCCGCAAGTGTATGCCTGACATAGGTCGAAGCATTGTTGATGAGTACATCCGCCTCGCGGAGCAGCGCGGAAAGCTGCTCCGGAGAATCCGGATCCGCGAGATCGCAGGAAACAACGCGGTGCCCCGCCTCCGGGCCGCCGAATTCACCAATCAGTTGTGAAGCCTCCTGCTTTGAACGGTTGCAGTGAAGTGTCAGTTTCGCGCCGCGGCCCGCAAATGCGCGCGCAATCGCCGCTCCGACCCGGAGTGCGCCGCCGGTGATGAATACACGCAAACCCGGAATGACCATTTTCCTCTCCATCCTTTCCCGGAATATCACCTGGAACAAATTCCCGGTTCCCGGTGTCCGCCAGTAACAATGGTGCGTTTCCGGGGAAATTCAAACCCGAAACAGAGAATATTCCGCACTATCTTTCGTAAAAACAGGAAATATTGCTGGAAAATCGGATTTTGCGCTGTAAGTTATCCGTTACAGCAGGAGCGGCATACAAGGAAAGCAGGCAGGTTATGCAGAATACTCCAAAAGGACTCAGACTTCAGATCGGCATCTTCGGAAGAAGGAACGCCGGAAAGTCCTCCCTTCTCAATGCGCTGGCGCGTCAGGACGCCGCGATCGTCTCGGATACTCCCGGCACCACGACCGACCCGGTCGAAAAGGCCATGGAAATGCTTCCGCTCGGACCGGTGCTGCTGATCGACACGGCGGGACTGGACGACGATGCGGCACGGATCGGAAATCTCCGGATTGAGCGGACAAGGAAAATTTTCGAACGCGCGGATCTGGCGCTGCTTGTCTCCGATGCGAACTGGGGAACGTTTGAGGAGGAGCTTCTCGCTTCGTTCGAAGCACGGAAAACCAGTCTAATTGTTGTTTTCAATAAAAGTGATCTGGCTCCCGCGCCGGCACATGTTCTCGGCAAACTGGATGCGCGCGGCGTCTCCCATGTCTCTCTTTCCGCCCGGACCGGCGAAGGACTCGGCGCACTGCGCGAAATGATCCTCCGCAAGGCACCGGAAGATTTTCTCTCCTCCAGCCGTATGCTCGGCGACCTGGTGCCGAAGGGGTCTCCGGTCATGCTGATCACGCCGATTGACCTGGAGGCGCCGAAAGGGAGACTGATCCTGCCGCAGGTGCAGGCGATCCGCGACACGCTGGACCACGACTGCTACTGTCTGGTGGTCAAGGAGAATGCGCTGGCGGACGCTCTGGCGAATCTGAAAACGCCGCCCGCGCTGGCAGTGACTGACTCGCAGGCATTCGGCACTGTCTCGCCGATCGTTCCAGAAACGGTGCCTTTGACCTCGTTTTCCATTCTTCTTGCCCGTCAGAAGGGCGATCTTGCCGCGTGCGCCGCCGGAGCGGCGGCGATCGGAAAGCTGAAGAAAAATTCCCGCGTCCTGATCGCGGAGGCCTGTTCGCACCACCCGGTCGGGGAGGACATCGGCACGGTCAAGATTCCGAACTGGCTGCGTAAACGCTGTTCGCCGGATCTCGTGATCGAACACGCGCAGGGGCACGACTTCCCGAAGGATCTTTCCGGATACGACCTCGTGATCCACTGCGGGGCATGCACCTTCAACCGCCGCGAAGTGCTCTCTAGAATTCTGCAATGCTCCGAACAGGGGGTTCCGTTCACGAATTACGGCGTGGCGATCGCCTTCTGCTTCGGCATTCTGGAACGCGCGTTGCGCCCGTTCCCGGAAGCGCTTGCGGCTTATGAAAGGACGGTCCGCGCGGAATGAGAAGCATCATCCTCTTTGAACTCAAGGGCAACCTGCATGTCGGGGGATTCCGCCCCTTCCTCTGGAAGATCGCCTCGGAAGCGGGGCTTTCCGGATGGGTCGCGAACTCCGAACAGGGGGTTCTGATGCGCCTTGAGGGAGAGGAGGAACGGATCGGGGAGTTCATCAAGTCCATCCCCTCCAAAGTCCCGAACGCGTTTTACATGAAGGAGATCCGCCTGGTCCGGCGCGAGCCCAGCGGTCCGCTCGACCTGCGCCACGTCGGTTTCCGCATCACCGGGGAGGACAATAAAGTTCCCCTGATCAATCCGGACCGGGCCCCGTGTCCGAAATGCATCGCCGAGGCGGAAGATCCCGCATCGCGCCGCTATATCTATCCCTTTTCAAGCTGTTTCATCTGCGGACCGAGCTACTCCTTTGCGCTGCGCACGCCGTTCATCCGCAAGAATACGAGCATGACCGCTTTCCCGATGTGCACCGATTGCCGGAACGAAAAAAACGATACGCATGATACGCATCACTATGCCTCTGAAACGCTCGCCTGCCCGAAGTGCGGCCCGCAGATTTTCCTCCTCGACATGTACGGGGAGCTGATCGACGACGCAGTGCCGATCTGCCGGGCGCAGGAGGGGCTGCGCGGCGGGGATATTCTCGCGATTCAGTCCGTCTACGGCGGATTCCTGCTCTGCGCGGACGCGTTCAACACGGATACGATTCTGCGCCTCCGGCGGAAAAAGAAACTGCCGGACCGCCCGCTCAGCCTGCTGGCAAAAAACGTGGAATGCGTCAGACGATATTTTGAATGCTCGCCGGAAGAGGAGAAACTCCTCGCCTCTCCGATTGCGCCCGTGGTCATACTGAAGCGGAAAAAAGAGAGCGGCGGACTGCGTCCCCTGCCTGATCTGATCTCTCCGGACACCGACACGGTGGGAGTCGGACTGCCGCCGTCGCTGATCGAAAAACTGCTGTTCGACCACCATGCGGGAAACGCGCCGGACTCCGGGTTCGAGTTTCTCGTGACCTGCGGCGACAACCGCCCCGGCAAGGCGGAGTGTCTGGACATCGACGAAATCTTCAACCGCCTGATGCCGTTCACCGATAAATTCCTCTGTCACGATCTGAAAACGGGACACCCCTGTCCCGCCTCGATCTGCACGGTCCGTGACGGACGCGTCCGGATCTGGCGGCGGTCGCGCGGCTATGTGCCGCAGGGCATCGCCTTCAACGGACGCCTCACGCGCAATGTCGCGGCATACGGCACGGACGCGCCGGCGGCCGTGGCATTCGGCGTCGGCAAGGAGATTCTGCCCTCCCAGTGCATCGGGATGGTGGATTCCCGGGAGTCGGCAACCATCCTTTCCGATGTTCTGGAACGCTTCACCTATCTCACGGATCATGTCCCGGGCCTGGTGGTCTGCGACATGGACAAGGAATCCTTCAGCGCGCGGGAGGCCGCCGCCTTCGCGGACAGGCACGCGCTCCCGCTGGTGACCGTCCAGTCGCATCACGCCCACGCGCTCGCCTGCATGGCGGAACACGGGCTGCGCCATGCCCTTGCGCTGGTCTACAACGGCGGCGGATACGGTCCCGACGGAACCGAGTGGGGCGGAGAGTGCCTCGAAGCGAATACGGACGGATTCTGCCGCTTCGCCTCGTTCAACGGCCGCTACCGCCTCGAGGCAAGGGACGCGCAGATCCGTTCGGCGAAACTTTTTCTGGAGCGTCTTGTCGAAATCGGGCACGAACCGGAACAGCCGCTGCTGGATCGTCTGCGGGTCGACCGGAGCGAATATGAACTCTGGAAGAAAAACTATCTGGACGGACGCGGAAACGCCGTCTTCTCCCATGCCGCGATCCGTCTGTTCGACGCGGTCTGCGCGGGCATCGGCGCGGCGCCGGATTTCTGCACATACGACAACCGCTGTCTGCTGATCCTGAACAAATACGCGTCGCGCTGCACTCTTCCCCTCGCGGAAATTCCCGGAACAATCCGGAATCTCTTCCGGTTCGACATGCGCGAAGAGGAGCGCTATTCCGTGCTTGACTGGAGCCGGACGTTCGTAAATCTTGCCGCTCTCGCCCAGTTGCCGGAAGAGGAGCTTCCGCTCTATGCGAAGGCCTTTTACGGCGCGATGGCAGAGGCGGGGCTCGCAATGATCGACTATGCCGCGCGCTTCTCGCGGGAGCGCGCCGTGGTGCTTTCCGGGCGCCTGTTCCAGGACGGACTGCTCAGCGACATGACCGCCGAACTCCTGACTGCGCGCGGCTATACCGTTTACCAGCATGAGAAAACGCCGGCGGACGAATCAGGGGTATGCATCGGACAGGCATACGCCGCGGGAATGTCCTGAGCGCATCCCGCTCCGATAAAGAAAAATCCCGCCGTGAGGAAAAGAAAGACTTCCTCCACATCCGGATGAAATCATTGAGATTCCCTTCTTCCATGATCTGCGACGGCAAACAGTTATTACCATGCCGCAAATACAAGAAAAAGGAGTCCGGCAGCGATGTTTTTCCCCGAAAAGCAGAAAGAAAAAAGGGATTTATCCAAAGGAATTCTTGAAAAATGAGCAGGGAAATCGTATATTATCAGGTTATGGGAAATTACAAACGGCTAATTGACATAAAAACAAGGAGCGTGATCCGATGATTACGGAACAGCAGGCGTTGGACGACCTGATCGTTGCCGCCGCGCAGGAAAACAATGACGCGGCAGTGATCAAACTTCTCTCGGAAATCAAAACATGCGATGTGAAGCTGCTGAAGGATGCGGCGGCAAATTTCGATTTCCTTTTCGAGGCGTGGGACGACACCGTCGCAAAATTCGACGACAAAGCGGCCGTCTGCCTCTATCTTGCTGAAAATTCCGTGCTCGACACCCAGAACTTCCGCACCGCGCTGCACAATGCGGTCCGGAAATTCCTCCCACCCTACATCTCCAGCCCCGGCATTGCGAAAACCGTCGGCGCCAGAGACCAGTCCGTTCCCGTTCACGATGTCGCGGCGCGCATCCGGAAACTCCGGAAGCTCAAAACCAACGCGTTCGTCTATCAGATCGAATCGCAGAGCTGGGGCCGCGTCGTCAATGTGGACAAGGTCGTCGCCACCATCGCGGTCAACACCTTCGCAACAGGAGCCCAGCTTTCGATTCCGATCGCCAACGCGCTCGCGGGCTGCCTCTTTTTCGAGCCCAGCGTCGAAATGACCTCGATCATCGCCACGGAAAAACGCAATCTCAAACCCGCCGCCTTCTACCACCAGAAACTGGAGAAATACTCTCTCGGCGACCTCTCCGAAACCAAGATCAAAGACCTCCTTTTCCGGATGTTCGTGCCGCAGATTCTCTCCCAGGAGGAATTTGCCAAATGGTGGGCCTCCGCCGACGCACCCGCTGCGACCGCGCCCAGACAGCGCGCCTTCCAGGATGCCCGGAGTATTCTTGAACTTTCCACCCTGCTTGCGCCGCTGGATCCCGCAGCAGTCAAGGTGGATATGGCTGCGGCACAGAAGCTCTCGAAGCTCTTTCTGCACCTGAAACCGGTGATGTCGCCGAAGGATCTGGAGATGCTGGCCGAGTGCATCGCGATGCTTGCAGATTCCGCCGACGCCGAAACGCTGAAAGTCATGTATCAGCCGCTGCGGGGGAAAGTCGCCTTCTGGCCTCGCGAAATCAACGAGTCCATCCCGCTGAAACAGCTGGAAATCTGGGGACGGCTTTCGGTCAGGCACTTCACCGGATTTCTGAAAGCGGCAAGCCTTGTCTACGACCGCCTTGAAATCGCGAAACTCGCCACAATCCTCCCGCTCCGCTGCATCTCGATCATGTTCGAATCCCTGACCGTGGACGACATCAGTGATGCGGTCTTTGCCGCAAACAGCCTCAATTCCGATATTCTGCTCGCAATCTGGAAAAACCGCGCAAAATTCCCTCACGAACTGACCAGTTTCCTTACAATGGCCAACATCTCGGCAGCCCTGTCGGTCGAAGGCCTTCCCAAGGAGTGGGCGGCGGCACAGCGTGAACTCAAGAAATCGCTGTTCGACAAAGCCGATTTCCAGAAGTTCGTGCTCGCCAATGCAGGTTCGAACATTCCATCGGTCATCACCGCAATCCAGCGGATGCGCAACATGGCGCCGGGCGAATGCCAGAGTCTGCTGGTCAAGCTTTCGCGCCACTCCGAAGCGCTCAAGGAGCAGATTGAAAGCGGCGAAGGCCGCAAACTCCTTGCCGCCCAGGATGCGGAAGCAGGCAAGAAACCCAAGGAAGGTCCGCCGATGACATCGATCCGATCCTACAAGGGACTGGTCGCCGAACTGGACAACATCGTCAAGGTTCAGGTTCCGGAAAACAACAAGGCGATCGAACATGCGCGCGGGTTCGGCGATTTCCGCGAAAATGCCGAATACGACGCGGCCAAGGAGCGCAGACGTTTCCTCCAGCGCCGCCGTTCCGAACTGGAAATGCTCATTGCAACGGTCCAGCCCATTGATTTCCGCGCCATCAGGATTGATCCGGAAAAGGTCTCTTTCGGCACCATGGTGACCGCGGAATCCCCGGACGGGAAGACCACGGATTACTGCATTGTCGGAGCCTGGGACGGCGATCCGGACCGGAATCTGGTTTCCTACAAGACAAAATTCGGAGAAACACTTCTGGGAGCCAAAGTTGGAGAAACGGTCAAGCTCCCCGACGGTGAAACTATTACAATCAAGAAGATTTCTCCGCTTCCGGACGCTCTTGCAAAAGAGCTCTCCCCTGAAGAGTGAATTTGAAAAGAGAAACAAAAAGCGCTCCGGGACTCTGGAAACGGAGCCGTAATCCCCTCATCAGCGAATCACATGGAGGCATCCTCCGTGTGGTTCAACTGCGGATTCCGTTGCCCCGGCATCTTTCCTTTCTGAACGGACGCAGATTCTTCTTCTTTTCCGACACGCATCTGCGTCCAACCGGAAAATATCCTTCGGAACCGGGACTCTCCGCATGGAGCAACGCCGGGTTCCCGGGAGATGAAGTTCTCCGGGAAGCACTCTCTTTTCGTCCGGACTTTACGCTGTTCGGCGGAGATCTCCTCCGTCATATCTGCTGTTTCGACGCGGGAATCGCCTTTTTAAAAGCCATGCCGGGCAAATGGAAGCTGGCTGTCTATGGAAATTGGGACCGGCGCCGGGCCGCATGGTTTCCGTTTCATGTGTTTGAGCGCGAACTGCAGAAGGCACGTGTTCTTCCGCTGGTCAATGAATCGTTCACCAGAGAGGGAATCCGATTTTTCGGCATGGATGACTTCAAAAGCGCTGTACCCCGCTATGAGCCTCCGGATTCGGAAGCTGTTTTCAACTGTATTCTTTCCCACAATCCGGATGCGGTTCCCTATGCAATGACGCAGCGGGATTTGGATTCCGCCGATCTGATTCTCTGCGGTCATACCCACGGCGGCCAGGTGCGCATTCCCGGATACGGGGCGGTATTGACCTCCTCCATCCATGGAAAGCATTTTGAATACGGGCTTTATGAAATCCGGAATTCCGCCGTGAAGCTGTATGTCACGGCAGGACTTGGCATTACATTCCTCCCGATCCGTTTCCGCTGTCCCCCGGAAGTCGTGAAGATTGAGCTCTTTGACCCTTATGCGGAAAAATCCATCCCCCGCTGAAACAGGAATTCCTTTCCGCGCTTCCGCACACATCAGCTGCGGCATTCCATACGGCAAGGCATCCTATTCCGCCCCGAAGAGAGCATGAAATATTCCATCTGCAAACCGGAGTTTCAGAAGCCGGAAATGCGCCCGCCCTTGCCCGGCAATAAGTCCGGCAGCGGAAACGTCCCATGGCGTATTCAACATGAAAATGGTGCACGAGACAGGACTTGAACCTGCACTTCTTGCGAAACCGGAACCTAAATCCGGCGCGTCTGCCGTTCCGCCACTCGTGCAATTCACCTAAATTTGAACCCGGACAACGTTCCAGGCGTTTTCCCGGACATAACGCATCGAACGCACCATCTCCCGGATCATACGAAGCCCCATGCCGCCCGAAGCACATTCCGCAAGATCCCCGTCCGGCTCGGGAAGCACCGCCGTCACCGGGTCAAAGGGGCGTCCGTCATCCATCAGGGTCAGAAACACGCCCCGGCCATTATGCTCCGCCAGAACTTTGATCCGATGCCCGGATTCCCCGTCAAATGCATATTTCACAATATTGGTCGCAAGCTCCTCATACGTGAGAAACAGCAGGTATCCCTGCCGTTCGGAAAGCCCCGACTCCTCTGAAAAACGGCGGAGAAACTCTCCCGAAGCGGCAACATCCTCCATCGTATTGCGAAAATTGAATTCCAGCTTGCCGGACATACTTCTCCCAGGAGACGCGCCCTTCTATCTCAGGCGTTTTTCAGAAGTTCCAGCGCTTTGGAAAAATCATTCTCAATGGGCATCACGGCGGCGAATCCCGCCGTCTGGAGCGCCTCCAGCACGACCGGCTGCGGATTGTAGACCACCAGTTTCGCTCCGTTCGCACGCAGCGCCTTGGCCGCATTCAGCAGCATCCGCATCCCCAGCGAGGCAATAAACCCGACCTCGGTCATGTCCACAATCGCGGGCTTGCCCTTTTCGCTGACAACATGCGTAAATTTTTCCTCCAGAGAGGTCACACCGTCAATATCAAGCCGCCCCGAAAGAGCCACATGCGTGTAATCGCCGTCCGCTTTAATTACTTTCAGTTCCATACGTCATTCTCCCAAAAAATTCCGGATTGCGGGAATCCGGACCGTCTTTCCGATTAATGTACCCTCTCCCGGAAAAAAAGCAAATCAGAGTTTTTTCCGCGGGAAAAGTCAGCAGCAGGCGAGATCGGGTTTGCGCGCGGCGGTCGTCTCGTCCAGACGCTTCACCGGCATCGTCAGCGGACACGCCTTCAGCGATTCCGGCGACTCCTGCGCCAGCTTCGCGATTTCGATCATCGCCGCGATGAATACATCCATATCCTCGCGCGACTCGGTCTCCGTCGGCTCGATCATCAGCGCCTCGGGCACGATCAGCGGGAAGTAGATCGTCGGCGGGTGAATGCCGCGGTCGATCAGCCCCTTCGCCACATCCAGCGCGTGGACACCCCCTTCCCGCACCTGTTTCGACGCGGAAAAGACACACTCGTGCATGCAGACGCGGTCGTATTTGCGCTCATAGTAGGGTTTCAGCGCCGCCATGATGTAGTTGGCGTTCAGGACCGCGTTTTCGCTGACGCGCACCAGCCCTTTGCGCCCGAGCGTCAGAAGATAGGCGTAGGCGCGCAGGATCACGCCGAAGTTGCCGTAGAACGGCGCGATGTAGCCGATCGACTCGGGATGTTCGTATTCCAGCACGCACATGCCGTCGGAACGGCGCACCACGCGGGACACAGGCAGGAACGGAACAAGTTTTTCCACAACGCCGACCGGGCCGGCGCCGGGACCGCCTCCGCCGTGGGGCGTCGAGAAGGTCTTGTGGATGTTGACGTGCATCACATCGAAGCCGACGTCGCCGGGACGCAGCCGTCCGATGATCGCATTGAAATTGGCTCCGTCGCAATAGCAGAGCCCGCCCGCCTCATGGATCAGCGAACAGATCTCCTTCACGTTCGGATCGAACAACCCGAGCGTGTTCGGACAGGTCAGCATGATACCGGCGATCTCAGGCGAAAGCATCGCTTTCAGGGCTTCCAGATCGACATTGCCGTTTTCGTCGCTCGGGACGACCTTCGTCGTGAATCCCGCCACCGTCGCGCTCGCCGGATTCGTGCCGTGCGCGGCGTCGGGGATCAGCATGATCTTCCGCGCAAAATCCTTCCGGGACTTGTGATAGGCGGCGATCAGCATGACGCCGGTAAGTTCGCCGTGCGCGCCCGCCATCGGCTGCATCGTGGTCTGGGAAAATCCGAGAATTTCGCTGAGCATCCGTTCGGTCTCGTAGATCACGGTCAGCGCGCCCTGCGTCAGGACGCCGCCGTGCCGGAGCTGCGGCAGAAGCGGATGCAGTTCGGCGAATCCGGGCAGCCGGACGATTTTTTCATGGGATTTCGGATTGTATTTCATCGTGCAGGAGCCGAGCGGATAGAAATTCGTGTCCACGCTCATGTTCATCCTGCTGAGGTTCGTGAAGTGGCGCACGGTCTCCAGTTCGGAGACCTCGGGCAGCGCGGCGGTTTCGGAACGCCTGAGGGACGGCGGAACGGCGCACCCCTGCGGCACGTCGAGAACGGGAAGAACGGCGCCTGTGCGCCCCGGGCGGCCGGATTCGAATATCAGTTTCACAGTAATGCCTCCATTGCGTTTGCAAGCGCTTTGATCTCTTCCTTCGTGCGTTTTTCCGTGACGGCGATCAGAAGCTGGTCGCGCCGGTCCGCGTAGTATCTGCCGAGCGGGAATCCGGCGGCGAACCCCTTGTCGATCAGTTTGCCGGCCAGTTCCGAAGCGTCGCAGGGCACCTTGATGACGAACTCGTTGAAAAAGACGCCGTTCCCGACCGGCTCGACGCCCTTGATCGCGAGGAGTTCGTTTCTGGCGAAGACCGCCTTGGACATGCAGAGATTTCCGATGTCGACGAAGCCCTGCTTGCCGACAGCGGTAAGATAAATAAGCGCGGAGAGCGCACAGAGGCTCTCGTTCGAACAGATGTTGCTGGTCGCGTGCTCGCGGCGGATATGCTGTTCGCGGGTCTGGATCGTCAGGACATAACCATCCTTTCCGTCGAGATCCTTTGTGCGCCCGACGATGCGTCCCGGCATCTTGCGCATGTATTTACCGCGGACGGTCATGAATCCGAGATAAGGTCCGCCGAAGCTCAGCGGAATGCCGAGGCTCTGCCCCTCCCCCGTCACGATGTCGAATCCCATTTCGCCGGGGGTCTTGAGAACGCTCAGGGCGATCGGATAGGTCGAGCAGACGGCGAGCGCTCCGTTGGCATGAGCGGCGGCAACGACGCTGCTGAGGTCTTCGATCTCGCCGAAGAAGTTCGGGTACTGGACGATCACGCACGCGGTGTTTTCGTTGACGGCGCGCTTGAGATTTTCCAGATTGGAATCCGTTCCGTTTCCCGCGGGGACTTCGCGCCGTTCCACATCCAGATTGATGCAGTAGCATTCGATCATGCGCCGGAAGATCGGGGAGACTGCTCCGGAGATCACCACCTGCCGCCGTCCGGTGATCTTGACGGACATCATCATCGCCTCAAAGAGAGCGGTTCCGCCGTCATAGAGGCTGGCGTTGGAGACCTCCATGCCGGTGAGGCGGCACATGGCGGTCTGATACTCGTAAATCGCCTGAAGCGTTCCCTGGGAGGCCTCGGGCTGGTAGGGGGTGTAGGCGGTGTAGAATTCGCCGCGCGAGACGATGCTGTCAACGACGGAGGGGATGACGTGGTCGTAGTAGCCGCCTCCGACGAAGTTGATCAGGTTTGTGGCGTTCATCGCGGCGAGATGTTCGAGATGCTTCACCACCTCGTATTCGGATTTTCCCTCGGGGATGCCGGAGAGCGCGGGATACGGAAAGCGGACGCCCGCTTTTTCCCACATGTCCTCCAGACTGGAGAAACCGGCGGCTTTGAGCATTTCCGCGCGGTCGCTTTCGGTGTTGGCAATATACGGCACGGTAGTCTTCTCCCTTCTCAAAAAATGAATTTGACATTTAAAAATGTCACGGAATTGATTTTTTTCAAGAGCGGAAAAAAAAATCATCCGGAAATCCCGTCTTCCCGCATGACTGCGGGGCTTAAGGGATTTCCGGATTCCGGCAGGGCTCGGAAGAATTTATTTCAGGATCGTCACGGGCAGCTGTGTTGCGGCACGGTTCCAGCCTGAATCAATCGCATGGAGCGTCAGGATGTACCTTCCCGGCTTTTCGGGCCGGACGTCCCAGATCCATTCGGGTGTTTCGGTTTCCGCCATGAGGCGGTTGTCCACAAACCAGCGGTACTGGATGATTTTCCGCCCGCCCTTCGGTATCGCCTCCCCTTTGAGATGCACCTTCGGGGTGGAGATTTTCGCCTCATAGGCGGGAGAAGAGAGCGTAACCTGAGGCGCGGGCTCGACGAAATATCGATGCAGCGCCTTATCATATGCAAGAAGCGTGGGAAGGGTTGATTTCAAAGCCTGTTCCAGAGTCTGTTTTTTGTTTTTTCCAATGTATTCGCAGTAAATTCCGGAACCGGGCAGTTCGGGATATTTTTCCCGGATGACACGCACCTCCTCCGTAATGTTTTCCGGTGTGAAATGGCGTTTGTAATCAGGAAAGATTTCTCTCGGGGTAAGCGCGCCGTGCATGATGATCGTCCGGTTATAGTATCCGTCCTCTTTTGCCCAGTCTGCATGTTTGATTACCTCAGCCTTACCGATTTCCCAATGAGGAAACCGCGGAAGTCTTGTGTATCCCTCGGAAATCACCAGATCTGGCAGCCCATCGGCTGCAAGCGGACGCATGGAATCCTCTCCGCGCCAGTAAACCGCCAGAAACTTCTCCGGGGAAGCTTTTTTCGTCTGCCGCAACGCCTCCAAGGCACAGAGGATTCTGGCTCCCATTTTGTTTTTCGGATCCATCAATCCGGCACGTTTTTTCGTATCGTCCACGGACTGCCATTCGTCAATTGCAATTCCGTAATCACTTTCTTTGTAATAATTGAGCGTTCCTTCCACAGTGCGAAGCCATTCCGCCTGCGGGCCGCTCAGGGCGCGCAGCGACAAAATTCCCTTCTGCATAAATTCCGACCTGTCAAAGACTCCGTCCGTATTCATGACTTTAAAATATTTGTTCCACAAAATCCGGTTCGCCTCAATACTCCAGTTGTAAAAGAGAAAGATATAGGGATCGCGCACCGGAGGAAGATGCGCTGAAGGAAAATATTTCAACGCCGCAATTGTTTTCGGCGGGACACCGCTTGTTTTCACATGCAGTTTCACGGTTGAGGCGGGAATCACCCATTTCCAGGGAGCGTTTCTGTTCCGGTTCCATCCGATCAGACTGGGTCCAGCGCGCAGCAGAAATCCATTCCAGGGTCTGCCGAACATGACATGCTCGCGTATCAGATTTGTCACGTCGAATTCCACGATTCCTTTTTTCCGGGCCTCCGCCTTCACTCCGAAAGATTCCCAACCATATTCCAGACAGCCTTCCTTGCAGCGGTAGGAACCGGGTTTACGCGGTGTCGGATACTGCGGCCACGGAGCACCGTAATATTTCAGATTTTCAGTTTTTCTCCACTCCACAAGCGGAGAAACAACTTCCATCGGGACATTTTTCGGATTCTCTGCGGAAGCCACTTCAAGAATCAGTGTAGCCGATTCGATTTTCTCTGCCTTTTGCAGATGCGGGATATCCAATTTAAAATCCAGAAGCACACGCGTCCACATCCATTCATTGGAAAAAAGCAGAAAACGATCCGGATTGTACTGTGTTTTCTCTCCTCGATCCGCAACCGGAATCTGTACGGTTTTCGACGGCAACAGAACTATTTCCTCTCCGGGAATCTTGCCTGCAAGAAGGAAAGTTATCGCAAGCAGCAGGATTTTTCTTTTTTTCATAATCAGTCCTTTCTGTTGTTCACGGCAAATATTGTAATGATCTGTTATTTCGCTGTAATCTTGAATCTTCCTCCGACAAAGTCCGCCTGAGAAGCTTTTTCAACATGCCCGTCTACGAAAAGAAGATTTCCAAGGCGGAGATACGAAGGATGATAGTATCCAAGTCCCAGTTCATGGGTATAATTGTAATAGCAGAAAACGGGCTGTCCCATAGTCCCGGTTGGAGTCTTTGCTCGCTCTGCAATCATGATACTTTTTGATGGCTGAGTCAGTCGTGTCCGTTTTGCAAGGGAGGTATCTTTCGGCATCCCGGCACTGTCAACAAACTTGAAACTGCCCAGAAAATCACTGAACGCATAACAGACCTGATTAATGATCCGTTTCTCGCCGGTCCAGCTCTCTACTGCTCCACCATCACCCGGTCCAAGTTTTCTGGCACCTTCCGGACAAATCAAAAGACTGGGGCGCGTAGTAAAAAAATAATTTGCTTTGCAAATTATGATTCGTGCTCTCCTTTCAGTCCTGCTGCGGTCCAGCTGCGCAAGCTGGTCGCCGCAGGCGAAATCACCCTCCGGCGGCGGTTTCACCCGCTAAAGGACGAGAAGCGCTTCTTCGAGAGCCGCCGGCACAGTGTATAACCTCAGGAAAAGGCCCGGAGCTCTCGCGGATACGCATGTGGAAAACATGTAACCTGGGGGAATTGTCCGGGGCTCTCATGATTTTTGATTATTAAGGAGACGAAAAAATGCTCACGCATTCTTTCGTCTCAATGGATACGCCCGGAGCTCTCGAACTTTTTCGAAGAAAAAGTTCTCGTCACTGAGCGGTCTGAACCGCTCCGGGCGGGGATTTCGTGCTCCGCACGACCAGCGTTTCGCCGCTGGATCACGACAAGGGTCACCGACCCTGGACCCCGCGAAGAATGCGCGGGCATTCTTCCGTCCTCTCCCCGAGTCGGGGTGGGATTTCGTGCTCCGCACGACCAGCGTTTCGCCGCTGGATCA
>CASEFP010000024.1 GCA_949287225.1 uncultured Lentisphaeria bacterium
CAGGCAATCTTCTTTTCCAAGCGATATTGAAGGGGAGTTGTTCCCAGTTCCCGTCGGAACAGCTTATTCAGAAAGGAAGGCGAACAATGCAGTTCCTCCGCCAGAGCGCCAATCGTAACTTTCTTTTCGAAATTGCTTTCCAGAATCATCTGCGCCCGGCTCAGCAGGATATTATCCGGTTCCGCACGCGGCAGGAGCATTGAGAGGCTGGTGCAGAAACGATACGAGAGCCCGACCAGAAGAGGAATGTCCTCAATTTCATTTTTCCGGATCAGATCACCGATTTCACGCCCCCATTCCGCCAGTTTCAGGAAATCTTTTGTTTTTATCAGGGTCAGACGGTTCAGGCCCAGTGTGGCAATATCGGAATTCAGGTTGTTTCCGATAATCTCTATCACGACCTTATGGGAAGTGAAGGTACCCGCATTTCTCAGCAGATAGGAGGTCCCCGGCGGAATGATCAGAACATGTCCGCGGGTCAGGATGACCTCATGATCCTCAAACTGAAACGAAATATTGCCTTCGAGTCCGATCACGATCAGAAGATAGCGTGTAAAATTGTCCCGGTACCAGTATTCACCCACCCGGATCTCCTCTTCCATGCAGAACGGGAACAAAGGCAGTTGAATATGGTTCGGCATTCTCCAGGTTTCCCGACGCTGCAGATCGTACAGGGGACCGTCCGACCAGGAATCTTCATGTTTCGGCTTCCGGAGCGAGTGGCGGCGCTTTTTTTGCTGTCCTAGATTCCTCATTTATTTTTCTTTGATTCCTCATGCTGAAACAGAAAAAAGATCTTGACAAAAACCCTTTTCTGTGTATAATTTTATGCAGAGAATACTATAAAACAGAAAAAGCAATAAGTCAAACAGGAGAAAATACAAATGATTCATCAAAATGAATCAATGACGAGGGAACACCTCCCGTGCTCATCGGAATGTCAGCACAGAAATTTCACATTGATAGAGCTTCTTGTCGTTATTGCGATCATTGCCATTCTTGCAGCGATCCTGCTTCCTGCGCTGAATTCGGCACGGGAAAAGGCGAGAGCGACCTCCTGCATCAACAATCTGAAACAGCAGGGGCTCTATTTCATGGAGTATGCGGACAACTATGACGGATATTATCCGGCGGTCAATGGAGAAAATGTCCGCTGGTCGGAAAAAATCCGGGCGATGGCAAAACTGCCATACACCTGGAACACCCTGACACAGCAGAACACCCGTCCGCTGGTCTGTCCCTCCCTTCATGGCTTCAAACTGGACAATGCGTGGTCCTATCTCAGCTACGTCTACGGCTACAATACGGCTCTGGGAAACGGCTGGTGGAATGAAAGCAATTATCCGAACATCAAGCAGATCCCGAAACTCAATACGGCCGGAGACATGATTCCGCCGCAGAAAGGAATGCTCAGCGACATCATTATCCTTGCCGACTCCTTCCATGCCTATGACAAGAAGCCCTATTATCGTTTTGCTTCGGAAACAGCCATTTATCCACTCCACAACAACCGGGCGAACGCCCTGTTCTTCGACGGTCATGTGGAAGGACGCGGCCACTACGGACTGAGAGTCCGTTCGGGCTTCCAGAAATACTACAACAAAGCAACCGGTACCGTTACAACGTTCTAAGGAGTACAAGAGTGAAATCCCATCTTTGCTGTTTTTTTGTCCTTTTTCTTGCCGCAGCGGGACTTTGTGCCGCAGAATCCTCGGTTTCCATTACACCGCAGGGGCGTCTTGCCCTCGGGAAAAACATCCGTATGGAATGGCGTCACAATCCCGCATGGAAGCCGATTGTCTTCAAGGACGGCAAAGTGATCCGTAACGGTGATGCCAGCACCTCCATTGCAGGCGAATGTTCTTATCCGGAAGGACGCGGGGCGAAAGCCACCTGCACTCTGACGGAACGGAATGACAACAACTGGCAGTATACCGCCGTTCTTCGCGGTGTTGGCGATACTCGCCACATCAGCGCGGAAATCAAGATTCCCGCCGACCGCCCCGCCGATCTGGAAGTCGATGGCAAGCTGTTCCGTCTTTCCGGAAAAAAAGAGCGGGCGGACATTCTGAAATGGACTCCCGTGAAAGACAACAATATGTTCCGCATCGTATCCGGAATGGAAGTCTACACGCTGCGCGGCACGTTTTCCGTTTCGATCGGCGATCTCCGTTTTTCGACGAAGGAGCCTTACTACTGCATTCACCTTCACGTTCCGGAGTCCAACCGGGAGAAGCGCTTCGACATGAACGTCTCGATTCAGCGGGAGAAGCCATCCATGCGGACCATCTCCATTGCCTCCGCGGCAAACATGGGTTTCGCCGACAAACAGGCGGATGACGGCAAAGGCGGATGGACCGACCAGGGACCCGCCAACGATCTTTCCTGCATGACGGAGTTCGGCACCAGGGAATTTTCCGGTATTCCGTTTGAAATTCTTGATCCGGCGAAAAACAGCGGCAGAAGCAGTATTATCCTTTCCCGGTTCCGCAAGTTCCCGCCGGCGGGAATGCTGACGTTTGCGAAAGCAGAAAGCGCGCGCTATCTCTATCTGCTTCACGCCGCGGCATGGGTTCCGAAAAACGGAGAGACGATTGGATCGGCGGAACTCGCGTTCTCTGACGGATCGAAAACAACCGTTCCGGTCATTGCCGGCAGGGACTGCGGCAACTGGTGGTCGCCGGTCTTTTCGTTTGAGAACGGAGTCATCGGCTGGACCGGTGACAACCGCAGCAGCAAAGTCGGTCTTTTTGTCTCGGCATTCCGGATTCCGGAGAAACCGCTGAAAGCCATTCGTTTCATCCCGGGAGAAAGTGTCTGGATGATTGCCGGGGTCTCG
>CASEFP010000025.1 GCA_949287225.1 uncultured Lentisphaeria bacterium
CGGCGGAATTTCTGAGCTTCTGAGCCGCGTCAGAAAAGTCATGTCGGCAAGAATCAACGGACGCTTGGCAACGCCTCTCAATGTCGGGCTGGGTATCTGGAATTTATTGATATAGAAATTTATGCAACGATGCTTATATGCTTTCTGTGCGACAATGGACGTAAGATAAAAATGTTTATTTCCGCTTTTTAAATAGGGCTCAGTCTTAAGTTGATTGGCCAGTCTTTTTCTAATGGAATCTGTTTGGAATTTTGGAATTCCAGAATAGAGCCTCCGACGATCTTTCAGTTCATCGTAAATAACTCGTGCAGCTTCTGGCAAAGAAATATAATGTGCGGTGTTATTCGTTATGACTTTTTGGGATTCCTCTGAAATATAATTTTTGATTTCTTCCGTATTTTGAGATATGATTTTTTCTATTTTTACAATATTAAAATTTTGTTGATAGACTTCATTTTTAGCTTGCAGAATCAAATTTTTATCAATGCTTACAGCCCATTTTTTTATAGTTTCATCTAACGTGCTCAAAATATTATCTGAAAGCCCCATAGCTTCTTTAACTATTTTTTTCAATTCGTCATTTTTAATTTTTGACTCTGACAGCGCATGTATACGCCCTGCCAGATAGGCATTGAGAATAGCGCAAAATGGAGCCTCAGAAATATTTTTAACGGCGTTTTGAAGAATATCCCGTGCACCTTTAGGAACTAAAGACCAATCGCTTTCGCCCGTTTCAATCATTTTCTGAATTATGGAAGATCGCTCCTGTTCAAGTTCGTTTTTGCTCATCGTCGTTTCTCCTATATATTGGCAAGTATTTTTTTGATTTGGTCAATAGATAAAGTATCTGCAAGCCTGTGCAGCTCTGCCCGCTCCGGTTCAGTTTCCACGTTTTTCGCTTCGATTACGTCAGGGGCTGCCATTGGCAGTTGGAGCACGTTTGCATATCGGCGGGCGGCATCATCCGAAGTCCGGATATAGTGTTCTGTCATGGCGGGGCTGGCATGTCCGGCGTTCCGCTGAATTACGGCTTGCGGCGTTCCCTTTTCGGCGTTATGGGAAATATAGCTGTATCGCAATGAATGAAAACCAATTTCCACAATGGCGCGTTTCCCGGTCTTCTTCGTTTTCCCGGTCTTCACGTCTATGACAGGCTTCCCGTTTTCATCCAATATCGTTTTTACCCCCGTTCCCTCTCGATGTGTCCGAATTCCGCATCTTTGAAAATGTTTTATGATAATTCCGCTCAAATTGGCATCTGCTCCCCTGTCGTAATCCGCGCCAAAACGCGGCAATACATACCCCTTGCGGCAATTTTCCGGAATTTCAGCCAGCATCCTGTAAAGGAAATCTGGAATCCCGACTTTTACGATAGATTCTTTGCTGTCCTTGCGCGTGTGCTTTGTCTTTCGGGGAATTCTCTCAATCACGCGCCGCACTAAGTCAACTTCACGCCATAACAGCGTGCAGCAGTCCCCGAAACGCAAGCCGGTAAAATATCCCAGCGCAATTAAAAGCCGTAATTCCCCTTCCGCATTCTGAATCAGGGCGGCGATCTGTTCCATGGAAAGCGGGGCGCGGCTATTGCTCTCCTGCTCTTTCCTGTTGATTTTCAAGAAAGGATTCTTGCAAAGGATCTTTTCATCATCGAGCAGGACGGAATAAAACATCTTGAAAAACTGAATGACTTTGTTAAAGGTTCCCGGCGATATTTTCAATGATTCCAGATAACAGGTATATTCCCCGGCGATTTCCGGAGTAACGCCGCTCAACAACAAAATTTCAGGGTGTTTATCGTGCATCCATCCCGAAAACTGGCGATAATACCCTGCATAATTCCCCGGCGTGGAATGGCGGGGAATCTCATCCATAGGAAAACGCTTACAGCTTGCCGGGCGGCTCTGACATGACATAAACAACTCCCATCCATGCAGCAGGGAAGCCTTAGAGTTAACAAGAAGCGCTTGTGCCTGTTCTGCGGATTCCTCCGCGCCCTGAATCGCGCTCTGCAACATCCGCATCTGTTCTGCCCTGTTCGTCTCTTTCAAGGGATGTAAAAGACGGGCAGCGGCTTTCTTTGCTTCCGAAGCCGTCGTAATTGGTTTTCCATCCAGTCCCAATAGTCGGACACGGCAATCCTTCCCGTTTACGGTATAGCGAAGGTAATAAAGCCTCTTCCTTCCGACTACATATAATTTTCCTTCTGTTGTTCGCCCCATTACAAAAACCTTATGTTATCGTGTGATAGCTTATGATAGCTTATTTCCTAAAATATCACGTCAAAATCAAAATTCAAGGATATTTCCCGGATAAAAATTTAAATTTTGAGTGTAATACAGCAGTCTGTAAATCTGCTGTCGCTGACTTCGATGGTTCGAATCCATCCCCCACCACCATTTAGAATTTAGCCTCAAATCTGGCACTGAAAAGCAGGTTTGAGGATTTTTTGCCTCTTCGACGAACCTTGACACAACTTATAGCTTCTTTACGCATGAAATTTCCGGCAGCTGATAAATTTTCAGTTTGAAGTATTCATGATCTCTGAACCCGCAGGCGAGCTTGATCCGCCATCGGATTTTATTATTAAACCCTTCCATACGTACATTGCTGATATCTCGAAACGTCCAGAAACTGACAATTCCATCGAGTTTATCCCAAATGGTATGGGCCATAGTTCTTAATTCCGGAATTTGCGTATCCTCCGCGAATTTGATCCCGCGATGGAATGCGATTTTAGCATGGCAGGAGTTTAAAAATTATTTGCATTCTCTATAAAAAAGAGTATATTCAAACCAAGTTGTGGATTTGTGCTGTTTCATTTTCACTGTTGAGCTCATTGATACCGTTATATTTCAGCGAATCAGTCTGTGTAATCCCTGATGAACAGTCCATCTGCCATGGACATAAGTGGAAAGTATCGGCTGAGATTTTTACGCCTACTCTAATAATTATACAACCACGACTATGGCGGTTTTTATCCAGGTCTGCGGTCGGGGTAGTGTTTTGGAAGTATTCTGCTTTGAATCCCGGGAGGTTCTTTATGCGAAACCGAAATTGTGTGAATTACACCGGTTCTCCGATTACTTTCCATATATGCCGCTTCCCGTAAAGAATCGTAAGAGGATCTGCAGGCTGCAAAAAATGTCGGGAGCTCTGTCAAGACATGCAGCAGGGAATTCCATCTCCGTTTTCATGGCACTTACAGAATTCATATCGGCAACAAACCAGCAATAATATGGGGGGTGTTTAATCATGCGTATGCTTTCCAGTTTTTCTTCTTTTTGTATTCTTCCATTTCCAAACAACCTGGAAACTCTAGGTATGGATCAAATCCCCGGTCTCGTCTCCAGATCTGCGAATTCCTCTGAATTATTGCGCTTTTATCCTTTGCCGTTTCTCTCAGGCAGAGTGGAATCAGAGTAAAGAAATGACACTCAACTGGAAAATAATCGGAGGCTGATTTATGATGAACACCACAATCTCAGAAACAGACAGGCATTCTCGGGAATGTAAAAAAATAACCGTAATCATCTCCGTATATAATGGTGCCTCCTATCTTGCTGAATGTCTGGACTCTGTTTTACATCAAACTTACCGGAAACTGGAGATCATTCTGATTAATGACGGCTCCACGGATTCTTCTGACTTGATTGCAAGGCAATATGCGGAAAAAGATGACCGAATACATTTCATTTCCCATTCGGAGAACAAAGGGCTGGGATACCGCAGAAATGAAGGAATCGCATATGCGCATGGAGAATATATTGGTTTCTGCGACGCGGATGACACGGCTGATTCTGATATGTTTGAAAAATTGTTTCTTGCAATTGAGGAAAATGATGCGGATATGTCGGTCTGTCGTCTGCGCACCACTCGGGAAAAGCCGGAAAGGACTCAGGCTGTTTCTTCCAGGATAATCAATGGGCGGACAACAGCAGAATACTTTCTGACCAATAATTGGTTCGGAGCTTTCTCCTGGAATAAATTATTCAAGAGAGATCTCCTGCAGATGACTGGAAAATATCCCGAAGGCATGCTCTATGAAGATATTGTTTTTATTCCGCAAGTTTGCATGAATGCCCGGAAATGCGCGGTAATTGATGAAGCCCTGTATTACTATCGTCAGCACAAGTCAAGTATTACTGGATCCCTCTTCGATCCTTCCAAGATGGACCGTGTTCAAGCATATGACATGCTTCTGCCCGCGATCCTTTCCAGATTTCCGGATTTGAAGGAATTGGCGCATGCAAGACGATTTACCAGTATCATGGAAATCTGGACCATCATGATCAAAGATTCCTATTCTTCTCCTGAATTTTCCCGGATCTTGAGAGAAAAGGCAAAGGAATCGCGCATCCATTTCACACTTGCTCAAACCCGGGATAAAAAAAGGGTCCTGCTGTTTGATTTTGCTCTGGTTTTTCCCCTGATTTACAGGATTGCAGTCAGGTTGCTGTACACTCGATTCCGGAAAATTGCTTTCAGATATGGAAAAACAAATCGTCCATAGGAATCACTGTGTCAACTGGAAGCCTGTATTAACATTTTTAGAAAATCAGGTATTATTGAGAGATATATTCTTAATTCATCACTCATATATTTTTGATTTGCAATCAGAGTTCTCCATGCTATTTTATTCTTGTTGGCAGAATATGATGCATTACGGCATCTTATTGACTGTCAATTTATTAACATGGCGAAAAGTGTCACCTGTTTTTTACTGGAAAACAGAAACTTTTATTCTCGCACATGACATTCCAATCGACTCCGAACATTGCCTCTATGAACTCGCCAGCCGGAACAAGGTCGACGAGGGAGAGGCGCTGAAACTCTTTCCCCGCGTCGCCGCACTCGGCTTCGGGCGTATCGCGCTTGTGAGAAAAATCGAATGCGGGATTCGATAATTTCCGGAAAGGCTGCTTGCAACTCGACGGGGAAAGAGTAGATTATATTTGAAGCGGAAGAATATGAAAAAAAACAAAACCACATTACGATCTCTTGCGGCGGAACTGGGAATTGCCCCGGCAACGGTGCTGCGTGCATTGACCGATCATCCGAATGTCACACAGAAACTCCGGCGGCGTATTATCTCGCAGGCACAGAAACACAATTACCAGCTGCCGGAACATTATAAAAAACTGGTTGCCATCATCATTCCCGGATTTTCATTCGAAGGTTATACAGGCCTACTTCTTTCCTCACTGATGAAGGAGCTTTCCGCCAATCATTTTCACGGAGAGATCATTTCCGAGTGCGATCTGGAAGTTCTGCAGGATCATGTTTATGCGGGAGTCATTTCCATTGTCTGGACCGCCGGCTTGGAAAAGCAATGGCCGGAAGAGCATGCCACACCTCTGGTTGTATTGAATGCGGCATCCAATCCGCGCGAGGGCATCTATCAGGTCACTTCCGATGAAAAACAGGGAATCACATTGGGTCTGGAACACTTGTACAGCAAAGGCCGCCGCCGGATCGCATTTGTCTCCTCACCGCTGCAGAGCAATCTCAATGCCCAAAAACGTGTTGACGCGTTTCACGGGTTCTGCCGTAAAAAGAAAATCTCTGCAGACTCCTTTCACGAGGAGCAGACCTCCCAGCATAAACTGTATGCAATCGCCGACAACATCATACGGAAAAAAGCAGATGCCGTATTTGTCGCCAGTGAGACATACGCTCCGGAACTGCTGTTCCGCCTTACCCGCAACGGAATCAGAATTCCCGATGACATTTCCATGCTGGCACTGGAATATCATGCCGTTTCCTCTTTCACGTGTCCTCCCCTCACGGCCTTAACTCAGGATTTTGACGAACTGGCCAGGCAATCCGTCCGGCTTCTGCTGCGGCGGATTCATCATCAGCCGTCACCGGCTGAAATTCTGGTCCCCTATCGGTTCATCGAACGGGAAAGCATTTGATTTTTGTTTCAAATGTTTCAAAAATAAATCTATCCGCACCTCTTGTCAAAATCTGATTTTCATTTATAATAATTAATCATGAAAAATCTAATCAAGACAGGAGGCGAAAATGCATGACAGGCACAGTTCCGGGAACAGAGAACAGGATTTTCCAGACACATATCTTCCCATCAGCAAAATCAGATTTTTCACACTTATAGAGCTTCTTGTTGTCATTGCGATCATCGCCATTCTTGCAGGATTGCTTCTCCCTGTATTGAACAAGGTTCGTGCATCCGCACAATCCACCGCCTGCACCTCCAACCTGAAGCAGCTGGTACTGACTGGGACAATGTACAGTTCAGATAATGATGAATTCATGATGCCCGCAATGATTATTTCAAAGACATCATACATATACTGGCCAGAAAATATCGCTTCCTCAAAGTTCTACGGAAAAACACCGCCTGATGCCATTGGGAAATCAGCATCCGTTCAACCGAAACTGCTGGTCTGTCCCGGCGAATCGGTAATCGTGTCCGCAGATCCGTTGCGAATATGGAAAACGAATTATTCATGGGCAAGAGTCTTAGGAAGGCAAGTGGACAACTGGTGCGACGGAGAAACCCGTCCAACCCGCATTTCAGAGATCAAGAAACCTTCGGCCGCCGGCTTTGTGGGAGATGCCTATACCCGATGGGTCGAACTAGGTACATACAGCAGCACCAACACAACCTGTTTCTTCGGTTATCCCAGTGACAATATAAGCAATACATTGAAGAAATTCAGAATTACCGAACCGGACTGCGCACTCCGTCAGCAGGATGCAAATCCGGCTCTGGAAGCCAGACACAAGACAAATGTCAAACGGACCACCCGTGATGATTCGATCACCGGCGGATTCTGCAATTTCGGATTTATAGATGGACATGCCGGTTCGACAAAAATGATTCCCGATACCTCATGGGGAGGAGGAGCCTGGATTCATCTGAATTAGTTATCAAGAATCATAATCATTACCGCAAATGAATCTCATCCCATTCCGATCACCAGTGGAAAAAATCACAAACCATGTTTTAAGAAAGGCATATAGATGAAACAACTCTTATCACTGTACATTTTTATTCTGATGTTAGCTTGCACAGGCACAACCCGCATTGAGCTTTTCCCGGCGGACTATCAGAACGGCACTTTTGCCTTTATTGAAAATTATCCATTGGCGATGGCTCTCAAACTGGCCGGAGATGGCAGTTCCATGGCTGAAAAAGTTCCTGTGCCGGTGATTGAAGTGCCGGAAGAGCTCAAGCTGATCAAAGTCGCAACACGGTCGGGAAAAATGACAGAGATCCCATTTTCCACGGAAAATGTCCTGCGTAACGGGAAGCACTTCAAACGTCATCACGTCATGATTCCCGGCCGGTTCCTCAAAAATCTGACGCCGGAAAATTTCGGATGGCGTGCCGGATTCAACTTCTTCATAGAAGCAAAAGAGAAAAGTGCCGGTAAAAATGTTGATTTCCATATCTATATTGAGGAAAACGGCAAAAAACACTTTGAGCGTCATTATCTGGGAATTATCCTGCAGGAACTGCCGCATCCCTCTCATCCATTAAGCCGTTTTAAAGGCGGAGTTACGTTTCTTTCATCCGTCGGCCTGGAAGACCATTCCATTTTGAAGAAGAACTGTGAATTCTGGCAGAGTCTTCTTGGGAAACCTTTTTACAACATATCATGGGAAACCTTCTTTTATCCCGAAAAAACTAATTTTTTTCTCAATGCAAATTTCCGGACCGTAGCGGGAATCTGTGCAACAAGAAGTTCAACCTTGAAATTCCCGGGAACCAATTTCCGTGATCTCGGATTCTTGGTCAACGGCAAAGTTACCCGCAAGGGAGTCCCCCTGTTTGTAGATGGAGAAGGCAATATTGATTCGAGTTCCATCTGCCCGCAATATCTGTTGAAAGACCCCGAAGGGCTTTTCTGGGGAGAGTATTTCCGGCGAGGATACAGGGAAATCCTGAAACGTTTCCCGGACTGCCGTATTCTCTGGCTTGATTATGAACCATTTATCACCGGCGGAACCTGCGACAGCTGCAGGGCGGATTTCGCAAAATTTGCCGGTCTGACCAGAATTCCGGAACGCACAGAACTTGCCGGCGGACATCCCCTTAATCGCAAATGGCGGGATTATAAAATCATTCAGCACAGAAAAATTCTCGAAAAATTTGTCGAAACCGCCAGGCGTGAATTCCCCGGGTATGAGATTCATCTCTGCTGTGCCACGCCGGCTGAAGATTTCCGCAACTCCTGGGATGGAGTCGATTCCTCCTCCGTCACAAAGAAAATTGCCGCCTTTTCTCCTATGAATTATAATTCCGGAATAGTATATTACAACGCTGTTGCCGCCCAGGAAAAATGTTTCGGAACGGTAAAAAATTATTCCTGGGTTGATCCTTCCGAAGAAATTCAGCGCTTTTTTATCCGCTATACTCCGGAAAAAATCGTGCAGAATCTCATTGCAACAGCCGCACTCGGCGCTGATGGATTTGTAATCTATCCTACGGATCTGCTCGACGGCAGAATGCTTCACGGCATCGCACGTGCCTTTTCAGCAGTTGGAGAAGTGGAAGACATACTGTTCGGAAAGGAATGCACGGCAAAATTGAATCTGAATCCGAAAAACGTTGTTGCAATAGAACTTGAGAATGAAAAAAATGGAATAACTCAGATTTCACTGCCCGACTTCAAGGCCGCACTGCGTTCGCATCTTCATGAGAAAAACGGTGTTTACACATTAACACTTCTCAATTATTCTTCGCAGGAAATAATTCTGGAAGCCTCCATCCGCAAATTCGCGGGAACGGGAACAGTCCATGTCCATGATGTGTTGAACGATGAATATTATTCCGGAATCACTTCTGAAAAGATCCGGAATGGTTTTCTGATTCATCTGCCCGTCGATGGCACACGGCTTATCCGGATCGGCGGAAACACTCCGGCATCCGGAAAAGAAATCACGCAGAACGTTATGAACGAGACCCTGGAAAAAGCACAAAGACAACTCAACGGCGTAAAAGAGATGCTGCAGACACGGAAATCCGGCGAGGCCGAACTGAAATGGCGTATTGTGAATAAGCGCCCCATGATGGAATTGTGTCACGGCAGACAGTTTTTACGGATTGATCCTGTCTCCGGAGAAGCGGTTTTGTGGAAAAACGGGAATAAAACACCGGTTGGCGGCAAATCTCCGACATTCGGCGGAATACGCTTTTTCGACCTCAGAAATCAACGTGAACAGATTTATCAAGTCTCAAGCGTGGACTTAAAGCCGGACTATGCGGAAGTAACTTTGACTCACAGTGTGCCCGCGGATACCGGATTCGGTGCAGAAAATCCTCTGGCAAATCTGAAGTTGACCAAACATTTCCGCCTTTACAAGGGTACGGAACGCACAGGGAAAGTCACGGTAACAATTGATTTTTCCAATCCTGCAAAGGCAGAAAAACAGTTCGGATTCCGATTTTACAATATCCCGTTGTCAGCCTGGAAAACACCGGATCGCCCCTTTCAGTTTCAATTGAACGGAAAATCGGCATCAACAGGGATATTCTATGTCCAGGCGGGAAAACACATCAACTGGCATGCAGCCGTGAAAGTCCAATCCTGCGAAGGACAATTGACGGGAATGCTTTCCGCACGCTGGTATAACTACACGGTTTCTGCTCCCGAAGCGGCCGGCTTTTACGCATGGACCAATGGCGCGGCGATGACTGCCGAACCACTTTTTGAAGATGTGAAACTCGCTCCGGGAAAAAGCCGCAGTTTCATGCAGGAATTTTCTTTCTTTCTGAAATGAGATGAATTCAATGGTAAAATATAACCAGACAAGAAAAGTTGTAATCAGAATGGCAAACAGCAAATTCAAAAATCGGCAAAGATTTTCCGGAAATCATAACTTTCTGCTCGGCGTCAACTACTGGCCGCGGAAAAGCGGCGTGAAAATGTGGCGGGAATTCGATGAAGAGGAAATCGATCAGGATTTCGCAAAGATCCGGGAACTCGGCATGGACACTGTCCGGGTCTTTCCGCTCTGGGATGATTTCCAGCCGATTTATGAACTGCCGGGAGCCCGAAACCTGCCGCGCACAATCGGAATGCGCCATGACTGGAATATGACTCCGGTCCGGAATCCCGAAATGGTGGATCCGAAAATGCTGGAACACTTCGACCGCGTGGTGGAACTCGCACGAAAACACAACCTCAAACTGATCGTGGCTCTGCTCACCGCGTGGATGAGCGGCACCCTTTTCAATCCGTCATGGAAAGGCGGACGCAATCTGTTTTCCCACCCGTTCCCGCTGAAATACCAGATGCTCTACTGCCGCGCATTCGCCAAAAGGTATGCCGGATGTCCCGAAATTCTCGCATGGGAATACGGCAATGAACAGAACTGCGCGGACGAATGCGCATCTCCCGAAACTGCATGGGTC
>CASEFP010000026.1 GCA_949287225.1 uncultured Lentisphaeria bacterium
CACATTGACGCACTCCGCGCAGAATCAGCGGTTTCCGGTTGGCTGCGCTTTTCCAGTCGATCAGATCTTTCAGTATGAATCGCTCGATCATTTCCATAACTCCAATTTTCTCCTGTTACAAAAGATAACGCTTGAAGAATGCCTTTTCAAACAAAATATGTATGAAAAATGAAAAATATTTTGCAAATATGGCATGAATGACGATAACTTTCAAGGCAGGGCGCAGAGGAAATTCCCGGATGCGGGATGTTTCTCTTCGGTATAGTTGAATATAGGAGAGCAGGTGGGAACTGTTTCCGGTCGAAGATCAGCCGGCAGTGGAGGGAAATTCGAGCTTCAGTTCATCCACAATGTATTGATCGCTTCGACAATGCAGATCGGCGATTCCGTCGCGCAGCTCCTGATAGGTTTCTGAACGGTAGAAAAACTCCAGAGCATCCTCAAGGGAGAGTTGCATCTGTTCTGCAAACAACGCAACAACCCGGGCATACTTTTTCTGTAATAAAATACTATTGGCTTCCATCCGACACCTCTTCCGATGATTGGAATGTCAGGAGTCGATCCATCAAATCCTGACGACGGATGCAGATCTGGTGATTCGGCTTTTCAAATTTCAGCCGCCCCAGCGCCTCTTCTTCGGAAATCAACCCATCGAAGAACAGTTCCAGCGTATTGAATACCTTGTCATTGGCCACACCTCCGCGAATGATGTCGTAAGAGTCCGGAGTTTGCCCGTTCCGGTTTGCCATAATAAAATGAAGCCAGGAAGAATCGTATTCCGGAAAATCTTTCACTCGAAGTCCGGCAAGAGCGCCGGAACTGTCATCGAAACTATATGTGTTGACGATGGCTGTCTTGCCGCGACGTTGCCAGCGGAGTGCCCACCTGACCGCCTGTTCCCGAAGTGGAGTGACATAAAAGCCTTTTCCGAAGTCAAGGGTTTGCCGCGAAAACGCGATGTCCGGCTTACGGATTTCCAAGTAAGAACCATGATACACTTCGATCACGACAGCACCCCGCGTTCCTGCATCAATGCCAGAATGTCATCGACTATATACTGTCTGCTTTGCGTATGAAGCACATCAAACGAAGGAATCAGATAGGTGTTCAAAATATCGGATTGCTTCGCAAGCATATCGTAAACCTGATTGCCGGGCACGTTCAGGTGCTGTGCAACTGCCTCAATGCAGAAAATGGCAAATTCAAGGGCGGATTTACTCATGCGTTCAACCTCGACATCTTCTTTTATTCCGTATCAATATAGCATTTTACGCGAGGAAGTCAATCCGGAAACAACATTCTGCGCAACAACTCATTTCACCCATGCGGAACAGACCAAGCAAGTAAATCCTGCACCCCTGCAGAGACCTGGATGATTTTATGCAGATTACAAGTTGAACTTGGAAATTGCATAAAACAGCCTTGAAACCAGACCATCACAACCCGATTGAAACTTACTTCTCAAACATCCGATTCCCTGCACAAACAGGATGAAAATCAGCGGAGCTGTTGGATGAGATGATTCTGTTCCTCTGTGAGTTTGAAGCATCATCTTTCAGAGATCCCGTTTTTTTGTGAATTTATGACGACCGCATACTGTTCATTCATCTCCGACTATCCTATGCGGGGGAATAATCCGGTCAAAGTAACAGTTGCGCTGTACTGGAGATCTCGGATCAAAAGTCTCTGCGTTAGGTCAGATCGCCATCTTGATCCGTTCGATGGCGCGCTTGGCGAGGATGAAGTCCCGCTCCTTCTGCTTCTGTCTGAGCACTGCCTCCTTGACCTTGCGGGTCAGGACGCCGGTTTCATCGAGCAGCAGCTTGAGCCTGCCGCGCAGTTCGTCGATGCCGTGGTTCAGCTCCTCC
>CASEFP010000027.1 GCA_949287225.1 uncultured Lentisphaeria bacterium
ATGACCGGGGAGAGTGTGGAATATCTGTTGGAACCGCACGTGCTTGCTTTTTTTGACGGATTGTGGTATGTCAAGGCTATCGTGATTGCCCGGAACGGGGAAACACTCCCAGAGCGGACGATTCGGACGCTGGCGCTGAACCGTTTTTTTACCGTAGAGCGTTATCTCGGGCGATTCGAACCGGATCAGCGATTGATCCGGGAGGTGAACGAGGGTGGACTCTTCAACTTTCCGACCATTGATGAAGTGGTGTTGCGTTTTACGGATTATGCCGTCCCGTATGCCCGGGAAAATTACGATCCTGGGTTGATCGAGGAACAACCGGACGGCAGTTTGCTTGTGACGCTTTATGATGCCGTTGAATTCAAGATCGTCAACCTTGTTCTTGCCGAGGGAGGGGCTGTACATGTGATTTCGCCTCCGAAGTTGGCTGAGAAGGTTGTTGAGCAAGCAAAAAAAGTGATGGAATGTATGCAGAAAGGAGAATCCCAAAATGACAGATGAGAAAATTGCAGGAGTTGACGGGTGCCCCGGCGGCTGGATTCTGGTAACCAGACGGAACACGGAGTTGCCCGTTGCAAAGCTGTGCAAATCGTTCCGGGAGGTCATTTCCGAAACCCGGGACTGTAAAAGCGTCATGGTGGATATTCCGATGAAGTTGAACGAGGAAGGCTTTCGAACAGTTGATGTCATGGCTAGAGAGATGTTGAAAAAAATCGGGAGAAGTTCATCTGTCTTTATGACTCCAGTAAAGGAGGCGATCGAGAATCAGGTTGTTTGCACCAGCAATGAGGATTACAAAAGAATTTGCAGCATCAATAAGTCGCATACTGATAAAAAAATTCCCAAGCAGACTTTTTGCCTGATTAACAAAATCCGCGAAGTAAATTGCGTTGATCCTCTTCCGGAAAACATTCATGAATTTCATCCGGAACTTGTCTGGAGCCGTTTTGTCACCGACAAAGAGTTTCCATCCAAAAAAAACCAGGATGGAGAAAACAGACGACTGAAAATTCTGGAGAAGGCGCTGAATGTAAGTTGCGAAGAACTCAATCGCATAATTGAGCAGGCTGGGCCAAAGAGCAAAGTTCACCGCGACGATGTCATTGACGCGCTGGCCGGACTGATTGCCGCCGGCAATCCTTTAAAACTACAGGACAAGGACGGATATGCAACTATCTATTATTAAGTTAGCGATTTTTGCGGATGAGTATTGCTGGTCGGAAGGCTTCGTTGAAAAATAGAATTAATTTCCCGGAAAAACTTTTCTTTGACTCATGCGTATGTCGCCTTAAAAAGTAATATTCGATAGACCTCTTTTGTCCACCTGGAAATGTTATCTTTTTAGATGAACGTTTCCAGGTGGATTTTTTGATATGAGGCGATATGAGAATCAAAGTATTGGCGCGAAGTTTTTTCGAGGCACGATGCGGCACTGCACGAGAGGCGATACTCTTTCGTAGATACCGGGTCATTTCCATCAACAATATCTCTCTGCCGGCCGAGTCGCCACCGTTCAGCTCGCGATTCCTCTCCGTATCGAATCTGCTGATCCTTTTTTTCGACGATGTCGAAGAAGGATTTCCACACGCAATGACTCTTAAAGATGCAGAGAGGATTGTCAGATTTATCCTTCTGCCGGATTTTCGCCCATTGCTGATTCACTGCACTGCCGGAATTTCCCGTTCCGGTGCGGCCGGTGCGGCATTGAACTGGTATTTTAATCGAACATGCCTAGGGGAGTTCCTGGCGTTTACGCATGACAACCCGGATATTTCCCCTAATCGCCATGTTTACGAACTTCTTCGGCAACAACTTGCATTTTTGCAGAACAGTTTCTGAAAATGAAGTACACACCGAATCTTTTGCTTTATCCAAGTGATATCCTGGACTTGTTTTGTCCACCCGGAATCGTTATCCTTACTTTGTAAAACAATTCAGGGAGGATAGATAATATGGTTAGTCATCGATTTCGCGGGCGGAGTAAGACTGTCGGTGTCAATTTGAAACTGGATCATTCTCGGCGATTTCAGTTTTACTCCGGTTTTCGTTTTCTCCGGAATTTTATTTCCAGCTATCAGGGACATGTTCGGGATGAAGATTTTTTCCGTATCGTTGCCAGCCGGATGATGCCGGAAACATTCCGCCGGGTATTCATCGCCAGTACAACCCCGGCTTTTCGTCGGAGCTTGCTGAAGCTAGATAAAGGAGAAAAAATAGATCTTTCTTGTGAAAATTCGATGGAGATAATGCTTAAACTTTGGGAGCATCCCGCAAGTAATCTAAAATTCCGCACTGCTCTTAGTAACTATCTGGATGCGGAACTTCTCCTTCTTGACGCTTCTCTTCGCAATGACCCGGCTTCGGATGCGGAGCGTTTTGCCAAACTGAGAAAGTTCTTCAAACTGTCGCAAAATGAATGTGATCTGCTCCTGCTTGCCTATCTTGCCCAAGAGTTTTGGGAATGTGCGGAATTGCGTGGAACGATTACTTATAGCAAATTCCACCGTTTTTCCTGCGCTCTCGGCATTCCAGAGAATGAGCTGCAGAAAATCAGCAGTCCCAATGCCCGACTCCGCATGTTGGAGTGCCTCGACAGCGATCTGGATTTCAACTGTGATTTATTTTCTTATCTTTCCGGGGTGGACAATACACCTTTGGAAAATGCGTTTTACAGATCCTATACCGAAGAACTTTTGCCTTGGGAGTTTTTTGGAGAGCTTTCAGAACGACATGGCGAAACTCTCGCAATGCTGATCTCCGATAAACAGCGCCAAACTGGACTTCATGTTCTTTTTTATGGCGCTCCAGGAACTGGCAAGACCAGTTTTGCGGCCGCGCTTGCCGCCAGGCTTGGCCGTACCGCGTACTTTATCGACCAGAAACGTGGTTCCCGTCTGGCCGCCATTCAAATCTGCGAACTTCAACGAAACAGGGATGATTCGTTGATTGTGATCGACGAGGCGGATAAGTTGCTGGACTGCGCGGAGATGAATTTCTTCGGCTTTCGAAAGAGTAATGGAGATAAGGGAGAATTGAACTCTATTCTTGATCGGGTGAAAACACCATGTATCTGGATCGCCAATACACCTGCCTCCGCCCTTGATGCTTCAAATTGTCGGCGTTTCGATTACTCCATCGAATTCAAGCCTCTTGATGCGGAACAACGTGCGCGTATCTGGCGCAACTCCGCACTGAAGCATGGTGTTGAACTGCCGCCGGAACTTATTTTAAACCTGGCAGAACGGTATCCGATTTCCGCCGGGGGAATCGAGCTGGCCCTGCGAAATTCAGCCCCCCTTGAAGGAAAAAATGTGGAAGAAAGAATCACCAAAATTCTAGATCCGCATTGCAGGCTCATGGGGGTTCCTGTCAGTAGAGTCGGTAAAAACAGTCGAGATTATTTGCTGGATGGTCTGAATATTCAAGGTGAAGCTACTCCGGAGGATGTGATCAGCGCAGTTCGAAATTTTCTTTCCGGTTCGCTGGATGATCCGGATAAGCCACGGATGAATCTTTTGCTTTACGGACCGTCCGGTACCGGAAAAACCGAGTTCGTCAGACATCTCGGCCGAACTCTGTCGGTTCCGGTGGTCACCAAAATGGGGAGTGACATTTTATCCAGATGGCTCGGCGGCACGGAGCAGAATATTGCAGCCGCATTCGAGGAAGCAGAGCATGCCCGGGCTATTCTTTTCTTCGATGAGATCGACGGGCTGCTCCAAAGTCGGGCGCGAGCACAACGCAGTTGGGAAGTAACTCAGGTAAATGAATTATTGCATCGGATGGAGAAGTTCAACGGGGTGATGATCGGCGCAACGAATTTCCGGACGTGCCTCGACCCTGCGACCATGCGGCGTTTCTCCTTCAAGCTCAGGTTTGACTGGCTGAATGAAGCCGGGAAACGACTTTTCTTTGAGCGGCAATTCAATACTACGCTGACTCCTGGCGAGGCCGCCCGCCTTGCGGCGATCCAGTGGCTCACTCCGGGGGATTTCCGTACTGTCCGGCAGAGTCTTTTTTACCTAGGTGGGAAAACTGACAATGCTCGCCGGCTTGCGGCACTGGAACAGGAAGCTGCGCTGAAAAATGGCGAGCGGGAAAGAATTGGGTTCTGAAATCGCGGTTCAGGAAACCAAAAAGAGATGAAAAAGTGATCAATATTCAGAATTATTCTTTCGGATTTTATGGAGGAGGCGGAACGGGAATCCTTTCTGGAAATTCTAAAATGTGCAGGATTTTTTCCGATTATTCTTCTCCGCCTTCCGGATATACTTTAGCCGTGATGTCCCTTCCGGAACCTTGGAGGTTCATGCCGGAGCCGAGTATACCCATGTCGGATATGCAGAATATGGAAACGTCAATTACAGCATTCCCCTGCTTGGGGGCGGATGGAGCGTTGATCAGGTGTTGCAAGATTTTTTTACGGCAACGATTCCGGCTGAATATTGACGCGAAAACGGCGGAGCAACTCAAGTACAGTATCGATCCATCGTACAGGTGATGGTCTGCGGTACTGATATGAAAACGGGGCGGCTGTGCCGGATTTCATTTCCCCGGGAGTGTTTGCTGAAGCAGGTTGGGCAGAATTTGCGATTCCGGGAGATGTTGTCAGAAGGGGGCGAAAAAGAGTTCCCTGGGTTTCCCGGATAGAACTTTCCGGAGGACTTGCGAACTTTCCAGTTTTTGCAGAGTATCTCCAAAAAGAACACAAATTGCCGCTTTTGCGCAGACCGCATCCGGAATACGCTGTTTGGCAGTGCGTGAGGAAAGAAGTATGAAATCAGGGTTCTGGGGAAATTATTGCCAGGGTATCTGGTATGAAATCGACGAACATGAGATGTGGCTCAGGAGAAGTGACAATGCCAGAAAACTCGGTATTCCAGTTGCGGTTATTGCACGGTTCGGCGAATTTCCAGATCGGCAGAAGCTGTTGCCGTTTGTCTTTGCTGAAGCACCGGTGATGCGCTGGCGGTGTCATGGCGAAAGTGTCACGTTTGAATTTTGTTCAACAGAGTGGCATTTGTCGTTGCAATTGGCTGAAAAGTGGTGTAGTTTATTCGCCGGGCCGTTCCTGAGTGTGCGAATGGTGAATTTCTGCGGAATGGAGGTTCGGGAAGCCTTGTGGAAAAACTTTTATGACCTATCCGATTGAAGAAAAGTTGGTAATTGCTGTTGCTTCAAGCGCATTGTTCGAGCTGGATGAGGCGGATACGATCTTTCGGGAGAAGGGAGTTCGCGCTTACCGCGCGTATCAGCGTGAGCACGAGAATGATGTGTTGAAACCTGGGATCGCGTTTCCGTTTGTTCGCCGCTTTCTGGCGCTCAACGCAATTTTCCCGGATCGTCCGCCTGTCGAGGTGGTTTTACTCTCGCGTAACGATTCTGATACAGGGCTGCGGGTATTTTCCTCTATTGAACACTATGGACTGGAGATCGTTCGTGCAGCATTTACACGCGGGAATTCACCGTTTCGTTACATCCCGGCCTACAATGTTTCTCTTTTTCTTTCGGCTAATGAGCGAGATGTGGTTGATGCGATGCAGCAGGGATATCCGGCTGGACAAGTTTTGCCGAGTACGGTCTTGGATGATGAAACGGATGCGGAACTTCGTATCGCTTTCGACTTCGATGGTGTCGTTGCCGACGACAGTGCGGAACAGATTTTTCAGCAGAAAGGCATTGAGGCGTTTTATGACTCTGAAGTTTCCAGAGCTGATACGGCGATCAATTCCGGTCCACTTGGTGAGCTTTTCCGCAAATTGGGGCATCTGCGGCAGTTGGAAGATGAGCGGGAAGAATTGGATCATGCCTATAAACGTTTTCTGAAAACCGCTATTGTGACTGCCCGCAGTGCTCCGGCGCACAAACGTGTTGTCACAACGTTGCGCCAGTGGAACATTTCTGTGGATGAAACCCATTTCCTGGGCGGCATGGACAAGGGGCGGATTCTTTCGATTCTGCATCCGCATATCTTCTTTGATGACCAGCAGCATCCCCATCTTGATGCAGCTCGGGAATATACCCCGTCAGTACATATTCCTTTCGGAATTGCAGGCAATCGAAAACTACATGCCAACTTTACCGATCGTAACGATTAATCTGGGGGTGATAGCTGTTACGGGCGGTAAATCGGGTGAAGTTAACTCGAAGTTCTCGGCCTCTTCGACGATCCTTGACACAACTTATAGCTCCTTTATGTTCGAAGTTTCCGGCAACTGATAAATTTTCAGTTTGAAGTATTCGCGCTCTCTGAAACCGTAGGCTTGCTTGATCAGCCATCGGATTTTATTGTTAAACCCTTCCACACTTACATTACTGATATGTCGAAACGTCCAGAAACTGACAAGTCCCGTCAAGTTTATCCCGAATGGTACGCGTCATCTTAACTCCGGAATTTGTTGATATATGATTGGTATGCGCCCGGCCAGCCCCATCTGGATTTGAGATGACCAGCGTGCTATGTTCTTGCGCAACCCCGAACGACAGAAAGACGGCATGGGACGCGAAGAACGAGATTATTGGGAGGCGCAACTGTCAGAATATTGGGACAGCGGCTTGACGATTCAGGAATACAGCGAACTGAAGGAACTTCCTTACGAAAGTACCCGCCGCTGGATCCGAGTGTTGCAAAAGGCACGCCAGGATGATGCGAGCACCCCTGAATCGCTGGAGCTGGTAGAGATCAAGC
>CASEFP010000028.1 GCA_949287225.1 uncultured Lentisphaeria bacterium
AATTAGAGGATGGTGCAACTACTACCGATTTGTCAACAGCACCGATACATTCGACAATCTCAGCCACTGGATATGGGGCAGATTGTGGCAATGGACGGAGCGTCGCCACCATGACAAAGGCAAACAGTGGCGCAAGAACAGTACATGCTGCCCGCACGCAGCGGATAGCGCATTTCATCAATCCCGCAAGATCCCGCTCCGCGATAAACAAACATGATTTCAATGCAGTCATGCTTATGCCGCGTATTTTTCGTGATGATATGCGGTTCATCCCAGATTGCCAGAGGCAATGCGGTTCTCAAATAATCGCGGATGTGATAAATTTCCTTTTGCACCTTCAGAAAGAAACTTCCAGAATTGCCGCCTGAAGCGGAGGCAGGATCAGATGTTTTCCGGAAAGCTGTGCTTCCCCGGCGACCGGAACAACGGTCTTGTATGCCTGCCGGAAGAGCAGTTCCCCTTCAATCGTTTCCCTGTGATGATTGATTACACTCAGGTAGCCATGCCCCGGGACATCGGAATTCCAGTAACGTTCACACTGCGGATCGTCGAAGTCCACGGGAAGCGCCAGATCCGCGGCATCACGGAAAAGGCGGTAAAGTTTCCATGCCGGAATTTTCTCTGCGGCGTTCGGCATTTCCGCAAGAGATTTTTCCAAGGGAAGAGAAAGAAAATAAGCCGTTCCCGCACCGCAGGCGTGTTTCAGCATGACGGGCTCCCCAGTACTTGCTACCGCAATCACCTCCGCATCAAAGTGATGAATTCGTGTGCCGAACACGGCCTGGATGTCGTATTCGAATCCGCAGTCAAAACGGACGTGTTCTCTTCCCTCGGACAATGGGAACTGCTCCATCTCCGAGATTCCGAAAAGGCGGTCGGCTCCGGTCAGACAGGCGCCGTCTCCGGAAACATACAGGATGCTGCCGTCCTGCAGGGCTTTCTGAACCGCATTCCACGCGATGGAAGAAAGAGGCGCCATGCCGCTCAGCGACGGAGCCAGCAATAAGCGGTATTGAGATAAGTCTTCATAGCCAGGCCGCACAATTGCAGGGGCAAATCCCGCCTGGATGCAGAGGACAAAGCAGTTGAATACCGAAAGCCAGTCGTCATTCAGGTCACTGACCAGAATTGCAGCCTGCCGTTTCAATTCAGGCAGATGTCCGTCAAAACGATCCACAACCGAACGGAATTTCAGCATTTCAAGAGCAACGGGCTTGGGGGTGGAGTCGGTCCGGGTCAGTCCGAGTCCGTCATTTTCCATCTGGACATCCCGGTAAGGCAGTTCGTCGCCGCAGAGGAAATCACTGTAACACCACCAGAGACAGCCGGCAAGCCCATTGGCAAAAAGACTGTAAAGACGCATCCGCAGATAAGCTGCGCTCAGGGGTTCGGAAAGAATACTGTTTCCCAGAGAACCGGTTTCCTCGCACAACGTCGGGCGTCTGCCCAGATCGGCCAGATAACGGTTTTCCGCTGTTGCATGCAGATTCGCCCGGATGGAGGTCAGAGTATCCTTGAAACAGCCGGGAGTAAATGCCGGATAGGGATGAGTGGTCAGAAAATCGACGGCATCGGCGTTGTCGGCAATTCCCCACGGTGCTTGGGCGGAAACAATATGATGCAGTCCATGCATTCCGGAGCCGATGCTCGTTTCCGGATCGTGAAGACGCAGCTCGCCGGCGAGCGCGTGAAGCCAGACCCAGGCCGTTTCAGGAGACGCGCACTGATCCGTGCAGTTCTGTTCATTGCCGTATTCCCACGCCAGGATCTCGGGCCGCCCTGCGTAACGGGCGGCAAAGGCGCGGCAGTAAAGCATCTGATACTTCAGCATAAAGGAATCATGAAAGAAATTACGCCCGTTTTTCCAGGTCGGATTGAACAGTGTTCCGCTCATCCATGCGGTCAGCAATGCCACGATCAGTTTCAGCTGATGCTTCCCGGCCAGTTCCACAACCTTATCAAATTTCCGGAACATATCTTCATCCATCATTTCCGGATTGATTTCCGGAGTAATGTTCCAGTTGTGCCGCATTCCGATTGTGCGCGGGATGTTCCCCGCTCCCGGCAGTTCATAGATCGGCTGAAAGTCATCCCAAAGGGGAAAAACCCGGACGGTATCCATGCCGAGAGCATGAATCTGGGCAAACTCCGAGTCGATTTCATCTTCATCGAAGTTACGCCACATTCCGACACCGCTTTTCCGCGGCCAGTAATTGACTCCGAGCAGAAATTTTCTCTCATGAAAACGCCGTCCGCAGCCAGAATTCCCCGTGTGTTTCATTTCGTTCTCTTTTCCTTTCCGTGATTTTGAAGCGGCCCTGTCGAGGACCGTATGATTAATTCTGTCGGGAGAGTGATCCGGGGCAGCGGTATTTTCCCATTGGACTGGAGATAACGGGACATTGCCTTTACCGCCGTATCCGCAATTTCGCGGCATGGATGACGCACAGTCGTCAGGGACGGATTCAGATATGCGCTCATCGCGTAATCATCGAATCCCGCCACGGAAAAATCATCCGGAATCCGAAGGCCGAGGCCGGATACGGCCTTCAGAACCAGCAGAGCCAGATCGTCATTGGTTGTCATGGCCGCTGTTGTCAGCGGATAAAGCCGCAGGGATTCCGAGATAAAGCGCAGATCCTCCTCCGCCCCGATGCCCGGAACGGGAAGAATCCGCGCGTGAAGGCCGGCGGCACGCATGGCATCCTCATACGCGCGGCAGCGCCGCCGATGATTTTGCGCATTCAAGCTTCGGGCGAAATACACAATATGGCGATGTCCCAGTGACAAAAGATGCTGCGCCGCGGCAAGAGATCCCGAATACGAGTCATTGTCGATAAACCCGATTCCCGGTTCCGTGCAGGATTCATCCAGCAGTATCACCGGAAGTCCGGAGGCGGCCAGTTCGGGGAGTTCCTCCTGGAAGCGGGAGGGCACGATCAAAAGCGCTCCGGAACTCTGCTGGTCGCGCAACTGGTCCAGAAGAGAGGAGCTTCCGGCATTCTGATGCAGAATCACATCGGGAGACAGGTTGTTTTCCCGCATGGAATGGAAAATCCCGGACAGCACCTCCGCATCGTAATGGGAGAAAAACGTCGATGAATACATAACCGCGATCCGCGAGTTATTCCGGAGCGGATAATGGGGGTGAAAATCATACTCCCGGAGTTTGCGGAGAATTCGTCTCCGGTTCTCTTCGCTCACACCATGCCGCTGGTTGATCGCACGGGAGACGGTTGCAGCTGAGACTCCGATTTCCGAAGCAATTGCTGCAATGCTTATTTTCTCTCGTTTCCTGGCCATTTGCGTTTTTCCTTTCCCCATTACTTTAATTTCATGAAAGGGAAAAAGCAAATCATTTTGCGCAAAATAATTTTTTCTGTAATGCCCCCCGTTTTTCAGGGGCGGCATTACGTAGAAGCAATCAAAAAATGATGATTTCATTTTTACAAAATAAAAGTTGACAGGGCTCCAGTGAGTTTTCAAATATGACCGAAAGGTCTCCGGAGTTGAACCGGGAATTCATGCGCTGCCGCATCACGAATGGTTGAATGTCCGGAACGCAGCGCCGGAGACGGAGCTTGTTCGAAGAGCCTTTTGCACCCGTCATCCGCGGGAAACACTGGATTCCGGATTGCCGGATGGAAAGAACGAACCGCCGTATGTGGGAGGGAACCGGCAGGCGGCTTTCATATCCCGCAATCAGCCGATGGACGGATTGAATTGACCAGTCGAGAACTTGCGGCGATTTTATCTGGAATCAAACCGCAGCGTTATTACAAAAGATACTCGAAAAAGTCTTGACAAAGTTTGAAATTGAGGAAGTTTCCGGTATATTTTCATTATGGTATTACCGGAAGTTACAACGTTGGCAGAGGCGCGAAACGCCATCCGAG
>CASEFP010000029.1 GCA_949287225.1 uncultured Lentisphaeria bacterium
CTGCCGGAGCATGGTTTCGGCGACGGCGAACGGTTTTTCGCGGGCGATGCGAATGAGTTGATAGTGCTGCTTCAACTCATTGATCGTATGGTAAAGCCGGGAAATTTCATCCGGTTCAAGCACACTCAACCTGCGGACGGGGAAGAACGCATACCCATACCCATATCCGTAACCTGAGCCGGTGCGCGAAGCGAATCCCGCCAGATATTCGATATCGTTTTTGACATCCAGGTCGATAAAATTCGGACCGCCCCGCCCATTGTCGGAATAGTAGAAATCTCCGATTTTCTCCAGTCCGGCGCAACGTTTTTCCGCTTCGCTCTCAGTAATGAGCCGTACGAGAATCGTATTGCGTCTGGCTTTGGTACACTGTTCATCGAACATGGTTGAACTCAGGAACGAACCGTCGAGACAGCAGGAAAACAAAACTCGGGTGGCTTTGAGGTGAATAATCAGGTTGTAAAATGTTTTGTGATTGATGGTGTCGCGTTCCTCCTGCGTCAACGGGAGATCTTTTGCCGGAAAAATCCCCAGCGTATCAATCAACTCCCGCAGTGAGGACGCCTCTTCGATGCCGCTGAATTTTCCATACAGGAACTGAAAAAGAACGATTGCTGCAGCATACATTCCGCAGAAAAGAACTGCCCCTGCAAGAATCAGAAAGACACTTTCTCTGGAAAAGACGGGATATTCCTGCGTATAGAGCAGCCTTTCGTTACCGGTGATATCATGCGGCACATGATCGATGGCGCTGCGTACCCGGTTTAACTCCTCGAGCAGCAGGGCAGTCTCTTTCTGAGTGGTGTTGAGAAGAACCTGAATCGAATCGTACTCCGGCATCATCTCCTGCAGCTTTTTCTCCTTGCCCTGAACCATGGCCTCCTCAGCTTTCAGAGATTTCATGCTCATTTCCAGAAGATTGAGCTCGACCTCTGCGGCATTTCTTTCGTTAAGGATATCATTCAGCCCGACCAGCATGGCCGGGTCGAAATCAGTGATATCGTGCTTCTGCTTGAAAGCTTCAAACTCCTTCACGATATTGGTATAGTTGTCCCGGCTTTCCGTGTGGCGGGGATTGAGCTTGGAAAATTTGAGCTGAATTTCCTCATATTCATGTTTCCGCTTCAGAATTTCCATACTGTAGTCGTGCAGGGCGATCCGGTGTTGAATGACTGCGGCAGGAATTGTTTCGTTTTTTTTCTTTGCAAACTCGAATCTTTTTCGAGCTGTTGCAAGTTTCAATTTCATCTCTTCGATCGAGGCCTGAAGCTCCGTCTGAACTTTTTTCACGGTTTCAAGTTCTTCCCGGGGATGGCTGATCTCGAAAGTCTCGAACATTGATTGAAGTTTCTTGACGTATTTATCCAAAGCGGTACGGAGTTCGGCCAGCCGCGCCGTCCGGTTGTCGAGGTAATTCCTGAGTTCCGCCAGGCGGTACTCTTCGTAGTGGCTTTCGGCGATGGCGGAGTAGGTGTTGATCAGTTTTTTGACATATTCGTCACTGTCTCCGCGCGCTGTGATGGTGAACATGTCGTACCGATCGCGGATTGGTGCGACCTCGATGGCATTCTGCAGGGCGGAGAGCTGTTTGATACTGAGCTGCAGATCCCTGGCTGTCTGTTGAAAAATCTGCTGCCTGGAACAGATCGCCAGAACCTGATTGATGCTCAGAGGCTTCACCTCTTCACTGGCCCTCGGCGTATAGAAAATGGTCACGGTTCCCTCATATTTGTAAGGGGACAGCTTGAATGAAAGATATCGGACCGCCATTCCGGCAACGAGCGTTACAAGAAAAACGGCCAGAATACTGTATTTGAATTTCAGCAGGATGAAACAAACCTGCTTCTGATACATCTGCAGAATTTTCATCTGCCGGTCATCCCCCATGCCATTCATATATTCGGGCCGCTGTTCCATCAAAACACCTCATTACTTTCATTGACATTCACTGCGCACGTTTCCGCTCCGCATGCGTCGCGAATACCCGTTTACCTAGACACCGCAACACCACCTGCAGCATCAGAAGGCATGAACAGTGATAGTGATAATAATAGTCGTAAATCCGCCGCTGTTCCGGAGTGTTCAGCAAAGCGTAACTCTCCCCCATCTGAAAGACGAACTTCTCCTCATCCGGATGGGATTTGATCAACTCTTTCCGGAAAAACAGTACGGCCCAATATCCCGGGTAACGATCCATGGAGAGTTTCCAGCACCAGATGCATTTTCTGTGAGAGAGGTAATAAGGCAGCAGCAGCAGATACGGGATCAGCAGTCCGAGTGCCAGAAGCAGCGCAATTCCATACTCCCACAAACGCAGAATCCAGGCGGAACGGTTTTGCATCGGCGAGAAGGCATAGCAGAAATTGTTCCGTTCCAGAATTCCCCCGGTGGCCGGATCAATGATCCGGCCCGGGGTTACGATTTTCCTGCGGATATCCAAATTCCCTGCCACATAGGTCCGGTCGAAGATGATCGAGTGTTCGATCACGCTCCCCTTGTCCACCAGTGAACGTTCTCCGAGAATGGCATGGGCAAGGCGGCACTCTTTTTCGATAAAGGTGTTGTCGCCCAGCACCAGCGGTCCGGTCAATTCACACCCCAGGCGGATTCCGACGTTGGTTCCGGTGTGAACGCGATCGTTTACAGAATATCCCGGCAGCAAATCCGCCTCGTCCTCCAGCAGCGAAAAGTTGGCGTCAAAGTAGCTTTGCAGAGAGTGAATCCGGTAGAACTTCGCCCGGCTTTGCAGCAGCACTCCGTTTTGATATCGGTAAATCCCGTCGGCGCCGCCATCGCCGGAACAGGGAACAAAACTCTCTTCGAGCTCCCGCCTGGTGTGAAGTTTCGGGATGATTGCGCCGTGGATGACCAGATAGTCGCCGTTGTGTTTCGTCTGGCGGGCGGTCATGAGGTTTCGCACGGTTGCGTCTCCGCCTCTTCGGTAATGCAGAGGCAGGTC
>CASEFP010000030.1 GCA_949287225.1 uncultured Lentisphaeria bacterium
CGTGAAAAAGAGATTCCGCCCTCTGGACTGCGCCACAAGCTGTTCAAGCCCCGGCTCATAAATCGGCAGACTGTCTGAATTCCATCGAGCAATACGGTCCGCGTTGATATCCGCCACCGTTACTTTATATTCAGGGCATTTTGCCGCGATCATCGCCATCGTCGGCCCGCCGACATAGCCGGCGCCGATGCACAGAATGCTTTTTTCATTCCCCATTTCATTGTCTCCTGTAAATTTTAGCGCAAGTAATCTAGCCTGCGACTTCATAATATGCCAGTGAAAAAGACGGCAATCCCGATAAAAATACTCTTTTTGTCATGTCCCGGCCAGTCTTTCCCGGACGATAAACGATTCTGCCGCGGCATTCCTGATTTTTACCTGCCGTAAAGTTTGGGACATGAGGCGGATGGACTTGCAGTTTTCCCGGAAACTCGCCTGTTCCCTGATAAAAAAACATTATTTTATCAAATTATCAAATTATAATACTTGACAAAATGAGATTTATAGAATATAATTAAAGCAACGACGTGAAAGTGGATCTGTATTATGATAAAACATAAACATCAGCAGTTATATGACCTTTTGTCCGAGGAACTCCGGCGGGGGACATGGCCGTGTCATGAAAAGCTTCCGAATCTCAAGGAGCTGGCGGCACGCTATAATGTCAGCATCAACGTCGCGTCAAAAGCCGTGGAACTGTTGAAAGAGGCGCATCTGGTCAGTGTGAAGGTCGGAGACGGGATCTATTCCGAAACCTCCGGACAGGCGGAACTTGTTGATTTCAAATACTCGGGCGAGCGGCTTTTCGGACAATACGCAGGCGCGAAAACACTGCGGATTCTCATGCAGGACAACACAGAGTTCCAGCTTGCATTCTGGAACGGGGTATTCGACGCCATTACGCTGGAAAATCCGGATATTGAGCTTCAGGTCAGTTACAATATGGCGGAAAATAAAAATCCCCGGGATTTCGATATCGGAATCGCTTCCCCGGAATATCTTGCCGGCGCCGGGCTTTGCGGAGAGGCGCTGGTTCCCGCAGATATCAGATATGAGTTCGGCAATGATTTTTACGAGGGGCTTCCTGTATCGCCGTCGGAATTGAAATGGAAGGGGAAAGAGTTGTATTTCCCATTTGCATTCATTACTTCCCAGCTTCTTTTCCGGGACGGTGCGGAACAACCGGAATCCGGTGAAGATGTGCTGGATTATATTGAACGCCTTGTTTCAAAGAGCAACGGTGCTGTCGGATACGGACTGCTGAACTGCCGGGGACTGGTTGCGAACAGCGGGCTTGATTTTGCCGACTCGCGGAGCGGGGAATTCAGAATGCCGGAAAAGCGGCGGCTCATGGGGCTGTTTCACCGTGCAAGGAAGCTGTACCAACGGGGCGATCTGGTCTGGATGCATGGACGTTTTTCCGACTATGCACAGATCTGCAAATTGAAAGCCGGCCAGCCCATTCATATTGTGGAATGTCCGTTCAACCGTATTCGGGCGGAAGAATTGAAGGAACAGGGACTCAGGCGGGTGCCTTATCCCGACGGGCATTGTTTTACAGCCACACCGTTGACCGCGGTCATCAGCCGCGGCTGCAGATTTCCGGAGGAGGCTCTCCGCGTCATTCGCAAGCTCCTTCAGAAAGAGGTCCAGAGGAAAGCTCTGGAAAGCGGAATCTTCCTTCCGCTTCACCATGCGGAACTGGAACGCGGCGGTTTCGGTTACTTGGCTGAAAAACTGGAAAAGCAGACTCATCACTGGATGTTTCTGCCCGATCCGGAACTGCTCCGGGTGATTCACTATTTCTTCGCCTGGGAGTTTTTCTATTACCTGCACGGGCAGCGTGATGAGAATATTTATGAACTGATTGAAAAAAAGATTCAATATTATCTTTCAAACAAGGAGGAGTAACGATGAAGTGTCGGTTTCTGAAGCGTTTTACATTGATAGAGTTGCTGATTGTAATATCGATCATTGCAGTACTTGCCGGAATGCTGCTGCCCGCCCTCAACAAAGCAAGAGAAAAAGCCCATGCTACTGCATGTATGAACAATCTTAAACAGATCGGGACTGCTTATGTTCAATATTTCAATGATTACAGCGACCGCTTTCCCGGAGGCAAGGATTCCAGTATTCCGTCGCTGGCGAAATGGGGATACCTGAATCCTCCCGGATCGCCCGGTTTTTACCGGCAGATGTCTTGCCCTGCCGATAAGACGCCTGTCATTTCACACAATTATTCTCTTCTTTACTGGCTCCGGATGGATCGTTATACTGGCGGCTATCCGGAAGTTTACCGGATCGTCAGCCGGATTTCCAAACCGTCACAACGGGTTGTCACGGCAGAAGCCAAACGGGCCTATAATTCCATTGCCGATTATAATGACCTCAACAATGGCCGTTATCGCCACACGTCAAACTCCATGTTTCATCTGTGGATGGACATGCATGTCGAGCCGCGGACATTGTCCTACTGGACCATCATACAGACCAATTCCGTTACTCAGCCTCAATATCTGATGGCATGGTACTATAAAGACTGACAATCAGAAAGGAAATTATATGAAAACAATTGTCGTATTGACTGTGATCGCCGCCATGAGTTTTTCACCGTTGCATGCGGTTCCCTCGGCAGCATTCCATGCTCCGTTTGATCAGGATTTCAATGCTGTGAGCAAAACCGGATATGTTGCCGGAAAACACTCCGCGGAGATACTTTATGAAAATCTCGCGACTTATCTGAAAGATGGTGTCAACGGCACAGGGGCATTGATCGGTACAGGCAATAAAAAACGGGAAGACTATCATATTGAATATCCCAATCATGACTTCATCACGCCGGAACAGGGCAGCGTCGTATTCTGGGTCCGCCCGGAAAACTGGCAGGGAAACGACCGTAATTTCCATATTTTTTTCCGTGCGGAGGGAGCGGATGCGGATCTGCTTGTATATAAGGTTGCATGGAATTCCGAATTGTATTTTCTCCTCGGTCCGAAGAAAAAGTCCGGAGGAAAACAGGTCTGGACAACCATATCCGCGCCGATTGGGCAATGGCGGCCCGGTGAATGGCATTTCGTCGTTGCGACCTGGGGCGGCGGGACCATGAAGCTTTATATCGACGGAATCTGCAAGGGACAGAAAAAATTTATCCGCCCCGGATCGCCGTTTCTGAAATTCGGTGCGGGAGGACTGCGCCCGAAACAGTGGAAAACCCCGCAGAACTATTCCCTGATTGATGAGCTTATGCTCTATCATGTTATGCTTACCGATGCCGATGTGCTTGCCAGATACAGAGCTTACAAGCAAAGCAGGATCGTGACCGCGGATGAATCGAAAGTTGCACCGTGCAACATCATGAGCGGTTTCAATCCGGCTGAAGGTACAATGGAGTTCGATTTTGCCGTGAAAGAGATTTCTCCGGACGGAAAATTTTACCGGACGGAAACCTGTATTGAAGACGGAAACGGTAAAAAGATCGTCAGCCGGATTCTGGCTCCGCAAAGTACGGAATATCACTTTGCATTTCCGGTGGACTCCCTGCCGCCCGGAGACTATACGTTCAAGATTACGGTACTGAAAAATGACAGCAAACTGAATCATACGGTATCCCATCCGTTTGCAATTCCGAAGCGCCCCGAACCGTGGCGCAGCAGCCGGACAGGAACGGCGGCAACGGCGCCGTTGCCGTGGACCGCGCCCGCATGGGATGCCGCCGGCGGGGTATTCTCCTGCTGGAACCGTCAATATGTGTTCGGCAGATCCGGGCTGCCGGAACAGATTTTCTCCGCAGGGACGCCGCTTCTGGCACGTCCGGTTCTGCTTATGCTGGATGGAAAAAAGCTCAATCCCGGTCCCCTGCGCATGGTTTCCTCGGACGAGGAGAAAATCGAATTGGAGGGAACGGCGGCGGCAGACGGATTTACGGTTAAAACCCGTATCTGCGGAGAGTTCGATGGTTTTTTCTGGGTGGACATGGAACTGATTCCGGAGAAACCGGTTGCGGCAATCCGCAGTCTGACTCTGGATTTTGCATTCCGCAAGGAGCAGTCCACCTTGTTCAATGCAATGATCAAGCAGTATTCGGATTATCATCCGGGGCACGCCGGGAAATTCCAGGCTTATTCACTTGACCTTTTCCGGGAACTGTCACGCACCATGTTTGTCGGAAATGAAAAGACCGGATTGGAATGGTTCTGCGAAGAACTTTCCTCATGGAAAGTGCGTAAACAGGCAGACAGTCTGCGGCTGATCCCCGGCAAAGAGGAGAACCGCATGCAGCTGACGCTGGTCGATCTTCCGACTGCCGCCGGATTGAAACACCGTTTCCGTTTCGGCTTTCAGGCGCTTCCGGTGAAACCGCTTCCGACAGACTGGCGTACCGCCCGTGTGCTCAGCAAGGGGAAAAATGGTTTCTACCCGTATTTCCCGTGGTCTGAGGTTCATAACATCCCGGATCCGGAACGCAAAGCGCCGGATTTTGACAAAAGATGGCGGAAGGTTTCCGGCTATCCCGCCGTACACTGGTATTTCGCCGGATTTTCCAACAGTCCCTTTACCCGTGAATGGAGTTTCTACGGGCCGCTGTGGAGCCTCACGCCGCCGGAAGTCGGGACAATCGGCGACATCCGATCACGGGAATGGGCTTTCGCGCGGAACTGTCCCGCGGCGCCTGGCTACATCGACTGGTATGTGCACAGTCTCCGCAACACCATGGAGAAGCTGAATATCAGGCATCTTTATTTCGACAATCAGGATGCGCAGTTCTGCGATAACTTCCGGCATGGATGCGGCTGGAAAGGTACGGACGGGCGGCATTACCGCACCTTCAATCTGCTTGCAACCCGTGAACTGACCAAACGCATTTACCGCATGGTGAAAGCCGCGCATCCGGAAAGCCGTATCATGCGGCACATGTCGACAAAGACCGTGACTCCGGTCATAGGTTTTGCCGATTTCATTGCAGACGGGGAGATGTACTGCGGAACTGTCGGGCGCGATGAGCACTACAGAAATATTTTTGCCCCCGAAATGTTCCGGGCAATGTTCATGACGCTTCCTTACGGCATTCCGCGTTATTTCATCCCCCAGTTCCAGCGTGCGATCAAATTGCACAGCCCGATCAGGAACCGTTACGAAAACGCATGGAGCAAGAAGCATCTTGACAATCACCGCGCAGTCCTGCGCCATTTCAAAGGATATATGCTTGTGCATGACGCCCTGATCTGGCCCGCATTCGGTGTTTCCTGCGATGACTGGTGGAAGATTCAGGATGAATTCGGATTCGACGGAAGTGAACGCTTCATTCTCTACAATGATCCGGAATCGCCGTTTACCGCGCCGGACAAAGTCATGGTTTCCTGTTATGTGAAAGCCGGAAAGCTCCTGATTATTGTCATGAACGATTCCCGTGAATCCGCGCCGCTGACAATCAAAGTGGACCCCGTAAAATTCAAGGCTCTGAAGATTTCCGGTTCAAAGCTGGCGGATATGGAGAGAGGAAACGATATCAGTTTTGACGGCAGCCGGATTCTGGTCAATGTCCAGCCGCAGGATTATATGATTCTCAGATCAAGGCAATAAGGGGAGTGGTGAGAGAAATGAAAAGATTGTGTCTGCTCTGTTCCCTGCTGCCGTTCCTGAGTTCCGCATATGGAAATGAGTCCGGTTTTTTTCTGGACAGGCAGAAATCTCTGGAGGAAATCCGGCAGGAAAACATAAAATTCCTGAGTCGCCATGCATCCAGATTTTCGTGGGGTGATTATGCCGCACTGCTTGATGAATTGGCGGACTCGTCACGCTATCATGTGGTCACGGGCAGGAACTTCATGAAGGAAAAAGCAACGGACAGAGTAACGGTATATTTCCGGCATGACATTGATGTGGCTCCGTTTCATGCGGTGATGATGTCTGAGGAAGAGAAAAAACGGAACATCGGAGCCTCCTATTATGTCCTTCATTCCGCTGCATATTACGGCAGGAAAGAACCGGGGAAAGTATTCCGTTACACGGCAATGGATCTGATTTATCGGCAGATTCAGCAGAATGGACATGAAATCGGGGTGCATAACGATCTTTTTTCCATGATGCTGACCAACGGCATTGATCCGATATCTTTTCAGAAAAAGGAACTGGAGTATTACAAAAAGGCGGGAATCAAGATTACGGGAACGGTCTGCCACGGCGGAGTCATTAATGCCTGGGGACTGAATAATACCTGGCTGTTCTCCGATTTCCGCAGAAGCGGCGAATATAAAAAAGACGGCAGGACATACTCATATGGAAACCGTTCCGTCACGGACTACGGTTTTTCCTATGAAGGCTATCTGCTGAAATGCAATATCCGCTTGAGCGATATTTCCGGGTATGATGCAGTGGAACTGCTGAAACGTCTGCGGGCCTGCAAACCGGGTGACAGAGTGTCTCTGCTGATTCATCCGATCCATTGGCGGCGCAACTGCCCGGAAAAATAAGCTTTCCTGAGGATTCCCGCGCTCCGTTTCAGAATTCAAATGTGTAACTTCCGCAGGGCAGGGACAGCAGAAGCAATCCGTTTTTCCGTTCATAGCCGGAAAGCGGAGCGCCGTTCTGCTTCACCCCTGCCGGATCGGAAACCGGAAGAAGCACTTTCACCGATGTGTTTGCCGGAGCCGTGATCTGCCAGCAGAGATGTTCCCCTTCGTATTTCCTGAAACTGGACGCTTTGCCGCAAGGGGTTTCAAGGGACGCTTTCACATATCCTGGAGCATTTTCACTTCTCGAAAAATTCTCCGTGAGAAACTGGAACTTCATTCTACCTCAAAAAAGAGTTTGAACATCGCGAAAATGGTAGAAAAGAGATTCGAACTTCCGACCTCTACTCATGACCTGTCATACGAA
>CASEFP010000031.1 GCA_949287225.1 uncultured Lentisphaeria bacterium
CGATGCGGAAAAATCTCGAAGTGCTGGGAAAGACGCTGAACAAATGAACGATCACGAACAGAGATGCCACTGCGGAAACCATGTGGCGATCCGCATCCGGAACCTGAATGTGAAAATCGGCGCGGTTTCGATTCTGGAAGATGTTTCCGCGGAGGTGCCGCGCGGCATGTGCACGGCGATCGTCGGGCCGAACGGCGCGGGCAAGACCACGCTTACAAGAGCGATCCTCAACGACATCCCCTACCGGGGAGAGATCGAATTCGGCGAAGCGGACGGCACATTCTCAGAAAAGAAACCGCGCTTCGGCTATGTGCCGCAGAAACTGCTCTTCGACCGGGACATGCCGCTGACAGTCACGGAATTCCTGGCGGGAACCCTGGCAAGACGCCCGGTGTTCTTCGGCATTTCGAAAAAATTCCGGGATCTCTGCCTGGGCTACCTGACCGAGGTCGAATGCGGCCATCTTGCCGCACGGAGTCTCGGCGCGCTTTCCGGAGGCGAACTGCAGCGCGTTCTGCTGGCGCAGGCGCTGATGCAGAAACCGGAAATCCTGATCCTCGACGAACCTGCGGCGGGCGTGGACTTCAAGGGGGAACAGCTCTGCTGCGAGCTTCTGGAGAAGTTCCGGCGGAAGCTCGGGTTCACCCAGCTGATGATCAGCCACGATCTTTCGATGGTCGCCGCGCACGCCGAGCATGTGATCTGCATCAACCGCAAGGTCTATGCCGAGGGGGTGCCCTCCGAGGTGCTCACTTCCGACGCGCTCTCCGCGACGTTCGGGCTTCACATGGGAATGGTGAAATATGACAAACACGGAGTCGGATGCAGATCATGCTCGAAACAATCCTAGATTTCTTTTGTTCCCTTGCCGGCGCGCTGCCGTTTGAATGCATGAAACTGCGCTTCATGCAGGAGGCGCTTCTTGGGGTGCTCCTGACCGCGCCGCTGGCGGCCGCCGCCGGAATTCAGGTGGTGAACTTCCGCATGTCGTTCTTTTCGGACGCGATCGGGCACTCGGCGTTCGCGGGCGTGGCGCTCGGGCTGATTTTCGGGCTGAGCCCGGATCTGACGATGCCGCTTCTGGCGCTGGTGATCGGTATCGGGATCATGGCAATGAAACAGCGTTCGGCGCTCTCGTCGGACACGGTGATCGGGGTGTTCTTCTCGGCGGTCGTGGCGTTCGGACTTGCGCTCGTCAGCCGCAACCCGAACGTGGCACGGGATATGCAGATGTTTCTGTACGGCGATATTCTCACAATCACCGGCAGGGATCTCTTTGCGCTTTTCATTCTGTTCTGCGTCTTTTTCGCCTTCCAGATTTTCGCCTACAACCGCCTGAACGCGATCGGGATTCACGAACAGCTCGCGCGCACCCACCGGATTCCCACCGCCTTTTATCAATATGTTTATGTGGCGCTTCTGGCGCTGGTGGTGATTTTTTCCGTGAAATCCGCGGGCGTGCTTCTGGTGACGGCGCTTCTGATCGTTCCGGCGGCCGCCGCGCGAAATTTGTCGAAAAGTTCCGGAATGATGTTCTGGATTTCCATCATAATCGGTGTATGTTCCGGAGTAGCGGGACTGCTGATCTCCGCCCAGCCGTGGGCGGAAACCGCGTCCGGCGCGACGATTGTATTATGTGCGTGCGCCATATTCTGCGCAAGTCTGCTGTCGGGCGCGCTGAAAGGAAAAAAATCTTAACCACGGAGTTTTTGCCATGTTAGACAAACTGCTGCTGACCGGCGGCGCGATTCTTGCGCTGAGCGTCTGCGTATCCTGCGCATCCACGGAAACCGAACAGGAAACGATTCCGCAGAAACAGGCAGTGCAGGAGAAAAAACCTTCCGGGAGCACGCTTTATGCACAGGCACTGAATACGCGTGATACTGCGAAACGCGCAGAACTTCTGAAAGAGGCATTCGCCCTCCTTCAGAAAGAGGCGGACGGGGGAGATCCGGAGTCCGCGCTCCATCTCGCCTATATGTATGATCTGGGACACGGAGTCAAACAGGACGGGATCTCCGCGGCAAAATACTACCGGATCGCCGCGGACAGCGGACTGGTGAAGGGAAAGATGGCGCTGGCACGCTTCTGGCTCCGCAACGAGATGTTCCTCGACGACGCGGCAAAACTCGTTGAAAGCATCCCGGACTACCGGAAGGATCCGGACTGTCTGCTGCTGCTCGGCACAATCCGTTATGCACAGTCCCGCTATACGGAAGGATTCGAGGATCTTCTCAAGGCGTATCAGAACGCCGGGCGCAACTTCATGATCCGCGACAATGTCTGGAAGGTCGTGCACGCGGCGTTCCTTGAACTCTACAAGAACGGCAATTACGATGCCGCACTCGCGGAAGCGGACAAGGCTGCGAAGCTGAACCCGAAACATCCCGCAATCCCCTACTGCCGCGGACTGGTCGCCGTCAAAAAGAAGCTTCTCAAAGAAGCGGAAGCCTTTTTCAACCAGGCGCTGAAGCTCGATCCGACCGACCCCTATTTTTACCGTGAACGGGCCTTCCTGCATGCTTCAAACGGAAAAAAGGAGGCTGCAATGGATGATATCAAAGTTGCGATTGCGGTCTCCGGAAACGCGGTCGAATTCATCCATGCGCGGATTGAACTCTACTATCTGCTCAAGGACATCGACGGGTTGATCGCCTATACGACGGAACTTCTCAAACAAGATGAAAAAGACGTCTTCGCCCGCGTGACCCGCGCCGGAGCATACATGCTCAAAGGCAATTACAAGGGAGCTTACGACGATTACCGGAAACTCTCCGAAATGCCTCTGACGGCGGATATTCCCGACGTGCAGGAGGGCCTTGCGCTCACAAGTTCCCACATCGGCAAACTCGACGAGGCGGAAAAGGCCTATGAAAAACTGCTCGAAAAGAACGCCACGCCGATCACGCTGATCAATCTTGCGGAACTCTATGTTGTCCGGGGAAAATATGAGAAGGCGCTGAAACTCCTTGATTCCGACAAGCTGCTCCGTTCCGCAGACAAGTTCATGAAATGCATCTCAAGCTACCTTGCAGCCTCCGCACTCCTGGCAACCGGGAAAAATGCGGATGAACCCATGAAAACCTTTCACGAACTGCTTCCGCAGTTCAAGGCGAAATCCGAGGAAACCGACTGGGATACGGGTCTCTTTGACACCTGGCTCAAGAACGCAAAACTTCCCGCGGGGGCAAAGGAGAAAATCGCGGAGATGACGAAGAAGGTCAGCGAAACCTTCCGCGTCAAATAATCACTTCCCCTGTTCCGGTTCCACGCGCGGCCCGTTTCCGGGCTGCGCTTTTCCTGCGGAAGCATTCTTTTTCTCGCGCAGCAACCAGAACTCCTCGGGAGACTGAGTCGTCGAGTTTTCCATGACAGAAGACTCGTTATTCGTCAGCACACGCAGATACGGCATCTGTTTCAGAGGTTCGATGTCCTTCAGATTCTTCGGAATATTCAGGTATTCGAGGGGTTCGATCAGGTAAACCGGTGAAATATCCCTGAGTTTCACGCAGTTGCCCAGGTCGAGCATCAGAAGCGGCATGTCGCGCACGATCCCGATGTCGGAAACCTCCGTGGAGTCGAGCAGAAGCATCTCCAGAGCGAGCCCGCGCAGAGGTTCAATGTCCGTGATCGGATTCTTTCCGACATCCAGCATTTTCAACGTCTCCATGCCGAACAGCGGCTGGAGCGAGGTAATGGCATTGCCGCGCAGGTGCAGTTTCTCCACTGTGGCGGAACGGAGCGCGTCAATTGCGGTGATCCGGTTGTTCGACGCATTCAGGGAAACAAGAAGCATGCCGCGCAGCGGCGTCAGGTCCTGAATGCGGTTGTTCGCGCAGTTCAGACTTGAAAGCATCATGCCGCGCAGCGGCGTCAGGTCGGAGATTTCATTATGATGGCAGCTCAGCACCTCGAGCGGCATTTTCTCTATCCCCTTGAGCGAGGCAAGCTTGTTCTTCGAGCAGTCCAGATAGACAAGCGGTTGTGCGGAAATCGGTTCCAGCGAGCGCAGCCCGAAACCGGAGATGTCCAGACGCTTGAGATTTTTCGTGCGCGCGATCAGAGACAGCAGCATGTCCGCGGCCTCCCGGGGAAGCTCAAGATGGGGCAGCTGAAGAATCCGTGTGACAATGTTCGTATTCGGATTCAGCTCGAACACCTCGCGTATCAGCTGCAGCGCCTGCGTATAGTCGCCGTCGCGCCACAGCAATGCGGCGTCCAGTTCCAGAATGCGGTCGCGGTAACGGAATTTGGAGAACTGCGCCGCAATCCGTTTCTTGACTTCGACGAGAGCATTGGTGCGCTGCTCGCGGCGGGAAAGATTCGAGGCGGCTGTCATGTAGGCGCGAACCAGCGCCATTTCCGCGAGCGGGGTTTTCGCGTAACTGTCGGCAATCTGGAGATATTTGCCGACGGCGGCGGCGGGAAGGCCGGCCTCCAGCAGCGTGTCGCCGGCGATCAGGGGAGTCGTCTTTTCCGGAATCGCAAGGCGATAGACCGCTAGCGATCGGATCGTGGTTCCGTTGGCGAAAGCGCGGATGCCGACGCGGGCCAGCCCCTCGCCCGTCGGAGGGAAATAATCCATGGCGTTGACGGAATGGGTCTTGCCGATGGTCAGGGAGAGGTGGTCGTCACGGCGTATCGCAGTCACTGTAACGGTCTGTCCGGGCACAAGTTTCGTCTCCCCGGAGCTCACATATTCCACGGAGTAGGGATCGTTGACCTTTGCGATCACATCCTTTGTTCCGCCGAACCCGCCGACGATGAACGTGTAGCCGTGGGGAATCTGCCACCACTCCTTCCTTGGCGTGATCTGGCTGTCAAGCGAGATCTCCAGCGCCTCCATGACCTGCGGCACAGACACCGTGAGCACTACCTTGACATTGCCGTGCAGTTTGGAATCGAGCCAGAGCCAGGTTCCCTTTGAAGTTTCCAGTCCTGCCTCCGTAATCCGCCATTCCGGCGCGGGTTTGTTCAGATTGGCATCCATGAAGAAGAGCCCTTCAAGCGTCGCGTCCGGATCTGTAAAGGTCTGCTGATAAACGGGAATCCAGTCGCTCTGCCAGCGCGCGATTTCAAAATACGCGTAAAGTGCGAGGAACACAGCAAGACAGAGAGTCGTCGTGACCGAGGCGACCAGAAGGCGGTGGCGTCTGACCATGAGCAGGAATTTCCGGATCACGCCGGCTTTTTCCGCTTTTGTATCGAATCCGTCGATATAGGCGATGACCTCGTCGCGCAGCTCCTTGACCGAGGAATAGCGCTCGGCGGGATTCACGCTCATCGCCTTCAGGATCACCGCTTCGATGCCGTGCGGGATCTCGCGCCCTGGAACCCGGCTGCTCGGCCTGACAATGTTTCCGTAGATGGTGTCGTGAAGCATGCTTTTGAGATCGCCGGGTTCAAGCGGGTCCTTGTAAGTCACCATTGCGTAGAGAATCGCCCCGAGCGCATAGACGTCGGTGCGGACATTGCTCCGGCTGTTTTTTCCCGCGGCCTGTTCGGGCGCCATATAGCCGGGGGTGCCGTTCATCACGCCGTCGAGCGTCAGCTTGAAATTGGTGTAGCCCTTTCCGCTGCGGGTACTGCGTTCAGGGACGGGATCGACGCCGGGCGCATGTTTGCCGGAGATGGAGCGTGCCAGTCCCCAGTCGAGAATCAGCACTTCACCGAACTCTCCGATCTGGACATTTTCCGGCTTGAGGTCGAGGTGAATAATGCCTTTGGAATGGGCAAAGGCCACGCCGTTGCAGATGCGCAGATAAAGGCGCATCAGGGACTCAAATGTATAGTTTTTCAGATACGCCGGATTGCCTTCGTCCATCTTTTTCAGGAGCGAGGCGAGCGACTCGCCGCTCAGGAGCTTCATCGTGAAGTAGGGCGAGCCGGAGGAGTCGATTCCGATGTCGTGGACCGGAACGATGTTCGGGTGTTCGAGGCTGGCGGTAACGCGCGCCTCCTGAATGAAGCGGAGAATTTCCGCGCGGGAACGGTGTTCGATGTCCGGCATCAGCGCCATCGCCACGTCACGCATCGTATCATTGTCACGGACCTGGAGAACCATCTTCATGCCGCCGCGCCCGATGCTTCGCCGGAATTTGTATTTGTCCGGCGGCTTGACGGAGAGCTTCGCGGTCACGAAATCGTCGATGTCCAGCGACTTCGGATCGAGTTTCGCGGTCGCCTCCATGTCGGATTTGCGCATCCGCTCGCGCGCCTTGATCTCGTGAATCTCGTTCTGCACGTTGTCGATGGCCTGCGATCCGGCGGTCTCGGTCACGGGTGGACGAGCATCATCCATCTCTTTTCTGTCAGCCATACCTCACCTATAAACACAGCGGGACACGTCCCGGCCCTTTCCTGTCAAGCGCGCCGCCGGCGAGCACACGGTCCAGCAGCGCGGTCATTGTCTCCCGGTCCTTCGGGAAGCGCCCCTCCAGCGGGAACGGCACCGAGGCGTGATTCGCCCGGAACACCGTCGATTTCAGCTCCAGCGCGGCGATCAGGTCGCGCATTTCCGATACGGACTCGTATTCCGTCAGCGGTTCGTAAGCATCGTACATCGCAAGGCCGGGCACTTCGATGAAACGCAGCAGCGAAAGAATTTCCGGCTGCATCGCGTTCAGCACCGCGACCGTGTCGCGCACATGCGCACTGCGGAAACGCCGCCCGCCGATTCCGCCGAGCACCATGACCGAAGTCCGGATGCCGGCGCCGCGGAGACGGTGCACAGCCTCGGTCATATGCGCGGCGGTGTCGTCCTTGCGCACCAGTTGCAACACCTCCTCGTTTCCGCTTTCGAGCCCCATATAGACGATTGCAAGTTTCAGTTTGTGCAGACGCGTCAGCGCCTCGTCCGTTTTTGCCAGCACCGAAGATCCGTTCGCATACATCGTGATGCGGGCGAGACGCGGAAACTTTTCATTCAGATACTCCAGAATCCGGCAGAGCGTCCCGAACGGCAGAAACATCGCGTCGCCGTCGGCGAGAAAAATTCTCCGCGCGGACCGCCAGGAAGATTCCGCCGCACGGTCAATCTCGCAAAAGAGTTCCCGCAGATCGCGCGCACGGTAGGCAATCCCCTTGTACATGCCGCAGAAACAGCAGCTGTTGTGCGGACACCCGCGCGCCACCTGAAAAATCAGGCTTTCCGCCTCGGCGGGCGGTCTGAACAGCGGTTCCTTCAGCCAGTCCATCGGCGCCCTCCTCTCATACCGTTCCGGAGAACGTGCGGCGGACGTGTTCAAACAGAATCACGGTCGCAGCCTGCGCCACGTTCAGGGACTCCGCGTCACCGGGCATCGGGATCAGCACGTTCACCGCGCCGGGGATCTCTCCGGCTCCCGCGCCCTCGCTGCCGAGCACCACCACGCTGTCCGTGAAAAGTTCCGGTTCGGTAAAAACATTCCGGCCGCCGCCGGGAGCGGTCCGGAAGATGCGATGAAATCCTCTGCCGCGCAGCAGCGCGACCATCTCGTCAAGGGTGCCGTATTCCCGGACGGCAAGCGCGAACTGCGCGCCCGAAGCCGAGCGCACAACCTTGTCCGAATAGGGATCCGCGCATCCGCGGGTCATCCAGACCTCCCGGAGCCCGGCGGCGCGCGCGGTGCGGAGAATCGTTCCCAGATTTCCCGGATCGCCGACCCGGTCGAGCAGCAGCGCGAACGAGCCGGCAACCGGCGCTTCGGCGGAGAGTTTCTCCGGACGGCGGGCGACAACGAGAATTCCCTGCGAGTTCACCACCGTGCGGGAGACGCGTTCAAATTCCATTTCGGACAGGATGACCGGCGCAAGCGGACACTGCTCGGGAACCGTGACACCTTCACGGAGAATCAGAATTTCAATCAGATCAGGACGCAGACGCAGAATTTCGCGCGAAGAGCGCAGCCCGTCGCAGACGCAGAAATCACTCCCTTTTCGCCCATGCCTCGTGGAGAGCGAACGGATCAATGCCTCCTGACGTTTCGTAAGCTGCAAGACAAAATCCTTACTTTTTACTCACCGGCGCAGGCGCGGCAGGTGCGGCGGCACTCTTCTGCGCCGATGCGGCGGCGGGAGAGGCGGCACTCTTCTGCGCAGGCGCGGCGGGAATGTCCCGGAGAAGCGCGGCGGCATAGGTTCCCCAGATGCCTGTCACGGTTCCCTGGTCGGCGCGGAAACGGGAGAGATAGCTTCTCGCGCGCTCATAGTTCTTCTGACTGAAGCAGATCCGGCCGGCGGCATAGGCGGCCTCCGCCCGGAGTTCGGGCTGAGTCTGGACATTGTCGGCAAGTGCGGCGAAGACTTTCAGCGCCTCGTCCTTTTTCCCTTCCAGTTCATCCAGATAGCCGATTGAAAGATTCGCCTTCGCGGCAAGAAACGCGTGGGAGGCATCTTTGGCGATCTGTTCAAACTGCGTTCTGGCAGAAGCGTAATCCTTCTTCTCCAGATAGAGCGAGGCAAGGCGGAAGCGCGCCTCGGAGGCGGATGCCGCAGACGGAGCCTTATCCAGTGCCGCGGTAATCTCCTCAACCGTCTTCGCCCTGGCAAACATCTCGGCATTCCTGCGCGCGGCTGAGTTGCGGGCCACGATCACGGTAAAGGCAATCGCGACGATGATAACCAGAAGAATGCAGGCCGCAACCAGATATTTTCTGTTATCTATCACCCAGGTTTCAAAACGGTCAAAATCCTCGCTGAGCTCGTCGATAAAACTGTCGCCGCCTTTCGGGGGGGCCTTTTTCAAATCCTTTGCCATGACGCTATCTGATCCTTCTGTTGTTTTCCTCTTTTTCAGCCATATCTTATAAATATAACCGCTCTCCGCTCTGAAATCAATTCGGAAGACTTTCTTTTTTCGCAAATCGGGTTATATTTTGCGGAAAATGAAAACATCCAGGCCGGAATCGGGAGGAAAACGATGGGGGCATTGAAAGAGAAACGCATGGAAAAGTTCCGTAACGCGGATCTTTATCTGGTCATTACCGAAGAGTTTACGGCGGGGCGCGGAACCCTGCGCGTTCTGGAGGAGGCCGCCGACGCGGGCATCCGCCTTGTGCAGCTCCGGGAAAAGCATATTACAAAAAAGGAGCTTTTTTCTCTTGCGGAACAGTTCCGGAAGATCTGCGACCGCTATGACATCACGATGATCATGAACGATCATATCGACATCGCGCTCCTGACCGGCGCGGACGGCGTGCATCTCGGACAGGACGACCTTCCGCTGGAACAGGCAGTGAAGCTCGCACCCGAACTCATCATCGGCCGTTCGACCCACTCGCGCGAACAGGCGCTGGAGGCGGAGGCGCAGGGAGCCGCTTATCTGAATCTCGGCCCGATCTATCCGACACAGACCAAAAGCACACCGGTCAAACCGCTCGGCATTGCAATCGTCAGAGAGGCGGGACCGCTTCTTCACATCCCCTTCACCGTGATGGGGGGGATCAAGGAGCGCCACATCCCGGAACTGCTCGCCGCGGGAGCCAAATACATCGCGATGGTCACGGAAATCACGCAGGCGCCCGACATCGGGGCGCGCGTCCGGCATCTCCGCTCTCTCTGGGGGAAACGCTGAGCGGAGTGCGCAAACATATCATCTGTTTTCCAGCGCCCGGATCCGGTCGCGCAGCTGGGCGGCGCGCTCGAATTCGAGATTGTCGGCGGCTTCGAGCATCTCCCGTTCGAGTTCGGCGAGAATCTCCTCGAAATCGAGTCCTTCGAGATCCGGTGTGTCCGCACGTGTAACTTTTCCCTTCTTCCCGGCGCGCCCGGAAGCGGATTTTTTCCCGTAGGAGGCGCGCTCCTCCCGGACGGCGAACGCGGCGGTTTCCGCGTCGAATTCGCGTGTTCCCCTGCTCGTTCCGGCGGATGTTTTTTCCCTTCCTTTCGAAGAGAGCCCCATGACGTCGGTAATCGTCTCGCGCGAAGCCTTGATGATCGTCCGGGGCGTGATATGGTGTTCCCGGTTGTATTCGGACTGCTTCTTCCGGCGCTCCTCGGTGGTGTCGATCAGCGACTTCATGCTGTCGGTGATGACATCGCCGTAGAGAATCACCTTGCCGTCGGCGTTCCGCGCGGCGCGACCGGCCACCTGGATCAGCGAGCGCGAGGAGCGCAGGAACCCCTCCTTGTCCGCATCGAGAATCGCGACAAGCCGGATCTCCGGCAGGTCGATTCCCTCGCGCAGGAGATTGATCCCGACGATGCAGTCGAAATCGCCGCGCTTGAGTTCGGATAGAATGCGGACACGTTCGATCACGTCGATCTCCGAATGCAGGTATTTCACCCGGAGCCCGAGTTCGCAGAGATAATCGGAGAGCCGTTCGGCGCTCTTTTTGGTCAGCGTCGCGATCAGCGATCTTCCGCCGTGCTCGGTGCATTTGCGGATCTCCTCGATCACGTCGTCCACCTGTCCTTCGAGTCTGCGCACCTCCACCGGCGGATCGAGCAGTCCGGTCGGGCGGACGACCTGTTCGACGACCCGTCCGCCGGAGAGCTCCAGCTCGTAACTTCCCGGCGTGGCCGAGACGAAGATCACATCGCCGAGCAGCGACTGGAACTCCTCGAACTTGAGCGGGCGGTTGTCCAGCGCGGACGGAAGGCGGAACCCGTGGTCCACAAGGGTCTGCTTCCGGCTGCGGTCCGCCTTGTACATCGCCTGCAGCTGCGGAATCGTCACATGCGATTCGTCGATGATCATGATGTAGTCCTTCGGGAAGAAGTCGAGCAGGCAGAACGGGCGAGAACCGGGCGCGCGGCCGCCGAGATGGCGCGAATAGTTCTCGATCCCGGAGCAGTAGCCGATCTCGCGCATCATTTCGACGTCATAGTTCACGCGCTGATAGAGGCGCTGCGCCTCGACGAGCTTCCCCTGGGACTCGAACCATTTCACCTGCGCACGCATTTCGGCAAGAATCCCCTCCATTGCGGCGTTGATCCTCTCCTGCGGCATCACGAAATGGCGGGCGGGGAAGATCATCACGCGTTCCGGGCGGGATTTGACGCGCCCTGTGAGCAGTTCGCAGCGGGAGAGCGAGTCAATCGAGTCGCCCCAGAACTCCACGCGGACATACTCCTCCTTCTGGGCAAGATAGATGTCCACGCAGTCTCCGCGCACCCGGAACTGCCCGCGTTCCGGCGAGACGTCGTTGCGCTCGAACTGCACTTCGACCAGCTTGCGGAGGAGATCATTCCGGTCGAGCGTCATGCCGACGCTCAGGGGAATGCACATCTCCTCGTAGTCCTCGCGCGCGGTCAAGCCGTAGATGCACGAGACGCTGGCGACCGCCATCACGTCGCGCCGCTCCAGAAGCGATGCCGTCGCGGAGAGCCGGAGCCGTTCGATGTTCTCGTTGATGCTGGCGTCCTTCGCGATATAGGTGTCGGTCTGCGGGATGTAGGATTCCGGCAGATAGTAGTCATAGTAGCTGATGAAGTATTCGACCGCGTTGTTCGGCAGGAACGACTTGAACTCGCTGTACAGCTGCGCCGCCAGCGTCTTGTTGTGGGAGAGCACCAGCGCGGGGCGGTTCACGGCGGCAAGCACGTTCGCCAGCGTGAAGGTCTTGCCGGAGCCGGTCACGCCGAGGAGCGTCTGATAGCGCCGCCCTTCGCGCAGCCCCTGCACGAGCTCGCGGATCGCCTGCGGCTGATCGCCGGCGGGTTTGTATTCCGAAACCAGTTCAAACATGTTCCTGCAATCCTTTTCTGCAAAACAGACCGGGAACGCCTTCGTCGAGCATGTCGCGGATGATCTCCTCGACGCCGCGCACCGGACGCCAGTTAAAATACTCCGTCAAACGGCCCGTGTCCAGCGAGAAAACGGGAATTTCCCTCCGGCTTTCGTCATCGGTGATCCGCAGGACGTTTCCGGAGGCGCACTCGCAGACGGCGGTCAGCTCCAGCAGCGAAACGCTCGCGCGCGGCCCGCCGGACACATGATACAGCCCCGGGCGGAACGCTTTGATCTGTTCCGCGACCAGCGCCGCAAGATCCGCAATATGCACAAGATCGAACACCTGTTTCCCGCTGCCGCCGAAAGACACGTAGCGCAGTGTGTTTGTTCCGTGAAGATGGGCGGAGAGCCACGCGAGAGTTGTTCCCGTTCCGCCGATTTCGCAGCAGCGGTTGAGAATCACATTGTCCGGCACGCTCCGCTCCTGGAAGCGTTCCGAAATTCCCTTTGGCGAAACGCCGGGAAGCAGCTGCGTTTCCGAAAGCAGGAAACGCGTCTCGTATTCGTCGTAGTTTTCCGTAAGCAGTTTTTTCCGGTCGAGACTCCGCGCCGCATCGGCAAGAAAAACAATCCTGCCGTGAAAATCTGCCGCGGTGGTTTCCAGTTCCGATTCCGTGCCGCAGAAAACCAGCGTCTCAGAGCCGGCGGAGACGCCCGCAAGCGCCGCGCCGAGACGCTGTACAAGAAAGGCATTGGAACCCGCAACCGTAACGTTCCGCATCGGGAGGCTCCCTTAGCCTGGCTGTTCCACAGTAATGACGCGTTCCCCGTCGGATTCGCCGCGCCGGATGTCCACATAAACCGTATGCGGCGGGAAGAGTCCGTGAATCCGCTCCGGCCACTCGATCAGCGAGATGCCGTCCTCCGCATAGAGGAATTCGTCGATTCCGAATGCCAGCGCGGCGTCCGGATTGTCGATCCGGTAGAGGTCGAGATGAAAGAACATCCCCTTTTCAAACGGATACTCCTGCACGATCGTGAAGGTCGGGCTGGAGACCGGTTCCGTGATGCCGAGCGCCCGCGCGAATCCGGCGGCGAACACCGTTTTCCCCGCGCCGAGATCGCCGTGCAGCGCAAAAACCGAACCGGGCCGTGTCTGCGCGGCAAGCTCTGCCGCCACAGCTTTCGTCTCCTCCGGCGAGGAGGTCTTATACTGTTTCTTCATGGAAATGATCGAATCCTGTTTTCAGTTTGTTCTGTTTCAAATGCTCCAGACCGGAAACGGCGCCGGGCGTGCCGTCGGTGAAGCGCCCGATGCAGCTGAGCGGGGTTTCCGGGAACGGCCACGCCGCTTCCAGTTCCTCGGAGAGCGGAGGCGGAATGGCGAAAATCAGCTCATAGTCCTCGCCGTCGCCGAGCGCGCCATCGACAGTCGCACCGCGCCGCAGGGGAATCCGGAGCGGATCCAGCACAAGCGCGCATCCGGACGCGTCGGCGACCCGTGCCGCGTCTTTCAGCAGTCCGTCGCTGACATCCATCATTGCATGCGTGAAATGTCCGGCGAGAAAACGCGCCTCCTCCAGACGCGGCCTGAACTCAAGGTGATGTCCGGAGTGGAACGAGTTGCCGAACACGCCCGTGGCATACAGGAGATCCCCGGTTTTCGCGCCGGAGCGCAGGCAGAGTTTTTCGCGCTCGACACTCCCGAGGATCGTCAGGGAGCAGACCTCCCCCTTCGTAAAGAGCCGCGCAATATCCCCGCCGATCACGGAAACGCCGTACGCCGCCGCCGTCTCCGCGAGCGAGGCGTGAAAGTCCGTCAGCCAGATCTCATCCACGGGATTCAGCGCCAGCGTCACCAGCGCATGAGTCGGCGTTCCGCCCATCGCGGCGATGTCGCTGATGTTCCGGCGCAGCAGTTTCCGCGCGGCGTAGGCGGGCGGGCACCCTTCCAGATAATGAACCGAGGAAATCAGCTGGTCCGCCGCCGCGAGCAGAAGACGGTCCGCTCCTGTGTCGAGGACAGCGCAGTCGTCGCCGGGCCCGACGAGAACATCCGGCCCCTGCTGAAACATCCCGGCAAGTTTCTTCGTGAAATCTTCTTCGTTCATCGCGTTCTCCGTTCCTGCAATCCTGATAATCTACTGATTTTTTTCCAACCATCAAATAAAAAAGAAAAGATTTCACACTTTTTTATTTGATTCCTCCCCCGGAGCGGGCTATTTTCCGGAAAAATAGAGAATCCGGCTCATCCGGGAGGCATTATGAAAAAAACTCTGATCCCTGTCATTTCAGCCTTGTTTCATGTTTCCGTGCTTTTTTCCGTCTTTCCGGTTTCCGGCACACCGCTTCCGGACGCATACCGCCTGGAGGAGAGTCTGGCGCGGGAACTTTCCGGCGCGGCTGTGCGCGGCATCTGTTTTCTTGCCTCCTTTCAGAAGGAAAACGGCTCTTTTTCCGACGATCCCGGATCCGACCGGCGGATCGCAACCCTGATCGGAAGTTTCGCACAAGACGAGCCGGAACTGATGAAGGTTCTGCAAAAACACCGTCCGCCGGCAAAGACGGAACCATCGGAAAAAAAAGAGAAAGCGGACGCAAAATCCGAACCGTACCGCGAACTGTCCGAACTGGTTCAGGCGCTCCGGAAAACCGAGGGAAGTGTGCTCTTTCCGGAACACTTCCGTTCCTGGCGGAACGACATGGCGAAACGTCTTCTGGAAACGCAGAACGCCGACGGCGGATGGGGAAACGCACGCGCCACATTTTACGCGCTTTGCGCCATCCGGATGATTTTCTGATTTGACACTTGCCGGACCGCAGAGTATTGTACAAACACAAACAACAGAACATAAGGAGGATGCCATGCCGTTGTTCAAACACCTGATGCTTGCGGCCGTTTTCGCCGTGTCGCTCGTTTTCACAGTCAGCAGTTATGCCGATGAGAAAACAGAGGAGAAAAATCCGTTCGCCAAAGAACTTTCCGCAATCAAACGCGCGGAAAAACGGGTGCAGAAAGCCAAAAACGGAGCGGCCAAAAAACGCGCGGAAGCCAATCTGAAAAAAGAGCAGAAAAAACTCGCAACCGCCTTGAAAAACGCTTCGGCAAGATATGACAAGGAACTCAAGGAAATTGAAGAAGAGCTGAAGCGGAAAACGGAAAATGACGAGGACAAGGAAAAATACGCCGCTCAGATTGAAAAACTCGAGGCAAGAAAAGCCGCCTGCGAGGAGAAAATTGCAAAACTGAAGGCCTTCGCCAAGACCGACGCAGCCGACGCCGGGGAAGAGGTCGACAAGAAGGACGAAAAGGCTGAACAGAAAGAAAAGAAAGACGAAAAAAAGGAAAAAAAGTCCAAGAAAAAATGACCCGGACTTTTCCTTCCGATGCTTCATTTTGAACTGATCCATCTGATCTATGCCGGGATCGTCGCAGGAGCGGCGCTCCTGGTTGTCCTGCATATTCTCTTCACAATGCGCGACGATTCGGAACGCGCATCAATGTGGATTATCCTCGTGCTCTGCCTTCCGGTCGCCGGGATCGTGCTCTATCTGCTCGCGGGAATTACGCGGCGGAACACACTCGGCAGACGTATTTCGCATGCGGTCGAAGAGTTCCTCCGGAGCCGCGACGAGGCCGAACACCGCGGTCTCCGGGATTATCGCGCCGCCATGGAGCATTTTGTCAGCGACGGCGGCTCGCGGGAAAGCACCATGAACCACCGCCGGATGCTCGACGCACTGATCCGCGCCTCGCTTGAGGACCCCGCCTCGGCGTCGATGATTCCCGGCACGCTGCCGCTCTCCGGAAACAGACTCGAACTGCTCTGCGACGGCTCCGCCGCCTACCCTGCGATGATCGAAAGCATCCGCGCCGCCCGCCACAACATCAACATGCAGACCTTCATTTTCGCGGACGACCGTTTCGGAAGGATCATGATGGGCGAGCTTCGAAAAAAAGCACTCGAGGGGGTGCAGGTCCGCATGATCTGCGACCGTTTCGGCAGTTTCAAGTCGCTTTTTTCCCTGTTCTTCCTGCCGTATCTGAAACGCACCCCGAACCTGCATGTGATCCCGTTCTCCAACACATCGCTCCTGACCCCGTGGCGGATTCAGCTCCGGAACCACAGGAAACTGCTCGTCGTCGACGGAAAAACCGCATTCATCGGCGGGCTGAACATCAGCGAGGAAAATTTCAAATGGTTCACGAAACCCGGCAGAGAGATTCACGATTTCCACTGCCGCCTGACCGGTCCCGCGGTCGGGGAACTCCAGTATGCATTTCTCTGCGACTGGTTCTATGCGTCGCGCAACCGGGACGGCGAGGCGCTTTTCACGCGCGACTTCTTCCCGATCCCCGAGGCGCGCGGAGATTCCGTCGTCCGCACGGTTCCCAGCGGACACGGCTATCTGTTCGAGGGGTCGGAAAAGGTGTTTTTCACCGCCGCCAGCACGGCGCGGAAATCCATCTGGATCATCTCGCCTTATTTTGCGCCGTCAAAGGATTTTTCCAAGGCGCTCCGGATGGCGTCCGCGCGCGGCGTGGACGTCCGGGTGATCGTGCCGCGCAACAACAATCACTGGTATGTCAAGATGGCGGCGCGCAGTTTCTACGAGTCGCTGACCGGCAACGGCGTGCGGGTCTTCGAACGGCTCGGAACCTTCACCCACGCCAAGGCGATGCTCGTTGACGGAGAATGGGCCTATTTCGGCTCCAGCAACTGTGATATCCGCAGCTTCCACCTGAATTATGAGCTTGATCTTCTGATCTCGCAGGGAGATTTCCCGGAAGCACTGCACAGGCAGTTCCTGGAGGAGCTGAAGAACTCCGCGGAAATCACGCTGCGCGATCTCGCCTCGCGAAGCGTTCCGCAGAAACTTCTGGAAAGCGTCTGCGCGCTGATGACTCCCGTAATCTGATTCCGGATGCCGCGTCCGCCGCACGGCGGAGGTTCTCAGGAATGCAGCAGTTTCCAGACCCGGTAGTATTCCGAAATGCCCCAGGCCTGTGCGCCGCAGCCGCGCTGCGTATGCGGATAGTCGCCGTCGAGAATCTCGGCGAGCTGGGAGATGCATCCGTCGTTCATGATCAGCGAACAGGAGGAGAGAAGCGCGCGCGCTGTGCGCCGTCCCGCGGAACCGTATATCATGAAATACGCTTCGCAGTAGGCGGGGAACTGCCAGGTCCAGGCGGTTCCGTTGTGGTAGGCGATCTTGCGCCGGGTGTCCTCGTCGCCCTCGTAGCGTCCCTGATAGGGATGGCGCGGATCGTTGAGGAGCGTACCTGACGCGCTGTAAATTGCGAGCGCATAGTCGGTTTTCCGGTCCGCGAGACTGCGGATCGCGCCGGGGATCAGCAGTTCCGAACAGGCGTTCAGAATCTGTTTTGCCCGGTCATGGTCGCGGAATGCTCCCAGCGTCAGCGCGTAGAGCTGATTCGGGCGCAGGTGATCATCCGGCACTGCTTTTGCCGCCGGAACGCCGGGGTCGCAGTGCAGACAGTCGGAAAGATAGTCACGCTTTTCCGAGACAAAATATTTCGCGATGGATTCACCGACACGGAGCGAACGCGCCTTCCAGACGGCTCCCGCCTCGTCGCCGAGCACCTCGGAAAGGAAACGGAGCGCTGCAAACCACAATGCCTGAATCTCAATCGGATACCCCTGACGCGGCGTGCCCGCCGGATAGTTCGTATCCATCCAGGTGAAGTGGGACGGACTGAACACAAGCATGGAGTCCGGATCGACGGTGATTCCGTTCGGCGTTCCCGCAAGCAGTCCTTCCGCAAGGGAAACAAGCGTCTCCAGAAGGGTTTTCCCGTTTTTGACGCGCTCGCGCAGGAAATCATATCCGCCCTCCGCGAGGCAGAGGTCGCGGCACGCGGTGAACAGCCAGAGCTGCGCGTCAGAAGTGTCGCGGTTGTCGGCGTTGCCCCCGAAGATCATGTTCGGAATGGTGCCGTCCTTGGCATAGGAGGCGAACTGAAGCAGAATCGCTCTGACATGAGTCCGGAACTCGGGCGCGGCGATCAGTCCGCGCGCTGCAATCAGCGTATCGCGCCCCCAGTCAAGGAACCACGGATACCCCGCGATCACCGTTTTCAGGTCACCGCGCTTCACAATGAACTGGGAGAGCGCGGTCAGCATGGTCATTTCCACGGAGGTGTCGCGCTTCTGGTCAAATGAGGCCTCGCGGATCATCGCGGGAGGAATGCGCGGCGCGTCGGGACTGGTCAGCATCTGCCCGGCAATGTAGAGCGCCTCGCCGCCGGCGAGGGACACCGTGAAAAATCCGGGGCTGAAGAGGTCGGTGTTGGGTTCCAGTCCGCGCGATGCCTCTTTTTCCTGCCAGATCATATAGGTCCATTCGTCGTCGCGCTGGAAGCGGCCTTTCGAGGCGCTGACCGAGAGAATCCGGTCGGGCGCGGGCTGGAATTCAAAGCCGTATTCGGAACTCCTGACGAGGCCCGGCCAGCTCCGTTCGGGGCCCGTCGAGGCTTTTGTCTCCCCGTGGAACGAGCGGTCCTCGATGTCGGACCGGATAATGATCTTCACCGGAGTGTCGTCGCTGAGGCGGCGGCTCTTTCCCTCGCAGGAGATGCGCGACAGCGTCATCATCACGGCGTTTTCATCGGAAAGAATCTCCTGCTTGACCCGGATCTCGACGAACATGCCGTTGCCGACCGGAAGCTCGTATTCCCAGACGCCTCCGCCGTTTCCGGCGATGTGGAACTCCTTCAGACAGTCGATCGAAAATTCCTGAACGCGTGCGTGATACACCGCCCACATCCGGAAGCGCCGGAGCATGATGTGGCGGTTGACCGGATAATCGGGATTCAAATTGCCGAGCAGGAGCGCATCGTAACGGCTTCTGAGTTCGCCGGGCTCCACAGGCATCCAGATCAGTGCGCCGCGCCCGTTCGCCTGGAGGAAGTTGCGTTTGTCGCGCCGCAGCTCCTCTCTCCCGTAGGAGAGCTTGAACTCCTTCACGTCCTCGGCGAGAAGCACGACGGGCGCGACCCGCCGTTCGGACTTCTCCGCATCAAACACAGAAATACCAAGACCGGCCTTCTTATGTTCGGCGGGAAGAGCCGCCGGCGGAAGCAGCGCAAAGAACCCGCCGGAAGTTTCCCGCAGGCTGTTCGTGAGGGAAACCGCCTTTCCGTCGATCAGAAGACAGGCGCGGAAGCGGCACGGCGCCTTGACAAGCAGAAAATGTCCCGGCGGAATCATCACGGCGCGTTTCGTGTCCTCCGGCCAGCGCCAGGTCGTAAGCGGTGTTTCAGCATCCGCGCCGTAGAGATCGCGCAGGAACTGTTCCGGAGAACGGAGGATCTGTTCCGCGGCGGAGGCCGCATCCATTCCGCAGGCAATGATGGAACGGTTTCTGGCGGCAATCGTGCGGAACGCCATCGCGGAGGCTTCCTGACGCTCGATTTTTTCAGGAAGGAAACGGTCGCGCGCCTCCAGTTCGACAACACGTTCCAGCACCTGACGGTCCGAGGAAAGGCAGACGATCTGGCCGCCGGACAGCAGCAGCGAACGCCTCCCCCCGGAGGTGCGGACGAGGCTGATCCGCTTTCCGCTGATCAGGTCGTAAACCGCCTCCGCGTCAAACGGCGCGGAATAGATGTTCCAGGATACATTCGTGCTTTTTCCGGTCTCCAGATTGATTGCGATGATGACGGAATTCTCCCCTTCCGCATCGCTCCTGCCGACGATCACGCCCAAAGGCGTGCCCGAGTCGATGAAATCCACAGTCGCGCCGTTGTGGAATGCCGGATGCGCGGCAAGAATCGTATTCAGGCGCCCGATCAGTTCGACCTGGTTGGGTACCGCGCCCCAGTTCAGGGCGGAAGACTCGTGAACGTCGATCTTCTCCGTGGCGAACCATTCGACGCCGTTGGCAAAACCGAATGCGCCGTTGGTGGAAGTGAGCGCGCAGAGCGCCGTCCGCATGCGCGCATACTCCTGGGAGACCGCGGCAAGACGGCTGTTGTCATGCGTTTCCGCGTAGTGCACCATGATTCCGTCGCCGGAGCTGCGCAGCCACGCGTAATTGAGATACCCTTCGATCTGTTCGCGGGAATAGTTCTGGAAGAGTTCGGAGTAGGCCCAGTTCATGTTCGCCTGGTCAAGCAGGTTCGCGGTCACGGCGGGGTCCCCGCCGAGCCCTTCGAGCAGGAAGATCGTCTCGGGGAACTCCTCGCGGACACAGGAAGTGATGTACTCCCATGCCGCCTCGGGGATCATGTATCCGGCGTCGCAGCGGAAGCCGTCCACGCCGCGGAAACACCAGGTGCGGAAGACCTCCGCAAGATATTTCCAGAGCGCCGGCTTGGAGTGGTCCAGTTCGGTCAGGTCGCCCCAGACAACCCCCCATGCGCCGGGCGAATGAATCGTGCCGTCCTTTTCGCGGACCAGCCATTCCGGATGCGTTTCATGAAGTTTCGCCGCCCAGCCGGTGTGATTGATCGCGATGTCGATGAAAAGCTTTCCGTTCTTCCGGTGCACCGCGTCGACCAGCTCCCGGAACTGATCCAGCGGAGTCGCCTTGCGGTCGAATTCAGCGAGCTCGGGATTGACCGCGGTGAAGTCAAGCGCCGCATAGGGGCTTCCGTAGCGCCCCATGCGCCCGTAGACAGTCGGCGCCGGATGAATCGGCAGCAGGTGCAGAATCCGGCAGTTCAGCGTGTCGAAGATGTGATCCAGTTCCCGGATGAGGTCGCGGAAAGTTCCAGACGGGGGAATCACCGCATAGGCGTGCCCATCGAGGCGCGAAAGATCGGAAGGCTCCACATTCTCCGGCAGTTTCGAGACCGGATTGTTTTTGTTCATCCCGAACTGCCGCACAAAGGCGCAGTAGATGCTGTTGGAGCAGCAGTAGGTGGCGGGCTCGACGTTGATGTGGACGTTTTCGCCCTCGATCCAGAGGGGTTCGCCGTCGTTTTCGTGCTCGATGTAGCATTTCGCCTCGAAATGGCCCTCCTCGGTCAGCATCAGGGAGAGGCTGAAGGTGTAGTCGTCGATCTTGTTCATCCGGACGTTGTGCCAGTCCTGAAAGCTCCGCGTGACTCCTTCTTCCACGTTGGCGATGGTTTCGGCGCGTTTCCACGCGGCGTTTCCGAGATTGGTCATCAGACAGGCAGTACCGGGAATCACACTGTCGCTTTCAATGCGGAACTCCAGCAGATCCCCGCAGTGGAGCAGACAGTGTTTCCCCTGGGGCGGCGTCTGGATGTATTTTGCCATTTCAAAAAATCCTTTACTTTACGGTGATTTCAAACGGGCGGCTCTCCACGTCAACGGACTGGAGATTCAATCTGCCGCGGATGGTGTAGGCCACATGCCTGCCCGCGTCGCGCAGGTCCTTCAGAAACGCCAGCGGCACCACGATGAGCGCCTGGTTCGTTCCCGGATTCAGCACCAGCGGCGAACGGACAGGAAGCCCTTTGGCTTTCGGGTCGTATGTGGGACTCTGTTTCCATTGATCCTGCGGAAGGTTCGCGGTCTGTTTCAACCCGCCGGGCGCGTAATAGATGTTGAGGTTCGCGTTTTCGATCATATGCCACTCGTCCAGCGTGACCGGCTTCAATCCCGCGTTCTTCAGGGAAAAGGTGATCGTCACATTCTCCTCCCCCGCATAGTATTCCGTGCGCGGAGAAACAACCGACAATTCCAGCGTATAATCCTTCAGTTTCGGAAAACGGGTCGCGGAAATTGTGCGCCTGTTCCTGTTCCGGTCCTGTTCCGAGGAACAGGAAACGACAAGAATCCCCAGGGCAGCGGTCAATAATACCGGCAAAAATCTTATTTTCATCTGTTCATCCTTCCCTTCTCCTTGCGCATGAAGGGTTTTCCTTCCCCTGTTTCGCCGTTTTCGCGCCGCGTTCGCGCGCCCGGCGGAAAAAATCCTGCATGAGCGCCCTGCACTCCTCTTCCAGCACGCCGCCTTTGACCGCGACATTGTGAAGCATCCCCTTGAAACCGGTCACGTCAAGCGCGGACCCGCAGGCGCCGCTCCGCGGATCGGCAAGCCCGTAGACCACGCGCTCGACCCGCGCATTCACCATCGCTCCGGCACACATCGCGCAGGGTTCCTTTGTCACAAAAACCGTCACACCGTCCATCCGCCAGTCGCCGATCGCGTTTGAGGCGGCGGTCAGGACAAGAATCTCGGCGTGCGCCGTGGCGTCCTTGAGCATCTCGACCTGATTCCATGCCTTCGCGATCACGATGCCGTCTTTGACCGCGACCGCGCCGACGGGCACTTCCCCCTCCGCCGCCGCACGCTCGGCAAGACGCAGCGCAGCGCGCATATAAGACTCGTCCGAGAACAAATGGAACGGCAATGGGTCAGCGGATGTCGAGCTCTTTTTTTCTGACTTCATCAATCGCTTCCTCTCCGTAGAGCGCGCGCAAAAGTTTCATGTTCATTTCGTAGAAGACCTGCGAATCGGGTTTCGTGATGACCTCTCCGTGGGAGAGCTCCAGCATGCGCCGCCGTTTCGCCGGATTGTCCAGATAGAGCTCAAGATAGCGCGCCAGCGTCCGCGGGCTGAGCTCCTCGAACTCCTTCTGCCCGAACGCCTCCACATAATCCGCCGCGATCACGGACAGCAGATCGGGCGTCACGTGCTTCATGCCGCGCGAAAGGAACAGGTCCTCGATCATCTCCTGACAGCGGATTTCGTCGAACAGCGGGAAGTTGAACACCCGCCCGCGGCTGGAGATGTTCGGCGGAAAACTGTAGTTCGAGGCAAGCACCACCAGAATGTGCTTCGGCAGGGAGAACGATCCCCCGATGTGGGTCCGGAAATAGTACCAGTTGATCGACCTTGTGTCGATGTCGTCGAAAAAGAGAATGAACTTCCGGTTGCGGCAGGGAGTCAGTTTCGCGATCAGCCCTTCGAGTCCCTCCTGCAAATCCTCCGGCCCCGCCAGAATCAGCGTCGTTTCCGGCGCTTTCAGCGCATAGGCGATGGTCATCTGCGTTTTTCCGAGTCCCGGAAGGCCGCTGACCAGAAGCGGCAGATTGTATTTGCCCGCCACAAACGCGCCGAAATGTTCGGAGAGCACGCGCTTGGCCTCCTGGTATCCGTAAAACTCCTCCGGCGCGCGGATCGACTTGAGCGAAACACCCTGAAATTCCCCCCGGACATAGCGGAACGTCCGCCCCGAAGAAAACACGTCGTTCTTGACGAAGCGCGCATCCAGTTCCATGGCGAGCCCCTTCAGCGTGGAACGCAGGAAGAGCGAAGAGGAGAGCGAAAATTTCTTCACCTCCGGATTCAGGCGCGAGAGCTCCGGCACCCCTTCGGCGTGGATCAGAAGCAGATAGAGCGCAAGCACCCGGTCGAACGCCTTTGCAAAGTTCACCGCGTGACGCACCGAAGAACCGATGACGGTCTCGGGATCGTCCACCGCCTTGAGCATCTCCGGGGAGAAGCGGATCGCATGATTGATCCGCATCAGCGCCTCGAACAGCGCGTCGTCCACGCTCCGGCGGAACTCCTGCGCCGGACAGCGCGCGGCGATTTCATTCCACGCGTCGACCGAATCCGGGAGATCGGAGGAGACCGATTCCAGGCGCGGAGAAATCGTCGCCGTCCCGAGCAACGCAAGCTCGCCGCGCAGTTTCCCGAACAGAATGCGGAACATCCCGGACAGCTCATGGTATTCCCCGTCGCAGAGCACCCGCGCGGAACCGTCAGCACTCATCTTTTCAAACAGGACGTGAAAGGAGGTTTCCGCTTTCGTCAGGGCGTCTTCCAGTTTCCGAATTTCGGATGATTCGTTCATGTCTGCCTCCATGTTCCCATTGCGCCGGGGCGGAAAACTACTCCTGTTTCATGGCCTGTTTCAGGCGCTCGCTGATGCGAACGGAACAGAAATCCGGTCCGCACATGGTGCAGTATTTTCCGTCGTGTTTCCTTGCGATCTCCTCGGCGGAGCTTTCGCGGATCGCCTCGGCACGGGCGGTACGGGCGCGGTCCTCATCCAATGCACAGGAGAACTGCTTGTCCCAGTCGAACTCCGCGCGGGCGTCGCTGATCGCGTCGTCCCGTTTGCGCGCGCCGGGCTTTCCGAGCCCGATGTCGGCGGCGTGCGCGGCGATTTTGAATGCCACAACCCCCTGCCGGACATCCTCGTTGTTCGGCAGCCCGATATGCTCCTTGGGCGTGACATAACAGAGCATCGCCGCACCGTGATAGGCCCCGAGCATGCCGCCCATCGAGGCGACGAGATGGTCATAACCCGGGGCGCAGTCGATGACGACAGGCCCGAGAATGTAGAACGGCGCGTCGCCGCAGACTTCCTGTTCGCGCTTCATATTCATTTCGATTTCGTTCATCGGAACATGTCCGGGTCCCTCGACCATTGCCTGCACGCCGGCCTTGCGGCAGCGGAAAACCAGTTCCCCGAGGGTGTCGAGCTCGGCAAACTGCGCTTCGTCGCTCGCATCCGCGAGACATCCCGGACGCAGGCCGTCGCCGAGCGAGAGCGTCACATCGTATTTCAGGCAGACAGCAAGAATGTCGTCGAAAAATTCATAGAACGGGTTTTCCTTTCCGTGTTTCATCATCCATCCGGCGAGCAGCGCGCCGCCGCGGCTGACGATCCCGAGCTTCCGTTTCACGGCAAGCGGCACATACCTGCGGAGCAGTCCCGCGTGGATCGTCATGTAATCAACCCCCTGGCGCGCCTGCTCCTCAATGACCTGGAGCATCAGGTCGCGCCCGATACCGTCCGCTCCCGCACGGGCGACCATCTCATAGACAGGCACCGTTCCGACCGGCGCGGGGCACTTTGCCAGAAGATCCGCGCGGATCTTGACGATATTGCCGCCCGTGCTCAGATCCATCACCGTGTCCGCACCGTATTTCAGCGCGGTCCGGAGTTTCTCCTGCTCCTCCTTCGGACAGCTGGAAAGCGAGGAGTTTCCGATGTTGGCATTGATCTTGGTCAGGAGCTCACGCCCGATTCCGATCGGATCCAGATTCGTATGATTGACGTTTGCCGGAATGACGACCCGCCCGTCGGCGACCCGTTCACGGATGAACTCCGCACTGCGTCCTTCCTTTTCGGCAACGCGTTTCATCTGTTCGGTAATCTTCCCCTCCTTCGCGAGAAGGGCCTGCGTCAAGCCTGACATGATAAATTCTCCTCCAAAAGTTGAATAGTCTTTTCCAATGCTCCCGCGTGCCGGGCAACCGCCTCTTTTGCTTTCGCACCGAGACGGCACCGCGTTTCAGGATCGCCTGCCAGCGATTCCACGGCGGAGACCAGCTCCGCGTCGGAAGCGAGGCGCATTACGCCGCCGTTTCCGAGCAGCGCGTCGAACGCCTGGCGGAAGTTCTTCATTTCCGGACCCGTGACGATCGTCTTTCCCAGATGGGCGGGTTCGATGATGTTCTGTCCCTCGTTGTTGCCCGCGAAGGTCTTGCCCATCAGGACAATGTCCGAGGATTTGATGAATTTCACAAGTTCGCCCGTCGTATCGGCAAGCAGGCAGTCCAGCGGCGCGGCAGGCGGCGTCTTCGCGGTTCTCCGGTGATAGCGGAGCCCGGACGCCTTCAGAAGTTCCTCCAGCTCGTTGCCGCGTTCCGCGTGACGGGGCACGATCACAAGTTTCAGTTCCGGATGGCGTTTGCGCACCTCCAGGAAGGTGTCCAGAATGAGTTTTTCCTCGGGTGCATGCGTGCTGCACGCAAGCAGCGCAAGAAAATCCGTCCCGAAGAACGGCGCAAGGTCAATCCCCCCCAGATCCGCGGGCGGACACTGGTCGAACTTGATGTTTCCGGTCACGACGACACGCGCCTCCGGTGCGACGGAAAGAAACCGTTCGCGGTCAAGCGCCGTCTGCACGCCGATCCGGTCGAAGGCGGTCAGCACGGGAGCAAAAAACATGCGGAAGCGCCGGTAGCCCTTGACCGAACGGTCGGAGATCCGCGCGTTTACAAGAAACACCTTCGCGCCGCTCTTTTTCGTCAGGAGCACCATGTTCGGCCATATTTCCGTTTCAAAAATCACCAGTGCGGACGGGCGGATCATCCGGAGCACAGTGCGGACAAACACGCCCATGTCAACCGGGCAGAAAAAGACCTCTACACCGGCGGGGACCTTGTTCCAGGCGATCTCCTGCGCGGTCGTAGTGGTCGTGCTGATCACGAATTTCCGGTCCGGGTGCTCCGCACTCCATTTCTTCAGCAGAGAGAGCGCCACATTGGTCTCCCCGACGCTGACGGCATGAATCCAGACCGCACCCTCCATTTTCCGGAGCGCGGCGCGCCGTTCCGCGGAAAAGATCCCGAACCGCTCCGGGTAGTTGCGTTTTCTTCCGGGGCGCCGGATCAGCTTGACAATCAGCCCCGGCAGAAAAAACAAAAAGACCAGGGGAAAAAAGATTCTGTATAAGACAATCATTTCCGTTGCTTCACCTTCCTGCTTTGCAAAACGCGGTAATATACCTCCTGCGTCGAATATATGCAAACTCCGCTTGACCTTGAAACAAAGATGTGATATTGTTTTTATGAAATATTTTCAAAAGGAAAGAGACTGCACCCATGCTTCTGACATTTTTCAAAAACAGGAAACGCAGGAAACTGCTCAAGGAACTCCGGAACACCGTGCGGGGCACGCTGGCGGCCGACGACGACATTCTGGAGGAAAAGACGAAAACGGAACTAACTCTCCTGAAAAGCGAGCTCGATCAGGTCCGCCTCGCCGACACGGACGATGCCGCACTCGCGGAATTCGACCGGAGGCTCGACCGCATTCTTCCCCGGCACGGCTTCGCCCATTCGATGCGGGCGTTTCTGGATGTGCTCGTCGTCGCCTGTTCCGTCGCCGGCGGGATCCGCGCGCTTTACATCCAGCCGTTCAAGATTCCGACCAGCAGCATGCAGCCGACGCTGTTCGGCATTCACTATATCGACCGGAAGCTCGCAGAACCGCATCTCGGGCCCGTCACGCGCACCGTGATGCCGCTTCAGGCGCGGCGGGCGGAACTCACCGTCGAGGAGGACGGATTTCTCTCCTATGATTACCGGATGAAGAACAAATATTTCTTCTTCACGGATTCGATCTTCAACATCGGAAACCGCACCTACACCCTGCCGGGCGATCTTCTCCAGAACATCAAGCGCTATCTCGTCAAGACCGGGGATTACTATACACGGGGCGAGACCTTCGCCGACGGCTACCTCTCCACCGGCGACCATGTCTTCGTCGAGCGCCTCAGCATCCATTTCCGCGACATCAGGCGCGGCGACGTGATCGTCTTCACCACCGAGGGGCTCTCCTCCCCCGTGCAGCCGCTCAGCGGATTCTACTACATCAAACGCCTTGCCGGACTGCCTGGCGACACGCTGAAAATCGAAAACAACATCCTGATGATCCGCCCGAGAGGCGAAAGCGCGTTCCGTCCCGCTTACGAGTTTTCGGATAAATTCAACAAGCTCTACACCTTCAAAGGCGGCTATCAGGGACACAGGGCGGACGGCCTGCTCGCCCCCGGCCAGGAGATCACCGTGCCGGACGGACATTATTTCGTCCTCGGGGACAATACCAATCACAGTCTCGACGCGCGGATGATCGGATTCATCCCGCGCAGGAACATCATCGGGCTGGCGGTCGCCATTTTCTGGCCGGTCTCGCGCCGCTGGGGCATCGTCGACCGCCTTCCGCCGCTTGACACGCCGACCGTTCTTCCAAACGATCCGCGTTATCAGCCAAGTGCGATGAGCATGCAGTAGCACAGCAGAAAACCAACCATAAGGAGCCGATTATGCGCAACAAACTCCCGGATGGAAAGAAATACAACTTTTTCATCGACGACAACATCTTTTTCTTCAACGACATCCAGAAACATTGCTATCCCTCGGTCTTCGACAATTTCTATCTCGGCGGACTCCGGAAGGCGCATGAGAAATACGGCACAAAATTCACGCTGAACTGCTTCTGGAAGAACTGGCACAACCCCTCCTTCGATCTGGGACAGTTCCCGGACAAATACCGGGGCGAATTCGAGCGGAACTCCTCCTGGCTGAAATTCGCCTTTCACGCGTTCGAGGAATTTCCGGAATATCCCTACTCCCGCGCGTATCCCGATCAGCTCCCGGCACATTATGAACGTCTGATGAGCGAACTTGCCCGGATTGTCGGGAAAGGCTCCCTGATCGCACCGGTCATCATGCACTACTTCGACCTTACACCGGAAAACCGGATTTTCATGCGGAATCACGGCATGAAGTTCTTCGCGGTCCGCGACGGGGAGACGATTGTCTGGAACCGGGATTACGCGATGTACGACATGCCCGTGGATGTGATCCTGAACCTTTTCAAGGATGACCTCGCCGGGATCCGGGAACGTCTGCGCAGCCGGATCGGCGCGGGAAAAAACCTGATCTGCATCGGTTCGCACGAACAGTATGCGTTCCGGAGCTACGCCAACTACATTCCGGAATACTTCCAGGAGATCGACACGGCCCTGGAAGTGATGGCGGAAAACGGTTACGAAAGCGTCTATTTCAACGAACTTTGACTCCTTGCGGGGAAAATAATCCCTTCATTTTCCATCCTTTTCGATTTTTTTCTGGACAAGCGGGGAAAATGGTGTTATAGTAAACGGCATGAAGATTTTAGTATTGAACGGACCCAACCTGCAGCTGCTCGGGCGCAGGAAAGTGGAAGTGTACGGGGTCGTGCCTCTTCATGAGATCGAGGCCCGGCTGCGCGTTGTCGCGTCCGAACTCGGGGTGGAGCTCTCCTTCATGCAGAGCAACCACGAGGGCGTGATCGTCGACGCGATCGCGCAGGCGCTGGCGGACGGCGTGGACGGCCTTGTCATCAATCCCGCCGCCTATACGCATACAAGCGTCGCAATCCGGGACGCCATCGAGGGAGTCAGACTTCCGGCTGTGGAGATCCACCTGAGCAACATTCACGCGCGGGAGGGATTCCGCCACGACTCCCTGACCGCACCGGTCTGCATCGGGCAGATTGCGGGACTGGGAGCAGACGGCTACGAGTGGGCGCTGCGCGCCCTTGTCAGATATATCAACAACAAAACAACAAAAGCACAAGGCTGAGAGATGAAAATTGAAGAGATAAAAACCATCGTCAAGCTCATGTCCGAAAACGATCTTACGGAGTTCAAAATTGAGGCGGAGGACATGCATCTCTGCATCCGGAGAGGCAGTCAGCAGAGTGCCGTTCTGGCTCCGCAGGCGGTAATCAGCGCGCCCGCGGTCGCACCGGTTGCCGCGCCGTCGGCAGCTGCTCCGGCTCCCGCGCCCGCAGCAGCGCCTTCCGCTCCCGCCGCGGCTCCCTCTCCCGCGCCCGCGGCATCCGTTGACGCAAGCAAGATCGTCGAGTCCCCGATCGTCGGAACATTCTACCGCTCCTCCGCGCCCGGCGCGGATGCGTTTGTCAAGGTCGGCTCGAAGGTCGACGCGGATACGACCGTCTGCATCATCGAGGCCATGAAGGTCATGAATGAAATCAAGGCGGAGAAATCCGGCGTCATCAAGGAGATTCTCGTCGAGAACGGCCAGCCCGTCGAATTCGGCCAGCCGCTTTTCATTCTCGAATAAGACCAACTGTTTTTACTTACCCCGGGTGAATTATGTTCAATAAAATCCTAATTGCCAACCGCGGCGAAATCGCGCTCCGCATCATCCGTGCGTGCAGGGAAATGGGAATCAAGACCGTCATCGCGTATTCGCAGGCGGACGAGGACTCCCTGCCGGTCCGTCTCGCGGATCAGGCGGTCTGTATCGGAAGCGCGTCGGCCACCGCAAGCTATCTGTTAATCGAGCGGATCATCAGTGTCGGTGAAATCTGCGACGTGGATGCGATCCATCCGGGATACGGTTTCCTCTCCGAAAACGCCCATTTCGCCGAAATCTGCAAAAGCTGCAACATCACGTTCATCGGCCCCGGTCCCGAACAGATGCGCGCGATGGGCGACAAGTCCAACGCGCGGGAAACCATGCGCAAGGCGGGCGTTCCGGTCACCCCCGGAAGCCACGGCGTGATCAACAGCGAGGAGGAGGCGCTCAAGGAGGCGCACGCCCTCAAATATCCGGTCATCGTCAAGGCCTCCGCCGGCGGCGGCGGGCGCGGCATGCGGATCGCGCACAACGATCACAGTCTGATCCAGGGATTCCACGCCGCGAAAACCGAGGCGGAACGCGCATTCGGAGACGGCGAGGTCTATATTGAAAAATACATCGAGAATCCGCGCCATATCGAGGTGCAGATTCTGGCGGACTCCTACGGGAATGTGCTGCATCTCGGAGAGCGCGACTGCAGTCTCCAGCGCAGACACCAGAAACTGATCGAGGAGTCGCCCTCTCCGGCGTTGAGCGCTTCGCTCCGCAAGAAGATGGGAGAAGCCGCGGTCAAGGCCGCGAAAGCCGCGAAATACGTCAGCGCCGGAACCATCGAATTCCTGCTCGGCCCGAACGAACAGTTCTATTTCATGGAGATGAACACCCGCGTGCAGGTGGAGCATCCGGTCACGGAAATGATCACCGGCGTGGACATCATCAAGGAGCAGATCCGGATTGCGGCAGGCGAAAAGCTCTCGCTCACCCAGAAGAACGTGACGTTCCGCGGTCACGCGATCGAATGCCGCATCAACGCGGAAAATCCCTACAACAACTTTTCCCCGTGCCCGGGCAGGATTGAATTCTACGCCGCGCCCGGCGGTCCCGGCGTCCGCATTGATTCACATGCCTACAACGGCTACCGGATCCCCCCGCACTACGACAGCATGATCGGAAAGCTGATCGTGCACGGCGACACCCGGGCGGAGGCGATTGCGAAATGCCGCCGCGCCCTGAGCGAATACTTCATCGAAGGCGTCAAGACGACCATCCCGTTCGAGCAGTTCATCATCGACACCCGGGAGTTCATTGAAGGCCATTACGACACAGGGTTCATCGAACGGCTCATCAAGGGCGGACATTTCAACAAGCAGGATAAAAAAGAGAATCCGGCATAACTTCAGGGGACAGGAAAAATGGCAAGACTGACAACCGGAACAGCTTCAAGGAAACATATCTCGGCAAGTCCCGTTGCGGAACGCGGCACACAGTACGGGCAGATCAAAATCCATGAGGGCGCAATTGCCACGATCGTCCGGAAGGCCGCATGCGCGGTTCCCGGCGTCACCCGCATCACGGGCAACAGTTTCGTCGACAACATCGCCGAAATCGTCGGCAGCAAGAAGATCCAGGACCGTTCGATCCAGATCGCAATGAACAACGCCTCCGTGGCGGTGGAACTCTCGATCAACATTCAGTACGGCGTGCAGCTTCCGGCGGTCGCTTCCGCGGTGCAGGAGGCCGTCTCACAGGAGATCAAGGCAATTACCGGATTGAACGTCACGAAAGTCAACGTCATCGTCCGCGAAATGGAGGATGCCGCCGACGAAGGATCGGAAGAGCTGTAACAGCAGAAAAGGAGAGCACCAGCCATGAATAAGGAAGAGAGCAAGACCAGCCAAAGCATACTCCCCCCCGAGGCCGCCATGGCGGAAACCGCGCCCTGTCCCGGCACGGTGAAGGTTCACGAAAGCGTCATCGCCTCGATCGTCCGGAAAGCCGCCTGCGCGGTTCCCGGCGTTATCCGCCTTGCGGGAAGCAGTCTCGTCGACAATCTCGCAGAGATCGTCGGCAGCAAGAAGATGTATGACCGTGCCATTTCCATCAATATGGGCGAAAATTCCGTGCAGGTCGAAGTCAAGGTCATTCTGGCCTACGGCAAACACATTCCCGAAATCGCCGAGACGATTCAGCTTGTCGTCGTCGAGGAGATTACAAGGATCACCGGCATGCACGTTTCCAAGGTCAATGTCGTCATCATTGATCTTGAGGACGATCAGGAAGAAAGCGACTCAGAATAAACTTCGCGCCTCCGGTTCCTCCGGAGCGCATTACGGCAGGACGGCGTATGACAGCAAAAATAACCGAAACGATCGGCAACTATCTGTTCAACGGCAGCGACGGTGAAATTTTCGCCTTCCAGTGCGGTTATCTGACCGGGGCGATGGTCGCCCTGATTTTTGTTCTCGTGCTGGGGCTTCTGCTCACGGTGCTGCGCGGGTCCCGCCGGGCCAGAGGCGTGGCTCTTGCGTCCGCTCACGGCAGAATTCTGATTTCCGCAACGGCGATTTCCGATCTGGTCAAGTCCGTCGGAACAGAGTTTCCCGCGCTGGAGATCCTGAAAGTCGGACTCTATCATGACCGGAAGAAAACGCTGCGACTCTCCATCGCCGTTTCCTTTCCCTACAATCCGGACGGGGAGTCCATCGTGACCGTCTCCGAAAATTTCAAGACACGCCTTCTGGACGTGCTGAAACACAATCTCGGCATAGAAAACATTCAGAACATTGAAATCAACGTCCGCAAGGGCAAGCCGAAACCGGGCTTCTACTGAGAAAGTGCCGCGATCCTGAAAAAAAAGAGCCGTGCGGGAGAACTTTTCCGCACGGCCTTTTTCTTTCCGGATCATGTCCGGATTCAGCGCCGGTAGCTCTGCACCGTGACTTCCAGCCCGCGTTTGAAATCCCAGGAGGGACGGAACCCGGTTGAGAGCAGTTTGTCCACGCAGGCGGTGGAGTGTTTGACGTCGCCGGGACGCTCCGGCAGATGGACAATCTTCGACTTCGAGCCGAGAATCTCCACAATCAGTTCCGCCAGATGGTTGATTGTCATTCTGCCGCCGTAGGCGACGTTGTAGACGCCGGAGAAATCGTGTTCCGCCATGAACGCATTGGCGGCGGCAATGTCTTTCACAAACACGAAATCACGGGTCTGCTCCCCGTCGCCGAAGATCGTGATGTCCTCACCGGCAAGCGCTTTTGTGATGAAGATCGGAACCGCGGCGGCGTAGGCGCTTTTCGGATTCTGCCGCGGGCCGAAGACATTGAAGTAGCGCAGACAGGCGGTCTGAAGCCGTCCCGTCCGGGTGAACATGTCGCAGTAATACTCCCCGTCGAGCTTGGTAATGGCATAGGGGCTCTTGGGCTCGGGGGTCATGGTTTCGACCTTGGGGGAGACGGGATTGTCGCCGTAATTCGCGGCGGAGGTGCTCAGGATCAGTTTTCTGACGCCCGCCTTTGCCGCCTCCTCCAGCAGAACGATCGTCCCGACGGAGTTGATCGTGTTGCATTCGACGATTTTCTCCATGGACTCCGGGACACTGACCAGCGCGGCAAGGTGAAAAACAGAATCGACGCCTTCCACGGCTTTTGCAACGGTCTTCCGGTCGCTGACATCGCCTTCGATGAATTCGCAGGCAAGGCCGTTGAGATTTTCGCGCCGTCCGGTCCGGAGATTGTCCAGCACACGGATCTCCGCCTTTCCCTGATAGTGTTCCACAATATGGCTTCCGATGAAGCCGGAGCCGCCGGTGACGAGAATGCGTTTCATGGCATGAATTCCTTTACGATCTTTTTGAGTTTCTTCTCCTGCTCGATCAGACGTTTCACGAGCATGAACTGCGTGCGGCAGCGGTCCAGATTGTGATTGTCGCGGCTGATCTTGAAATAGTTGTCGCCGTTGAGATAATCGGTCAGGAAGCGCACGCCGATTTCAAATGTGATGAGCTCGCCGGAGAAGGGAAGAAGCTCGATCTCCTTTTTCGTCAGGCAGCCGTGCGCGCCGTCGAGAAACCCCTTGACCAGCGCGCGGAAGATTTCGATTCTGACGCAGATTTTGGAGAGATCGGTTTCGTCTTCGGCGGCGGGACTGACGCTGGTGCGGACCAGATCTCCGAAGTCGTAGAGCGAAAGTCCCGGCATGACGGTGTCGAGATCGAGGACGCAGATGCCCTCGCCGGTGTCGTCATCCAGCAGAACGTTGTTGAGCTTCGTGTCATTGTGGGTGATCCGCTCGGGAATTTCCCCTTTCGCCAGAAGATCAAGCAGCACAGGCGCCATCCAGCGGTGCTCCCGGACAAAACGGATCTCGTTTTTCGCCCCGGCGGCCCGTCCGCGGACATCCTTCCTCACAGCCTCGTCGAAGTCGAATATGCGCGAGGGAGTATTGTGAAAATTCGGGATTGTCTCGTAAAGGCGTTCCCCGGGAAGATCGGAGAGAAGCATCTGGAAATTGCCGAAGGCCTTCGCCGCCTGATACGCCTGCTCCTCCGTTTCAAGGATGTTGTAGGTGCGCGCGTTGTCGACGAATTTGTAGGCACGCCAGCACTCCTCGCCGTTGAGGTAATACATTCTTCCGTCCCGGATCGGGATCAGATGAATGCAGCGCCGCTCGGCATCCGGAAAGCCTTCCAGTTTTTTGACGGAATGCGCCAGAACCCGCGAAACGTTTTCCATCAGGTGATCCGGATGGCGGAAGACCCTGGTATTGATCTTCTGAAAAATGTATTTGGTATTTTTCCCGTCAAGCGTATAAACGACTTTATAAGTGTCGTTGATGTGTCCGCTTCCGAACGGTTCGGCCTTGATGAAATCGCCTTCAATCTGAAAACGGGCGGCGACTTCCTTCACAGTGTTTTCCATAAACGTGCTTACTCCAGAGGCGAGGGATAAATCCCGTCCCGGACAAGGCGCGCAATCGACGCCTGAACCAGGGGTTTGTCTTCGCGGTATGTCACACCGAACCACGAATCGCCGCTCTTCATGACTTTGATCTCGGCGTCTCCGGAATGGATCAGCGATGCGACCGCCGAAGGAATGTAGAATTCGGATTTCAGCTCCGTCCCGCGTTTGGAAAGGAACTGTTCAAACAATCCGGAAAGGTGATCGAATATACCGGGCATGAAGCCCCACATGTTCATGGAAACGATCTCGTCTCCGGTCAGCGGGACCTGCCTTCCGTCGTCTCCGGTAAACATTGCACCGCCTTTTCCGTCCGGCACAATGTTCGTCCGCTCCGTGACTTCCGTCAGAAACCCTTCGGAATCACAGCAGCAGACACCGCGCGCAACCGAACCGTTTTCCGACAGCGTGTTCCGCAGCGTGAAGCCGACCATGAAGTGGCGTTTCGCCGGGTTCGCATTGTTCTGAAAACTCTCAGCAAGAAGCGCATACCCGCTCCGTCCGTAGAAATCGTCCGCGTTGATCGCGGCGAACGGTTCGGCAATCTTCTCCTTCGCGCAGAGGATCGCATGTCCCGTTCCCCACGGTTTGACGCGGCCTTCCGGAACGCCGAACGGCGCGGGAAGGTTGTCCAGTTCCTGAAAGGCGTATTCGACCTGAACCCTGTTTTCCCATTTTGCGCCGATGTGTTCGCGGAACGCCTGTTCGATGTCGCGCCGGATTACGAAGACCACCTTCCCGAAGCCGCTTTTCAGCGCATCGTAAATGGAATAGTCCAGGATGATCTCTCCGGACGGTCCGACCGGGTCAATTTGCTTGAGTCCGCCGTAACGGCTTCCCATTCCGGCGGCGAGCACGAGCAGTGCTGGTTTCATAGAAAAAACTCCGCTTTTGCGCTCAGATCACCGGCAGACTCGCCGCTGCGACGGCCTGACCGTGACGGCGACCCTTCTCATCCGGAATCCGGAATTCAACCTTTCCTGCAAGTTCCGGGAATTCGACCTTGAGCACCTCGGCGGCTTTCGCGAGAATGATGTCGCCGCCCTTTCCGGTTGTGACGCGTCCGAGGATCAGGAGTTTCTCCATATCGTAGAATTCGCAGTAGCGCGCAATCGTGTAGCCGAAGCAGACGCCGATGCTCTCATAGATCTTCGCCGCGCGTCCGTCGCCGGATTCCATCAGCTTCTGCACTTCCTTGAGCTGATCGGCGAACTTCATATCCTTCGGCAGTTCAATTCCAGCCAGCGGAGCCAGTCTCGCCACACCCTGCTGACAGAAATACTGCACGGCGCATCCGAGGTCGCCGGACCATTCGTCCGCCGGCGCGCCCGCCCGGTAGTCCACCGGAACAAACGCCAGTTCGTTCAGCCAGTCGGTGATGTTGCCTTCGCGGTTGACATAGCCGCCCGCGACGCTTGTGCCCATCGAGATGCCGAGCACGCAGTTGGCGTTCATTTCCATGGATCCGGCAAGCGCCGTGACCTCGCCGTCGTTGACGACTTCAAACGGAACGCCCCATTCCTTGCCGAGCTCGATGAAGAGATCTTTCACTTTGGATTCGAACTGATCCTCGGGCACGCCGCGGAACAGCGAAGCCAGGCGCACGCGGTTGTTGACGTAGACGCCCGCGGAACTGCCGCCGATCGCATCGACGCGGGGCAGATGCGCCGCCGCGCGCCGGAGCGTGTCATTGATGCCGTCGCGGTGATACTGCGGATCCTTCTGGAAGTAGGGATCCCAGGGAACCTCCTCGCTGAAGACGAGCTTGCCGTCGATGGTAGCCGCGCACTTCCGGTCGGAACCGCCGAGGTCGAAGCCGATCCGGCATCCGTCAAGATGCCTGCCGAGCGGCATTGATGGTTCCTTGGCCTTCGGGGCGTCGGCATAGGCGCAGGAGACGATCTGCATCGGACTGCTGTAAATCCGCCCCATCATGGCATAGTCGAAAGCGCGTTCGCCGCCGGGGGAGTAGATTTTCGCGAGTTCGGCGGCGATCTTCTCATCGCCCGCGACCGTGACCTTCCAGCCGCCGCGCATCCAGAGCAGACCTTTCACCAGACGCTCGACATGCCGGACATTCGCCGCCATTTCGGAAGCGTCCGCATTGTCAAACACCACGGTCGGATAGACGCTGACGCTTTCCGGATTGCGTTCGACGGCAACAATGATGTCCTTGCTTTTGCCGGACGCCTTGACCGCTTTGCGGAACTCCCGGTCCCAGAGAGTCGCAGGGACGAAATCCTTGTCGAGGCACGGAACCATCGCGCATGAAACCGCTTTCGTAATCTTGTCGAGCATTCCTGTTTCTCCTTAAATAGAAAAATGCTTTGTTTCTGTAAAAACTGACGCAATAAGATACTTCCGTTTCCGGCGCTTGTCAAGCAGGAAAACGGGAAACGGCAGGGGTTTGACGAATATTTGACAAACCGCGCAGAGCACGCCGGTTCATTCCGCGCGGAGCACGTCGATGGGGTTCTGCTGAGCAGCTTTCCACGCGGGATAAGTTCCGAAGATGATGCCTATCACGGCGGAGATCACCAGCGCAAGCACGATGAACCAGAGCGAGAAGGCCACCGGCCAGTTCGCGTATTTCGTCACGATCTTGGCGATGCACAGACCGAGCACCACGCCGGTGAAGCCGCCGATCGAGGTCAGGAAAATCGTCTCGAAGAGAAACTGCCGGATGATGTCGCTCTTCTGCGCGCCGAGCGCGCGGCGGGTGCCGATCTCCTTGCGCCGCTCGTAGACGTTCGCCAGCATGATGTTCATGATGCCGATGCCGCCGACCAGGAGGGAGATCCCCGCGATCGAGCTCATCACAACCGTGAAGATGTTCTGCGTCTGCTCCCGCTGTTTCAGGAGGTCCAGCGGGACGACCATCTCCCAGTCTTTCACGTCGTTGTGCATTTTGGACAGATACGCCGCAATCCGCTTGGAGGTGAAGTCGATGTAGCTCACGTCGATCACCTTTACGATGAAGCAGTCGTAATCGACGACCTCGATGGAGGTTCTTCCGCTCACGCGCGTCACGGACGTTCTGCCGTAGATCGACTCCGACGCGGCCTTGCTGATGAAAATCGCCGTGTTCGGACTGCCGAATCCTTCAATCGTCGTGCCTTTGGCATTTTCCAGAATGCCGACAATGCGGAACGCGTCGTCCCCGACCGAAATCACCTTCCCGACAATGTCCCGTTCGGCCAGCGAAAAGAGCGCCCGCTTCGCGTCAATGCCGAGCACGCAGACGTTGCGGTCGCCGTCCAGCGGAGAGAGCCAGCGCCCCTGCGTGATCTCCGAACGGCTCTCCTCCAGAAAGTCCAGCGTCACGCCGAAGAGGTTCAGGTCCAGCCGCGTCGTGCCGCGGAGGATGCTCTTCCGGGAGTCCCGCGCGGTGGCGATGGATTTGACGTTGTCCATGTGCAGAATGTGGTCGTGATCGGCCTGCGTGAGCCCGAAGGTCTCCAGATTGCTGTTCGTCGAATTCTCGGAGACGTCCTTTCCGGTCGGCGGCGGTTTTCTCGTGGCGATGATGATCTTGTCCACGCCCATGGACTCGATCTGCGCGAGCGCCTCGCGCTTGGCTCCCTCGGAGATGGAGAGCATCGCGATCACACTCCCGACGCCGAAGATGATCCCCAGCGAGGTCAGAACCGAACGGATCTTGTGCAGCATCAGGTTGTGGAAGGAGAGCCATAACTGGTCGCGGAGCTTCATGTTTCAAACTCCTCGGTCTTGTGCTGAATATTGTCGATCACGCGCCATTTTTTCCCGTTGCGCAGATAGATCACGCGGTCGTATTCCGGTTCATACTGGGGGTTGTGTGTCACCATGACCAGCGTGGTTCCGGCGGCGTGAAGGTCATGGAAAAGCTTCATGATTTCCACACCGGTCTTTTCGTCCAGATTTCCGGTCGGCTCGTCGGCAAGGATGAACGTCGGATTGTTCACAAGCGAGCGCGCGACGGCGACACGCTGGCACTCGCCGCCGGAGAGCTGATTCGGCCGGTGGTCGAGACGGTGCGCAAGCTTCACTTTTTCCGCCATCTCCGCTGCGACTTTGTGGCGGATGTGCTTCGCCACCCCCGCATAGAGCATCGGCACCTCGATATTCTCCTGCACGGTCAGGTGCGGAAAGAGGTTGAACGCCTGAAAGACAAATCCGATCTTGATGTTGCGGATCGTGGTCAGCTCCCGGTCGGAGAGCGTCTCGACGTTGATGCCGTCGAGACGGTATTCCCCGGAACTGGGTTTGTCGAGCAGCCCGAGAATATTGAGGAGCGTGGACTTGCCCGAACCGGACGAGCCCATGATGCCGATGAATTCGCCGCGCATCACATCAAAATTCACCCCCTTCAGAACCGGCACATCGAACGATCCGGTGTGATAGGTCTTGCGGATGTCGGCGAGATGGAGCGCCTCCTTTTTCCCTGCCGCGGCCTGCGCCATAGCTTTTCCTCCCCGCGCGCTTACTTTTTCGTGGTCTGGAACGGCCGGTAGAGGTAGACTTCGTCGCCTTCGGAAAGCCCTTCGGTCACCTCCACGGCACTGTCGCTGGTCGCGCCGATCCTGACATTGACCTTCTCGGGTCCGGAGGACGCCTTGCGGTAGACCAGCAGTTTGCCGCCCTCCTCGAAGACCGCCTCGATCGGAATCGAGATCACATCCTTGAGAATCCGGGAGACGACCTCAACCTGGACGCTCATGCCGCTGACGATCTTCGGGTTGTCGTCGGAGAAGTCCACGACGGTCCGGTAGATTTTCGGCGTGCTCTTGTCCCACGGGATGATGTTGACCGGCAGCGACGCGATCGACGCGATCTTTCCCTTGATCTTGATGGTCTGGATCGACTCCGGCGTGATGATGACCGGGTCCCCGACCGCGACTTTCGAGCGGTACTGCTCGGGCAGGTTCACATCGACGATCATCCGGCTCATGTCGGGGATCGTGATGATGACCTGCTTGCGCCGCCCGTCCATGCCGACCTTGACCTCGGGATTGCCCCAGAGACGGTCCGGATCGCCGTAGGTCACGATGCCGTCGACCGGCGCGATCAGCGTCAGCATCGGGAGCCAGGAGCTGTGGCGCTTCAGCTGGCGTTCGTTGTTGCGGATCGTGATCTCGTAGCGGTAGATCTGGTTGTTCTTCTGCGTCAGAAGCGACTGCGTCCGGACTTTCGTCTTTTCGTAGTCCAGTTTGGCCTGCGCAAGATTGTTCCGCAGAGTCTTGAGCTTGTTCGGATAGGTGTAGCGTTTGAAGAGCTTCCGTTCCAGAATAGCGGAATTGAGTTTTGTCTCCGCGGATTCGCGTTTCTTCTCCGCGTCGGTCACCGCCTGCTTGGCCTTGTTTTCCTCATCCTCGGTGGCGAAAACGGTTGTCTCATACTCGTTTTTCGCAGTGGCCACCGCCTCCTTGGCTTCAGAGAGCTCCGTTTCGGCTTCGGAGATGTTCAGTTCCGCCGTATCCCGGTCACGCGGCCCTTCCAGCCGGACATATTTGCTGTATGCGTCCTCGCAGTCGGTCACCTTGTCGCGCGCAAGACGGATATCCGCCTTGTTCGTGCTGACCAGAACCGCGCGCTCTTCCAGCGCGATGGCAAGGTCTTTTTTCGTCTGCTCGATCGTCAGTTTATAATCGTCGATCCGCAGAAGCAGGTCCGCCGCCTCGAATTCGGCAACGACATCGCCTTTCTTCACGCGCTTGTTCTCATCGACGACGCGGATCAGTTTCGTCGCCCACGGCGCTTCCAGCGCAAGTTTGTGCTTGGTCTTCGCGTTCACGCTTCCCTTGAGCATGATGCCGATCACCATTTCACCGCGCTTGACCGGATAAATCCGGTCGGGCGCCCGGGATTCACCGGAAGAAGCCTTTTTCACACGGAACAGATTCGGTGCAAAGAAGTAAAGCGCCCCTCCGGCGATAATCAGAACGCCGATCGTGATCAGCAGGATTTTTTTCCAGTGTGCCCTGATCTTCATTTATCCGCATCCGTTTTTGCCGGAGCCGCCGGATTTCCGGCGGATTTCTCTCCGGTCGTTTCAGGACTTTTCTGTTTCCGCGCGGGATTTTCCGGATCGTCCGGGAAATAACGGGGCATCACGCGTTTCTCCTCGCCGGCCTCGTTTCCGACTTTTTCAGGGAAGACGGACTTCGGATGCAGGATCGAATCAATCCGGAAGGAGGTCTTCTGATCCAGGATTTCCGGCTTGCTCTTTTCGCGGAACAGCGTTCCGGAGTCGCGCACGGCACGGCCGATGTCCTGAATCATCGCGGCATTCGCCTCCGGATCAAGAATCACGGAGTAAGGCGACTGGAGGATATGGATCTTCATGAAGAAGAGAAGCTGTTTGTCATAAATGGTGGCGTCCTTGGCGGTAAAGAAATCGCCGATGATCGGAATATCACTGAGGAAAGGAGTTTTGCGCAGCCGTTCGGTGGCTTCGCTGGAATAGAGGCCGCCGAGCATGATAATTTCGCCGTCTGCGGCGGTCAGCGTTGTTTCGATCCTGCGGACGGAGACGACCGGAATGCTGCTTTCACTGGTGACGTTCCCCTCGCTGTCCTTCTGCGTGAAGGTCTGATAGCGCACGGCAAGAATGATTTCCGGCTGAATTTCCAGTCTCACAGTATCTTTATTGATGAGAACGGGTTTGATCACAAGATTCGCTCCCGTTTTCTTGAACTTGATGTTCTGCGCCACGCCGACGTTTGTCATATTCGCTTCCGCATACGGAATTTCCTCGCCGGTGGTCATCTTCGCTTCCGATCCGAGGTCGGCGATGATGTTCGGAGAGGCGAGGATCTTCGCATCGGTGCTGGTGCTCAGCCAGTTCAGCGCAATCTGGAGCTTTTTGTAGCCGCCGTTGGAGTCGGTTGTGGAAATCGGGAAGAAATTGAATCCCGAATTCTGGTCGATGTTGTTGTTCTGTCCGGGACTGTCCAGCTTGAATCCGTAGGTGTCGATCGTCCCGGTCTTGCCGTCCTTCTGCGAATACTGCGCCTGCACGTCGCGCACTTCTCCCTGCTCCAGCTGCACTTCAATGATCTGCGCCTCGACGAGGATCTGGGGCTGCGGCTGATCCAGTGAAATCAATGCCTTTTCGATGGCGGGCGCCTTGTCTTTCTCCGTGTTGATGATGACAATGTTCTGTTTTTCCGAGAATTCGGCGATCCCGCTCTCTCCGACGATCGCATCCACCGCGTTTCTGGCGGCTTCGGCATCAACGAAACGAAGGCGGTAGACAATGATCATCCGCGCAGGCGTCAGTTCATCCTTCGCGGGAATCTCATGCATGGCGATGTAAGGCGGGGCAGGCTCGAATTTCTTCGTCTGCACGATCGGTTTCCCCGAGCCGCGGAACAGCGCCTCCAGGCGTTTGATCACATTCAGTTTTCCGGTGGAACCCGTAAAACCGGCGGCGGCCTGATCGAGGTCGCTCCCGACAATGGATGCCGGGGTCTCCGCGGCGGCGACTGCCTCCGCCTCTCCGGGGGTGAGCGGCGAAGGAGCCTGTTTCTGTGAATCCTGTCCGGCAGACACGAGCGCGACGGTGCAGAGAAGCACCCCCGCGATCTGTCCGAAAACTCGAGCAGATGGGATGTACATCTTAAAATTACCCTACATTGTTTGATGAAAGAAAAGCAGCCCTTTGTATAGAAAAGGTATTATTACAGGCATTTCCCGGAAAAGTCAAATGCCGGAAGGATTTTAATCACGTTTTTTTCTTTCCGTAAAAAGCGCGCAGTCTATTTCCAGAACTGCCACCACTTCTTTTTCGGCGGCGGCTCGGGAATGATCTCCTTCGGGATATTGAGGCTGGAATGGGTCGCGACCACGGCTACGGAAAAGCGGTCCTTGACCTCGGGCAGCATCCCGACCCGTCTCCGGTAAAAGCGCACGACATTCTCCTCCTCATCAAGCGCGACTCTGCCGGAAATGATCTCGGTATCATCCGAACCGATGTTCGGATCCGCAACAAGCGTGAAGTAATCGCCGCATTCACTGCATTCGGCGGTATCGCCGAGAAATTCCTCGGGCACCTCAAACTTCACGCCGCAGGAGGTGCAGGAGACAAACGCGATGCCGGGCGGAGGACCGTGGGGCGTTTCCGACCGAGCCTCTTTCCCCGGCAGAGCCGGCTCCTTCCCAGCGTCCTTTTCTTTTTCCCCGACCTGAAGCATGGTGAATTCTTTGCCGCAGCGGGGACATTCGGCGTTCTCGCCGATCAGATTCGGCGGAATGTGATACTGTGCTTTACAGTGCGGACACGAAACAAGGAGAGCGGCCTCACGCATGGTTTTGCCTCCTGATTTTATCGTTGCTTTCCTGACCTGGAAAAGGAACCTAACACCGGAAAAGCGGATGTCAAACCGGAAATGAAACTTTATTTGAAAAAATGGAAATTTCTCCGCCGTATCAGATCCCGCACTGCTTTGGAGAGAAGTTCCTCAACTCCCCTTCCGCATGATGGCGACCATGAGAAAAAGGCGTGTGCCGGCATCATCCGGAAGGGAAAACGCTTCCGTGGATGTAAAACGGATTTTTCTGTTTTTCTCGAGAAAAGCGCGTTCCTCCGCATATTGCTGCGGTGTCCGGTAGACCAGAAGACGGCCGTTATCATTCAAAAACCCCGCCCCCTCGCGGATCAGCGTCTCCGCCGAAGCCACCGCGCGCGCCGTCACAAAATCGCTTGCGCGATGGAACGGCGCTTTCCGCGCGAGCTCGTTGCCACGGGCGTGCACGGCCGTCAGATTCTTCAAGTGGAGTTTTTCCGCCGCCGCATGGACGAAGTCGATCTTCTTCCGCGTGGAATCCACCGCCGTGAAAATACAGCACGGAAACGCGGAGGCCAGTACCAGAGAGGGAAATCCCGCGCCGCATCCGAGATCGCAGAAATGCTTCGAATCCTGAAAGATCTCCGGCATGGCGAATGCCGGGGAGAGTGAATCCGCCACATGTTTGCTCCAGAATCCCTCCGGCCTGATCGCGGTCAGATTGAATGAAGCATTCGTCTCATACAGGAATGCGCCGAGCAGCTTCATTTTTTCGAGAAACTCCGTATTGTCTGCGGGACGGCAGGCGCGGAGAAACGCCGTCACGGCGCCGGACGGAGCGGGAATCATGCCGCCCCCTTGAGCTGAACAAGAAGGATCAGCGAGGCAATCGCGAAAAGAACCGGAATGGCGGCGGTCGCAATCCGCCAGCGGATGCTTGCGGCGATTTTCCGGATCCAGTCACGCATCCAGTGCGGTTTGGCGGCGATGAAAATACCGATCGAACCCGTCACAAAGCAGAGAAACGCGAAAAAGGAGGAAAAGCGCAGATCGGCGGCATAGGTTGCATTGAGCAGAAAATGCGCGCCGAGGATCAGCACTCCGGCGAATGCGCGCGAAAAAAGGTAATCCAGATAGAGATAGCAGAGCACCGTCAGCACCACCGCCCCGATCACGAGAATGGTGAGATACTCCTTTGCCGAAAACATCGGCTCGACGTTCGGAATAAAGAAGAGCAGCGCCAGGAAGCCGAGAGCCGCTCCGCCCGTGCGGTTTCGCGGAAGCGCCTCCCACTTTGCCAGATTCGACGGCCGGATCAGACAGGCGCATATAAGTGCTATGACAATGGAAATCAGAATGCAGATAATCAGAGCAATTGCTAAAATCATTTGAATCAAAACCTTCCTGCGGATTGCTACTCGTTGATTTTCAAGGTTTCTATGTCGCTGATCGCCGCCTTCTTGTAGGACTGCTTGACACCGGGCTCGGGTTCGAACATGATTTCGTCCTTCAGTGTGGAAGCCAGTCGTCCGACCCGGACCAGGCCGGATTTCAGCGTCAGTTTTGTGTTGGGAATCCAGAGCGTCAGATTCTGCAGGCGCTTGACTTCACCTTTCCTGATCTCAAAGGAATAGGAGCGTTTCTCCGGACGGCCGCGTTTATGCGCAATCGTGATGATGTGTTTACCCATGCTCAGGTTGCGCAGCGAAAGAAGTTTGGACATGCCCGGATTGGCGGGATCCGGTTCGGTCGTGCCGACCATTTTCCCGTCCAGATAAACCGTGATGTGAGCGGGAACCGTAATGAGATCGACTCCTCCGGTATTGCTGTCCAGATTGAGCGCGACTTCGAGCTCGTTGCCCGCCGTCACCGTGACTTCGCGTGTCGCCGGATCAAATCCTTCCTTTTCCAGACGGATGCGGTAGACGCCGGGGAGAAGCTGTTTGAGTTCCATCGGCGTATCCGAATACTGTTTGTCATTCACGAACACGCGCGCGCCTTCCGGCGTGGAGGTGATTTTCAGCGTGCTCGGGATAATCTCCAGTTTCAGATCCTTCAGAAGAGTCTCCTGGCGCCGTGTCACCGTCACAACCTGCTTGAGCGTGACATAGCCTTCCCGGGCGATTTCCAGATTGTGCCGTCCCTCCTCAACGCGTTCGGTAAAGGGGGTGCGCCCCATCACCGTGCCGTCCAGCGTGACGGTCGCGCCGGTCGGGTTGGAGGTGATTTTCAGCGTGCCGACATTGGAAGCAAGATCCGTTTTGATCTGAATTGGACGCCCGTCCTCGTTCATCTTCCAGGAAACCGTCCGTTTCGTATAGCCGCTCTTGTTGAGCTCGGCGGTATATTCTCCGTAGGGAAGATCCTTGAGAATCAGCGGCGTTTCTCCGGCTTTTTTCCCCTGAAAGATGACAGGCGCGGCGGAAGGCACGCTCGTCAGCATTACGGAAGCTGTAACAGGATTCAGTTCCGCATGGATCTTCTTGTCGGTTCCCTGCTTGATTTCAGCCCTGACCAGCTCCGTCTTATACCCGGGCAGTTCCAGCTTGCACACATAAACCGCGGGCAGCAGCGAACACTTGAACGGTGTTTTCCCGCGTTCCTTTCCCAGGATGGAGACGGTTGCCCCGGACGGGTCCGAGGTAATCTCCAGTTTCGGTTTCGGGGCGGCCTGCGGCTTTTCCCCGCATCCGGCGCAGAAAACGGCGACGGCGGACGACAGCAGGAGGAATGCAGAGACGGGAAAGAGTTTTCTCAGGTTCATCGTCATTTTCTTTCTCTTAGAACGGTTTCAAACTTGATTTTGCTGGCACGTGCCTTCTGGTAAGGCGTGCTGTCCGGATCCAGATAATCCATCAGCTTCTGGCACTCCTGCGCTGCCTCGGCGAACTGCCGTCTGCGGTAGAGAATGTTGATATTGGTTTCCGCGTCCTTGATCATCTTTTTCAGGATTCCCTCGGCCTCCTTGAGATGTTTCAAAGCGATATTCAGCTCCTTCGGCGGAGGATCGAACTGTTCGTAGAATTCGACGGCGATCTGATAGCGCAGAATGGCGTTGCGCAGATTTTCCGGACGCGCCTGGTAATTGGCAAAGAGATCCTCGGCCTTCAGGAATGCTTTTTCGGCTTCCGCGCGCATCTCCTCCGCGGAGAGCGAAACGGTTTTCAGTCCGTAATCCTCGGCGAAACGGTCAATCGCCATTTCAATCGCCTCAAAGGAGCTCTTCGGGTAATTATTGCGGACCGTAATGCTGTTGAGATAGGGCCCGTAGGCGACCGTCAGCGTGCGTGTTTCGTCCACGCCGTCGGCGGTGGGGGAAGGCTCCTCCTGCTCCAGTTTCATGAAATCGGTTCCCTTGATCGCACTGAGCAGTGTCTTTTTATACTCCGGATTGATTTCTCCGAACTTCCGGACGAAGTGCCTTCTGTGCTTGAGATCGTCCAGCATGAAAACCGCCGAGTTGTCCTCGATTTTCAGCGAAAAACGGAAGACATTGTCCTTTGAGACGATCTGTTTTTCATAATTCAGGTGGAAGGGGTTGCGGTCGGAAAGAGCGATCTGCGGCGCCACAGGCGTCTTTTTCTTCGGGGCCTCGCCGAGCATCAGGAAGACGGAAACGACAATCACAGCCACCCCGATCACACCGATGGTGAACAGGATGTTTCCACGGCGGAAAAAGGAGTGTTCCTGTGCAGGTTTTTCCGTCTTTTTTCCGGAAAAAAGATTATTGATGTCCGGTTTCGGCGAAGATACAGGTGTCTTTTCCGGTTCCGTCCCGTCTGTGGAGGGCAGTGTGATTTTAACGCTTTTCTTCCGGGAAGACTCGTCCCGCACAGGCTCTGGGGGGACGGACTCTTTTTTCCCGAGATCAGGTTTCACCGGCTGTTCGGACGAAGTGCGCCGGGTATGAAAAATCACCTGCGGCTTTTTCTTCTGCCGTGCCGGTTCCTCCACGGATTCCGGTTTTTTTTCAGCGGAGGCGGCATTTCCGTCCCCGAAGCGCAGAACCTGATCGCCAATGATGATCAGGTCACCGTCTTTCAGAGGGGCCGCCATTGTGAGCGGATTGCCGTTGAGTCTGGTTCCGTTGGTGCTGCCGAGATCCTCCACATACCATTTTCCATCCGGATTCCGGCTGATTTTCGCATGGTAGCGCGACACGCCGCCGATCAGGAGCTGGACATCATTGTCCGTCTCCCTTCCGATCCGGACACCGCCGGGAGCCACCTCCCGCGATTCGCCGATTTCCGGTCCATTCAAAAAATAAAGCTTTGCCATCTTCTATTCCTTTTCCTCGCAGCGGACCGCGCCGCCTGCGGTTTTGCTCCCGAGCAGCGCTTCAGCGAACTGCCGTTCCGTTCTCGCATCCGTCACCGCCGCCAGATCGACGACATCCCCGGGGGCGCTTCCCGTCCGTTCAATTGCGCCAACTGGTAACTCTATCACATAAAATGCCTTTTTGCAATGGACAAACGGACGCCAGGGGCGTAAATTCACCACTGTTTTCAGAATTTTATGATCCGGCCCGACGAAAATCACATCCAGCGGGATCGACATGAAACAGGTGTGGATCGAACTGCAGCGGTCGAAAACCATGGCATCGAATCCGTCGAACTTCCGGCGGATCATCCCTCTTGTCCGCTGGAAAAATCCCATCGCGCAGACCGTCCGGGTGGAGATCACCGTTTTTTTCGTCAGATTGCAGATCATCGCGTCCTCGTCAGGAAAGGGTTCTCATCGCTTCATACGCGATCGGCCCGATCAGAATGATGAACACGCAGGGGAAAATGAACACCACAACCGGAAAGAGGATTTTCACCGGCGCCTCGTTGGCCAGCTTCTCCGCCCGGACGAAACGCTTGTTGCGCAGCTGGTCGCCCTGAAGACGCAGCAGCTGCCCGATGCTCACGCCGAGTTCGTCCGCCTGCACAATCGCGTTGACGACGGACGCAAGTTCCGGCTGCCGCACCCGGTCGCTCATCTCCTTGAGCGCAACCGTGCGGCTTTTCCCCAGCTGGATCTCATGCAGCGCGCGGCTCAGCTCCTCTCCGAGCGGATCGTTTTTCCGCCGAGCAAGGATGTCCCGCAGCGCTGTCAGGAAATCTTTTCCCGCCTCCACGGAAAGCGTCAGGAGGTCCAGCACGTTCGGAAGCGATTTCAGGATCGAAAGATGACGCTTCGCCACAATCTTCTTCAGCCAGACCGACGGATAGCAGGCCAGCGCAAACCAGAGCAGAAGTCCTGAAAGGCCGTTGCCTCCCAGCGCGAAAAGGAGGAAAATCACAAAGCCGAAGAACACCATGAACACTTTCAGCGCGAAGAAGCGCGCACCCGAAACCGCCTGGTCGAGGCTGGCCATCTGGATCAGCTCCTCCGTCTGCCTGCGCGAGGGCTCCAGGAACGAGGCGTCGGAGAGAAAGCGCACATTGGAAACCAGCGGAAGGAAGAGGCGGAAAAACAGCGGAAGACGCAGATACTCATGCATTTCATCCTCCTGCTTTTCAATCTCGATCATCCGGAACAGATCGAACAGCAGAAGAAACACGCAGAACGCGGCAATCGCGGCGCTGAGACTGGCAAGCACGGTAAACAGCATGAATTTCTCCTTCAGATGTCAATGGTGGTTATTTTCCGGATGACCAGGAATCCGGTAAGATCGAGCAGAATCACGAGAACGATGCACAGGATTCCCGGCAGGGTCGAAAAAAAGTTCATCATCATGTCCGAAGCGATGTACATCATGCCGCAGAAGAGCGCCCACGGCATCAGTCCGATGATGACCGCCTGCATCCGTCCCTGCGCGGTCAGCGCCTTGACCCTCCCTGTAATGCGGACGCGCTCCCGGATCACCGAAGCCAGACGCTCCAGAATCGAGGTCAGCTCGCCACCGGTCTGCCGCGCCGTGACAATCGCAATCGCCACCAGCTCGAAATCCTGGCAGTTCAGGCGCGAAACCATCTTGTCCAGCGCCTCGTCCAGCGACACCCCGAGATGAATCTCATGCATCAGGAGACTGAATTCCGAGGAGAGCGGTTTGCGGTTCTCGTTCGCGACCACCTCCAGCGCCTGGTTGATGCTGAAGCCCGCCTTCAGCGAACCGCTGATCGAAAGCAGCGCATCCTCCAGCTGTTCGTTGAACTTCGCCAGACGCTGTTTCCGCAGATGGCGCAGAAGCAGGCGCGGACACGGAAACGCGGCGCCTCCCGCAAGCAGTGCGGCAATCAGTCCTTTTGTCAGCGTCATGTTTGCAACGAAAAACGCCACCGCCATCACCGCGACTGCCGCACAGAGCGCCGCAAGCGCAAAGCTGATGTCCAGAATCTTCGAAAGCGGCATGTTCAGAAGCACATCGTCCATCTCCACGGAGGCCTCCTGAATGAACCGTTCCCGGTAGCGCACGGAAAATGCCGTGAGAAATTCGATGAAAATGAGCGCCGTGCAGGTGGCGGCGATTCCGGCGCAGAGACTGGCGAGAAGAGTCAGGTTCACCGCACACCTCCGTTTCCGGCGCCTTTGCTGAACAGAGAGATGTCCAGATTCATGCCGGCGCGCTTGACATCGTCCATGAAGGTCGGGATGCTCCCGGTCGGCACGTAGCACCCGGTCATTTTCCCGTCCTTGTCCCAGCCGTCCTGCTTGAACACGAAAATATCCTGCATCGTGATGATTTCGCCTTCCATCTTGGTGATCTCGCTGACGTGGGTGACCTTGCGCGAGCCGTCCTTTTCGCGGGAAATCTGCACGATGATCGAGATGGCCGAGGCGATCTGTTCGCGGATGGCGCGCAGCGGAAGATCGAATCCCGCCATGAGCACCAGTGTTTCCAGACGGGAGAGGGCATCGCGCGGGGAGTTCGCGTGAATGGTCGTCAGCGAACCGTCATGACCGGTGTTCATCGCCTGGAGCATGTCCAGCGCCTCGCCGCCGCGGCACTCGCCGATGACGATGCGGTCCGGACGCATGCGCAGCGCATTCTTCACCAGATCGCGGATGCTGATTTCACCCTTGCCCTCGATGTTGGCGGGGCGCGCCTCCAGCCGCACGACATGATCCTGCCGCAGCTGCAGTTCGGCGGCGTCCTCGATCGTCAGGATGCGCTCGGTGTCGGGCAGAAATCCGCTCAGAATGTTGAGCAGCGTCGTCTTTCCGGAACCGGTTCCGCCGGAGATCACGATGTTCTTGCGCAGTTTCACGCAGACATCGAGAAAATGGGCGATGTCCGCGGAAATCGAGCCGAAGCGGATCAGATCCTCGACCTGCAGCGGCACCTTCGAGAATTTCCGGATCGTGATCGAGGGCCCCACAAGAGAGAGCGGCGGAATGATCGCGTTCACGCGCGAACCGTCCTTGAGCCGGGCGTCCACCATCGGGGAGCTTTCGTCGATGCGCCTGCCGAGCGGAGAAACGATCCGTTCAATCGCGGCGATCACCTGATTGTTGTCCGCGAACGCCATGTCGGTCCGGTGGAGCCTGCCCTTGTATTCGACATAGATGTGGTCGGGGCCGTTCACCATGATTTCCGTGATGGAGGGCATTGCGATCAGTTCCTCGAGCGGACCGAGCCCGATCGCCTCGTGCAGAAGTTCGCGTTCGATCAACTCGCGGGTAATACTCTCGGGCAGCGGAATGGAGATCTCCTCAACGATTTCATGAATAGTGGCGGCGGCCTTCTGGTTCAGATCCTTTTCGGAGGCGCCGCTCATCACGAGACGTTTCAGGTTCAGGCGCTTGATGAGTTCGGCGTGGGCGCGCTTCTTGATCTCCTGAAGCAGCGGGCGGTCCTCGAACGGCACGCCGGAGACCGCGAGAATCTCAACGCCGGAGTGTCCGGGCGAGGAGATCGTTTCCAGACGGCTCTCGATGGATTCCGCCGCAGGTTTTGCGGGAGTCTCCTCCTCTTTTTCCGGCGGTTCGGGAACAAGAGAAGCCAGCGGCTGTGCGTCGATGGGTTCGGGCTCCTTTGCTGGAAATTCGATCCGGATGCTTCCGATGCGGAGCTCGTCGCCGGGCAGAACCTCTTTTGCCGTCGCGCCGACGCGTTCATCGTCCAGAAAGGTGCCCGTATCGGATTCCAGATCCATCACGCGGATTCCGTCTTCCGTCACCAGAAGCTGGCAGTGGCGCACGGAAACACCGTCGGCGTCAAGCTGGATGTGGGAATCCGCGCCGGAACCGATCACGTAAACGCCGTTTCCGAGCTGCCCGGTGACCGGTTCGCTGTCGGGGATTTTGATTACGATGTCATACATGGGAACCCCCGCGCAGGACTTATCTTCCGGAGCGGAGCATCTTCTCCCGCTCGGCGTTGTAGCTCATGATGTTTTTCTGGAGGAAGTTCCAGTTGACGCTCTGGAGCTTCTGCGTGATCGCGGACTCCTCGTAGTTGCGCAAGCTCATGGTGAGGCGCCCCTTCTGCGACGCGAAGATGATCATTTCGACCTCCTTGGGCGTCAGTTCGAGCGTCACGGTGCTGTAGCTGCGCGGCACATACGCAGCCTGTCCTCCGGAGGAAAGGAACCCCATGTCGGTGCCGGTCGCGATCACCCGGACGCGCTGGAGAATGGTCATCGTGATCGTGTCGAGCGAGGAGTCGCCCTTCGTGTCCGGGAAGCGGAACGTCCCGATCAGATCCACATAGTTGTTCGGCTGCACTAGCCCCGTCACGGAACTGGTCGCGTCCACGGAGATCGAGACTGCGCGGTAGCCGGGGCGGATCAGGGAGGTGAGCCCGGTTTTTCCCGAAGAAAGCGAAACCTTGAGATCGCTCCACTGAAGAAGTGTTCCCGCACTGATCGTGCTCTGCACCTCGCGCCCGATTACAAGAGAACGCCGGTCGTAGGGAATCTCCCGCTCGTAACGGGCGTTGCGGAAGCGCTGGACAAGCTTTTTCTGGATCATGTCCTCGGTGATCTTTTCTCCTTCGGAAATATTCTTGACCGCCTGAATCAGGTAGATTTTGTAGGTTTCGCCCTGAAGACGCGCCTTTTCCCGGTTGATTTGCGTAAACGTGAACATGAAAGCCAGCACGCCGAAGAGCACGGCTCCGAGAAGCAGAAGTTTCTGTTTCATATTGATCCCCTCAGGATTCGTTGCAACATGCGAAAAAGTAATTCCATACCTGTAACTACGGAATATACACGTCCCGCGCCGGTTTTCCACAGAAAAGGGCTGAAAAACAGGATTTTTCGCTGAAAAAATCCCCGAATGCGGGAGAACTCCGCAAAGCCTTCGCACAGCCGGATCATGGCGGGAGGAAATCAGTACTGCATCCACTCGATGAGTTTCACATTGTTGTCGGCGGCTCCGGTGACGTCGAACCGCTCGAAGGAAACGGCAAGGCGGCGCGTGGGGCGCTCCTGCTTCTCCTGCTGACCGATCAGGATCGTGTAGGTGCCGCTCTCGCGCCAGGAGAAACGCCCGAGCGAAGCGTACAGCATCGGGTCAAGCTGATCCCGAAGCGTGGTGCGCTCCTTGAACCAGATCTCGCGTGCGGCAAGCACCTCCTCGATCTCCTCGTCCTCCAGGTTGCAGTAGACCTTCAGCAGCAGCGGCGTGGCGGTGAAGAAGGTCGGCGCCCCCGTGGGAGCGCGGAGGAGCCGGATGTTGCTCAGGCGCCCGAAACGGTCCGGCGGAAACAGGTCAATCAGCCCGGGGATGTAGAAGAACTCCTCGCGCAGCACCTTCGTCGCGGAGTTGCGCGGCAGGGGCGCCATGTTTTCCGCCTCGTATTCCTCGGCCTCCATGCCGTCCAGACCGATCTCGTCATTGGTGTCGTAGTAGTCGCTGATCTTGTCGCGCAGCGAACTCAGAAGGTCGATGAACTCGGTTTCCGTGTCGATCGGCGTACCCAGCTGCTGCAGCGTTGTCGTGAAGTTGTTCCTGCTGAGATCAAGTCCGGACTGCGCGTCCGTGATCGTGAAATAGACTTTGGTCCCGTAGTAATCCATCTCATGGGTGACGCCGTCGGCCATGTAGCGGTCGTAATCGTATTCGGTGTAGTCGATGTCGCCGAGCGCGCGATCCGGATAGAGGTTCTGTTCCGCGGCAAGCAGCCACTGGACGCGGTTCATGACTCCCTCGTTGAGATAGGAGGAGCGCTGGAGACTGACATGCGCGGCAATGTCATAGGTGGAGATCTGCGAGAGAATCAGAACCGTCGCGGTCAGCATCCCCGCGGTGAAGATCAGGCAGAGCGCCGCAATCAGGGCGGAACCTCTTTCGTCTTTTTTTCTTCGTGCCATCGAGCTTCTCATGATTTCCCTCACAGCAGGAGCTGGGTGTTTTTGGAGTTCCCGGCGGTCCGGCGGAGCCAGATCTCCTTCCGGTCGTCGGTCCATTCGACTGTCATCTGGACGGCGATCGGGATCAGAAACGTGCGGGTGCTGTTTGAAATCGCCGGGCGCGGATTGGTCTGCGCCACATTGATATTCAGATCCTCCTCCCAGGTGTCGTCCCAGACAAGCTCGTCGTTCTCCTCGGTTGCGTAGCGGAAGCTGACCGAGCGGACACGGTCGGCGAGCACCTCGCGTGTATAGGAGTTCTGTTCGGTCTCCTCTTCGTTCCACTGGAAGCGCGGATACTGGGAGTATTCGGCGATGAGCTGTTCATTTTCGACCCTGATGCGCAGGAAGATCAGCGCCCCCTTGTCATTGCGGTAGGCGCGGCGCAAGGCGACGAAATGGATGTTGTCCGGCTCCCCCTTGAAGACGACGCGCTCCTGGTTCAGATCCTCGTCGCGCCAGGTGAACGGGATCATGTTCCGGACACAGGTGTCCATGATGCGGTCGATCGTCTGATAGGTTTTCAGGCGCTCGCTGATCCGCACGGATCGCTGCCACGCGTTGTAGAAGGTCATGGAGGCGGAAGCGATGATCAGCGCCACGAAGATCATGATCGCCATCGCGACAATGATCTCCACCAGCGTGAAAAAGCCTTTTTTCCTATTCTTCATCGCTTCCGATCGCCGATTCATAACTGATCCTGTCGATTCTGATCTGGTCCAGCTCCTTGCCGTCGCCCTCGCGCTCCAGCGTGACCACCATGCACTTCAACGGCAGCTGCCCGAGCAGATTGCCGTAGTCCGCAGGGACCTGTTCATCGGAGACATCCTCGTAGGAAACCGTGATCCGGTAACCCTTGTAGGGGAAGAACTCCTCGGGAATGCCGCCGGGATCCTCGCCCATGAGCATGAAATACTCGACTGCCTGCGCGAGCATGTGCATCTGTTCCCACTTCTCGTAACTGGTCGCAATCCGTTTCTGCGAGACGATCAGGAGCGAAAGCAGTCCCGTGATGCTCAGTCCCAGAATGCCGAGCGCCACAACGACTTCAATCAGTGTGAAAAAAGACAGTTTCCCGCGTTTCATTGTTCCTCGTCGCCCTCGCTTTTCGTCAGGAGCCCCGTCAGCGGGGAGATGTCGAACACCTTCCGGAGTGTCTGGTAGCGCAGTTCGAATTTCAGACTTCCGGACGCACCGCCGTCGGGGAAAAAGCGGAAAAGTTCAAAATACTCCTCCTCGGAGAGTTCCCGTTCCTTGTCGGCAAAATCGGTTCCGAGCTCGAAATTTTCGGGAAGTTTCCATTCGATCGCCGCGAGACTGAGTTTTTTCTCCTCTTCCTCCTTCGCCTCCTCGTCCTTCGCCTGAAACTCCTCGGGAATCGCCATCTTGAACGTCCGGGTCTCGGGATAGAAGACCACCATCCGGTCAGCGCCGTTTTCCAGCGCCTGGAAGCGGACTTTCGCACAGAATGATTCGAACTGAAGCCCGGCGCTTTCCAGCTGCCGCGCGGGCGACTCCCCCCGGAAGGCGGAGACGGCCAGCGCCGTCGTCAGCGCGATGATCGCGATGGCGACGACGAGCTCCAGAAGCGTAAAAGGCGGAAGCGGCCGTCTCTGTGTTTTCATCTCATTTTCCGCGAACGTTTTTTCCGGCGGATTCACTGGGGATTTCCCGCGGGAGTGCCGGAAACATATTCCGCGGGAACAGTTGATCCGCGCTTATTCCCAGTTGGTGATGTCGGCGTTTTCGCCTTCGCCGCCGGGCTGGCCGTCCGCGCCGTAGCTCATGATGTCAAACTCGCGGTGTTCGCCGGGATAGACGTAAATGTAATCGTTGCCCCAGGGATCCTTCGGAACGGACGGCTGGAGATAGGGCCCGTTCCATTTGGCGTTCTGATCGACGTTCTCGACCAGCGCGCGGAGCCCGACGGTCGAATCCGGATAGCTTCCGACATCCAGACGGAATCCGGTCAACGCCTCCTCCAGCAGTTTGATCTGCGTTTTGGCCGCGCCGACGTTCGCCTTCTTGACGTAGTTCAGATACAGCGGCGTCGCAATGGACGCCAGCGTGACCAGAATAATGATCACGACGACGACTTCGATCAGGGTGAAGTCCGTTCTCTTCCATCTTTTTCTTCTCATATCTTGGGTCCTCCTTGACTGATTGAGTTGATTTCCATCATAGCCACAAAAATCGACACCACGACGACCAGAACCACCAGCGCCAGAAACACAATCACCGCCGGCTCGAAGAGGCTCAGCAGGCGCTTGATTTTCAGACGCGTGTCATTTTCCAGATGGTTCGCTATGCGCGAAAGCATCTCGCCGACGGTTCCGGACTCCTCCCCCACCCGCAGCATCGGCACCATGCCCGCGGGCACAAACACATTCCCCGCGAGCGCGGCGGAAAGTTTGGTGCCTCCCTTGAGCTTGCGGGAAATGTCGCCGAACGCCTTCGACACCACGGGATTGGAGATGATTCTCCCCGAGATCCGCACCGTCCGGATGATCTCCACATGGTTCGCGATCAGAATCGAGAGCGTCCGGATGTATTTGCACATCTCCAGATCCACGATGATCCGCCCGAACAGCGGCAGAGAAAGCAGGAACCTGCTGTAATTGTAGCGGAACGCCTCCTCTCCGAGGAATTTCTTGAGTCCGGTCCACGTGCCGACCACGATGCACGGGATCACCCACCATGCCCACGAGGCAAAGGCGCTGACCGTGAGAAGGAAATTCATCGAGGGAGGCATCTCCCGCCCCATGTCCTCGAAAATCTTCGCAAAGCGCGGCACGAACACGGTGAACAGGAGCACCGTCACGATCAGCGTGATCGAAAGAATCGCAAGCGGATAGATTGAGCTCGAAATGATGAAGTCCTTGAGCTCCTTGCTCTCCCCCATGAACTTGTAGAGCTGCCCGACCACTTCGGGCAGACAGCCGGTCTCCTCGCCGCTCTCGATCAGGTTTGCGTAATATCCGGGGAACAGCGAACCGTGGGAGCGCACAAGTTCCGAAAATTTCTTTCCTTCGTGAAGCCCCTGCCGAAGCGAATTGACAAAATCGCGCTGTTCAGGCTCGACGGCGCTTTCTGCGATGATCGCAAGCGCTTTTTCCAGAGGAATGAAGGAGTCCAGAAGCGGGGCGAGCTGGCGCGTGAAGTCATAGGTGTCGATTTTGGAGCGACGGAAGAGAAGACGGCCCTTTCCGCCGACGGAGACCTCGCCGTAGAAGCGCACCGGCGTGACCTGGCGGCTGCGCAGCTTGCCGAGCGCCTCCTTTTCATTGTCCGCCTCGATCAGCATCTCATGCGGCGGTTCGCCCTTCGCGGCGGCAAGATATTTGTAAAGCCCCATCCGGAATCCTCCGCGTTACAGTTCGGCCGTGGAGCGGTTGAGCTCCTCCTGCGTCGTGATGCCCGCGGCCACCTTCGATGCTCCGTCCTGCTGCAGCGTCACCATGCCGTGCCGGACCGCGATCTCCTGTAGCTCCGAACTCGACGCGTTTCGGTTCACCGCCGTGCGCAGTTCGTCGTCGAGGAACAGCAGTTCAAAGATGCCGGAACGGCCCTTGAATCCGCTGCCGTTGCAGCGGCGGCATTTCACGCCGTGTTCATCCGTTCCCTTCCCGTGACAGACGGTGCAGATCTTCCGGACGAGCCGCTGGGAAAGCACGCCGTAGAGCGCGGACGATACAAGAAAGTTTTCCACGCCCATGTCTATGAGGCGCGTCACCGCGCCGACCGCGTCGTTCGTATGCAGCGTGCTCAGAACCAGATGCCCGGTGAGCGCGGCGTTGATCGCGATGTCCGCCGTTTCCCGGTCGCGGATCTCGCCGACGAGAATGATGTCCGGGTCCTGGCGGACGATGCTCCGCAGTCCGTTGGCAAATGTCACGCCGATCTTGGCATTGACCTGCATCTGGCAGAGCCCGCGCATCTTGTATTCCACGGGGTCCTCGACGGTGATGATTTTCTTGCGGCTGTCATTGAGCTGGCTGATCACGCTGTAAAGCGTCGTGGTCTTGCCGCTTCCGGTCGGGCCGACGACGAGAATCATGCCGTGCGGGATGCTGATGAGGCGCCGGAACTGCGCGAGATGCTCCGGCGACATGCCGAGCGTCTGAAGGTCGAAGGTGATCGCATCCTGATTCAGAAGACGCAGAACGATGCTCTCTCCGGTCAGGATCGGAATCGTGCTGATTCGCATGTCCAGTTCGGTGCGCCCGAGCTGGACATTGGTGCGTCCGTCCTGCGGGAGACGGCTCTCGGCAATGTTGAGCCCGCCGATCAGCTTGATACGCGATGCGATCGCGGGAAACTGGTTCAGCGGACAGCTGATGATTTCGGTGAGCACGCCGTCCACGCGGCAGCGCACCGCGACGTGATCCTCGTCCGGCTCGACGTGAATATCGCTGGCGCCGAGCTCGATCGCCTGCGTGAAGATGTCGTTCACAAGCCGGACGATCCGTGCCTCGCCCGCCATCGTGCGGAGCGTGTTTTCGTCATCGACGTCGACCGCCGTCTCCTCGTCTTCCTCCTCCATGCTCTGCGCCTTGCTGAGGAGCCGTTCGAGAAACGTCCGGCGGACAAAGCGGAACTCCGCCCTGCGCTTCCAGCTCTTCTGCACCAGAAATGCCAGCTGATCCAGCGCATAGGGATCCACAACGAGAAACGTGATCGAATCCTCCTCCCATTCGAGAGGCAGACAGACGTTCGCATTGAAGAACTCCAGCGGTGCGTTCGGAAAGGGTTCGGGCTGCCGGATCTCATCCTCGGGGAGCACCGGAACACCGTACGCCTCCGAATAAAGCGCGATGAGTTCAGCTTCAGTTGCGGCGGAGGACTGCACAAGCGCGCGGTCCCCCTCGCGGGACGGCCCGGGGGAATCGGGAAAACGCGCGGCGAAAAGCTGTTTGAGTTTTTCGCGCGGGGAAAGGCTCTTCGCATCAGAAGAGGTCATTGGACCAGAACTCCTTCGTTGTCATGATGCGCGGTTTGGAGAGGAACACGCCGTTCTTGCCGGAGAGATTGTCGTCGAAGTCGTTCAGCGCCTTCAGCGCATCGTTGTAGCGCTCGATCAGCTCCTCGACTTTATTGCGTTCGTTGACGATGTAGCCGGTCACAAGCACGAGGATCTCCGAACGCTCCACGGACGCATCAGTCGAACCGATCAGCCGCCGCAGAATGGGAATCTGATTGATGATCGGCACGGAATCGAGTTTGTCGGTCTTCTGTTCCTGGATCAGTCCGCCGAGGATCATCGTTTTGCCGTTGGCGATCGTCATGTTCGTGGTGATGCTGCGGTTGTTCTTGTTCGGGTTGGGATTCTCCGCAGTCGAGTTTGTGTAATCGACGCTGGAAAGCTCCTGCTCGACCTTCAGCGAGATCAGGTCGTTGCTGGTGATCTGCGGGGTCACGGTAAGCGTCACACCGGTGGTTTCATAGTCGTAGGTGTTGGACATGCTGCCGGAGGAGGAGGTGTTGGTAATGGATCCGGTGATGACGGACACCTCGGTGCCGACGTTGATTTTCGCTTCCGTGTGGCTGGAGACCAGCAGCTGCGGGCTGGAGATGATCTTCGTGTTTCCGTTTCCGGCAAGTGCGCGGATGTAGGCAAACTTGTTGCTGGGATTGTCCGGATCGGAAAGGAAATAGCTGAATCCGGTCTGGCGGTTCGTCGTTCTGGTGATTTCCCCGGTATTTTCATCCTTGGTGGTTGATGTGGTCGGCGTCGTCAGGTCGGTGTAGTTGGTGCCGATCAGTGAATTGGTCTTCCCGGAATAGGAGCCGGAAAGCTCTATGCCGAACTGGGTGGATTCCGTCAGCGTGACTTCGACAATCAGAACCTGCAGAAGCACCTGCGCGGGAAC
>CASEFP010000032.1 GCA_949287225.1 uncultured Lentisphaeria bacterium
CAGGATATGAATGCCCCGGTCAGAGAGGTTTCATTTCTTGGTGGTCTGCTCCATGGTTATCGACGAGAACAAGCGGCGGCGTGAGCGTAAGGAATTTATGCACCCCCGTTACGCGCGCGTGAGGATTTTCGCTCTTGTCAGAAAAAAATAGGGATTTTATGACAGTCTGCTGCGGCAATGTATTTTGAATTCCGAATATCTCAAGCATAACGGGGGAATCCCCGTTCTGGAGGAACCCGAGTTGGAATGATGACATGTCATGCGCAGAAATGGGAACAGGCATCTCCGTCCGGAGGAGCCGCGGGAGGGCTTTCTGCGGAGCATGCCTTTTCCCCGGACGCAGTGCGGAAAAATCCGATTCCGGGAGGGATGAGTACAGATGTTTGAACTGTATCTTTCTTTTCCCTTTCCGGGATTCAAGATGAAATTGTCTCTTGACAATCCCGTATTTTCCGCTTATAATTAAAATCATGGATACAGAAACAGTAGCAGATTTTATCCGGAGCAATCACGAATGAATCCAAATGCCGCCAATCAGCTGTTCCCGGGATTGAAGGGTCGTGCGCGGGAGATTTTTCTGGATCTCTGCGTCCGGATCGACCGTCTCCCTTACGGCTGCGCGCTGCCCTCCGTGCGAGAGCTGCGGAAAACTTATGGCGCAGGTCAGGGAACCGTGACAACCGTGCTGGAATATCTCGGCGAATACCGTACTTTGGAGAGGAGTCCCCGCCGGAAAACCCGTCTGGCTGATCCGACTGTTCCATACCGGAATTCCATTTATGAAGCGGAACACATGCTGCCAGCGGATCCACGGCGCGGCACGACGCTGGGAATGCGGGATTTCATGCGCAATTCATGGGAAAAATATGTCGCGGCGTATAATCAGACCCATTCCCACAAGATTACGATCCGTTATGCCGCAACCGAGGAAGAGCTCCTTGGTTTTGCCTCGAATACGGAAATTGATTTTATTCTTTTCCATACCAATCCGCTGCGGCTCCGGCTTCTCGATAATACTTTCCATTTCGTTGATCTCAGACCGTTCTGTACGCAGCTGAACGAAAAATCATTCTTCCGGACCATATTCATGAAAGATCCGCTGAAGCGGATCTGGGGAATTTCCGCGCGAAGCGCTCTGCCGGTGATTCTCTGTTCTGAAAAATTCTGTCCCGATTACGGAAGAAACCTCGGATGGGATGAACTTTTTTCCGAGATGGAGCGCCTTTCCGGAGAGTATCCCGAACTGATGTATCCCTGTCTGTTCAACGGGTATATCCTCTTTCTTCTGTCCTGCGGCGTCAGAATGCTGGGGCGTGACGGACTTACTCTTGCATTTGATTTCCATGCTTTCAGCCCTCCCTTGCAGAAACTCAGATATCTGACCACCAGAAAACTCATCCCCCTGTTTTCCGATGCCTATTACAACGGAAACGGCAAACAGCTTTTTTCCCGTTCAAAAATCGCCATGGGACAATTCTGGCTTTCAACGATATGCGACCCGTCCCTGCCTCCCTGCCGGATCATGCCGTTTCCGCTTGAAAACAATGCAAAAGGCTGTGCATGGAACGAATTCTTTTCCATCTGCGCTCACAGCATGAATTATCTGACCGTCTGGGATTTCATCGAATATGTCCTCACTCCTGAAGTCCAGCGTGACATCACTTCCGGAATGGATTTCATGCCGGTCCGACGCGGCGTTCTTCCCGGCAGAATGACGGAAGCGCAGTTCCAGCCGTTTGAGGAATATCTGGAGAAAACCGAACCCTTTATGGAAGACTGCGTTTTCACCAGCCGCATGCGCATGATCATGGAGGCAGGGCTGGACCGCTGGTTCAAATACGGCGGCAATTTGGAGGATGTTCTCACTGATATTGAAACGAGCTGTCTGCAGCATGCCCGTCAAACCAATGACACAAGAAGGAAAAGGATGGAAAAATGAAAAAAAGAAAAACTGCTGTCTGTTCCCTGGAGGAGAGGCGGAGCCGCTCCTTGCTCAATTTCACATTAATAGAGCTTCTCGTCGTCATTTCCATGATTGCGGTTCTGGCTGCCATGCTTCTGCCGGCCTTGAGCCAGGCACGGCAGAAAGCGCAGGCGATCAGCTGTCTTTCCAATCTCCGGCAGATCTTTCTGGTTTTCATCCACTACCGGGATGATTTCAACGGCTATGTTCCCGCCCCTTATGACAAAGGCCTGAAACGGGAATGGTTTCTGGTGATGGGTGACAATATCCACTTCCGGAATGAATACATGCAGCAGATTGCAACCAAGGGATATTATCCCGCGCAGACAAAGGAGAACTGGGCAAAGCACATCAGACTGGCCGGGGCCTGGCACTGTCCGTCGGACAATCTGGAACGCTCAACCTACTGTTTTTCTTACGGCATGAATTACGGGCTTGCGAATTCCGCCGTCCCGACATTCTGGAGTGATGCCTCACCTCCGCGGAATCAGCCTTTCAAGCTGGAGAAAGTCAAACGTCCCACACAGATTTTCCTGATGAGTGAAACCAATCATTATTATCTGGACGGAGTGGCGGCTCCGTATGACGGCCGCCCGGCCTATCGCCATAAAAACCGGACGCAGCTCAATATGCTGTTTGTCGACGGTCATGCCGCCGCGTATCAGGGGATGCTGCATGCAAACTATAATTATGCCCCGTGGTGCGCCTGGCTTCCGTGATAAAGAAAGAAGGAGAGAAATTAAAAAGGGATGAATTCGAACGGACCGAAACGTCGTGAGGGACATTTTATTGTTGATGCGAAGAATGTTTTGAAGCGTATGAGGATGGATTGGAACAGAAATGCCGTTGTTCTGGAAACGGCCTGAAAAATGCAGGATGCGATGATGATTACAAAAGCATGTTTGATTTTTTCCCTGTTTTTACTGGCAGGGCTGTCGGAAGCTCTGGAACTGCCTGTTGAAAAATGGCATCCGGAGAACTATGAACAGATCACGGCGGCAGGAAAGACATTTCAGGGCAGAACCATCTGCGTCCGGGGGAAGAAAAGCCCTTTTCTTTTTTCGCCGGAACTCAGTCTGCCGGAAGACAGCTATGTTCTCCTGTTCCGGATGCGGAGCAGCAAGGCAGGAAACGGAAAACTGTACTACCGTTCAAAAGGCGAGGTTTTCCAAGAAGCTAAAGTCTGTCTTTTCACGGTCAGACCGACGAAGGAATTCCTGTCTTATTATTTCCCGTTGAAGAAATGCGCCCCTCTGCAGTTCCGTTTTGACTCTGTTTACCAGGACGCCGCGGAGATTGCGATTGAGGGCTTTGTCCTGCTCCCCCGGGATGAGCTGCCCCGCCTAGAGGATTGGAGAGTCGAATCCGCGGACGAGGTCAGGCGGAGTGAAGTTCTGCTGGAACTGAAAACGCGTTTTGCCGCTCAGAAAACGGCAACCTATCTGTTTACTCCCGTTCTGAATCATGAAATCGGCAATTATGAACTCTGTTTCGAGATGGCGTCGGACACCTCCGGACGTGGCAAGCTGTTCTACCGTTACGGTTCGGAGAAGTTCACCGACGGGAACGGCGTATTCTTCCCCGTTCGGGCCGGCAGCGGTTTTCAAAGCTACAGGCTGCCGGTTCCTGCCGGGAAAGAGAACCTTACGCAGCTCCGGCTGGGACCGCTGTATGCGGATCAGGCCCGGATTCAGATCCGTAATTTACGCCTTCGGAAGGTGCAGAGAAAAGATGGGATTCCCGTCATTTCCAGCCGTAGGAATTTCAAGGGGGTTCCCGCCGTTGTCTTTGCGGAGGGGAAAAAAGCTCCTCTCGTGCTTCCTGCGAAATCACGCCATTCCTGTTCCTCTCCGAAGGGAATGATCAATTTTCCCTCCGAAAACGGGAAATATGTTCTTTCCGTCTCATACGCTTCGAATGCCGCGTCAGCAATGGATCTGGTGATACACCCATCGGACGCGTTCAGAAAAAAAATGAGTCCCATATCGGTTTCCCTGACACTGCCGCCTTCGCAGAACGGCCGTTTCGAAAAGGAAATCACTCTGCCGGAAAGCAGCGTTTCCTTTTTTTTGAACCTGGAACGTATTCAAACGGAGTCGCCGCTGAAAATCGAATCGCTGGAACTGAATCCCGTCTGGCTTCCCGGAGGCAGATGGAGTTCATGGCGCGGGAAATGGATCTGGCTTCCGGAGCCTGACTGGAAATCGCAGCAGGCGGGATTCCGGAAGCGCTTCCGGCTGGATAGAAGGCCGGCCTCCGCTGTTCTGCAGATCAATGCGGACGATGTCGTGGCGGAACTCTATGTCAATGGGAAGAAAGTGCCGCCTGGACCGAATTCCGAAACTTGTTACTCCACGGATCTTCATGAAATCGCCCGCTATCTTCAAGGCGGGGAAAATGTCATTGCGGTCAGGACTCTGGATCATGGCGGCGACCGCGGGCTGTATTGTGAGCTTGCCGTTTACGATCCGGGAAAACCTTGTCGGCTGATCTGTTCCGATGAGACATTCAAGGTTTCACCCCGGTTTCCAGAGGGGTGGTATCAAAATGACTTTGACGATTCCGAATGGCTTCCGGCCGCTTCTCAGAAATCATTTCTGGCACCTCAGAGTGTGCAGCATGAGCATCTGGGGGAAAAACGTTTTCTGGCGCATCGCGATTTTTCCACATCCGTGCAGGGGGATCTTCTGAACGTTTCCTTTTCTCTTCTGCCGGAGACGGAGCAGCTCTCTCTGGAAGGTGTTCTGCACGGAGAGAACGGCGAATATGTGCTGCCGGAGCTCAGGCTGCATGGGAAGAAAGGCGCCTGGTGCCGGATCGAACGGCAGTGGACTCTGCCGCGGGGAATTCCAGATGGAACCTATCGCCTGAAACTGAATTTTGCCGATTGCATTCCAGTGGGTTCTCCGATGGAGTCGGAACTGAGAATTTCCGGGCGGGATGTAAAGAATGAATTTCCCCAATGCCGTATTTTCTATAAAAATCACCGGGTGCCAATGATTTCCGTGAACGGGAGAGTAGAACCGCTCCTCCATTGCTGGGAATCGGAAATGACTCTGAAAAAGAATATTATCCGCAACAGCGCGGCTTCCGACGTGCACCAGTACTGGGCGGGAATCCGATTTGTCTGGAAAGCATCCGGAGATTATGATTTCAGCAGCATCGACACCATGTGCGCAAGAATCCTGAAGCATGATCCGAAGGCACTGATCCTCCTTCAAATTCCTGTCGGCACATCCCTGTATGAAAATAAGAGCATGAAGACATGGAACAGACTGCATCCGAATGAACTTGTAAGGGACGCTTCCGGCAGCACGAACCTGAAGATTTTCGGAAGCAAAACAGGGGAAAGCGCTGCCAGCTGGGCCTCTGTTCTCTGGCAGGAAGAGGCCTGTCGGATTCTGCGTTCCGCCGTGGAATACGTGAGGAAAAAGCCGTATGCTTCGCACATTATCGGTTTTTTCCCTTGTGCGGGACTCGGCCATGAATGGGTCTACTACGGTGCGCACAACAGACTTTACGTGGATTACAGCGAACCTTTCCAAAAAGGGTTCCGCAATTTTCTGAAATCGCAATACGGAAATATCAGGACGCTGAATGCGAAATATGGCGCTTCATACGGGGACTTTCACGAAATTGCATTGCCGACTCCGCAGGAACGGGACCTTGATTCCAATCACTCTCTGATTCATCCGCAAACCCGCAGGAAACTGATTGATTTCCGCCGTTATTTTTCCTGGCTTACGGCCTCTGTTCTCGAGAAACTGGGCAGATGCGTAAAAGAAGCTTCCGGCGGAAAACTCCTGTTCGGATCGTATTATGGGTATACGGTATATGTGGAGACGCCGGACTGGAACGAATCCGGACATTTTGAACTCGGACGCCTATTAAAATCTCCCGATATTGATTTTCTGGTTTCGATCGTAAGTTATGCAAACCGCATTGCCGGCGGAGAATCCGGAGCCATGACCGCGGTTGCCTCTTTCCCCATTCACGGGAAAGGAGCTGTCATTCAGTCTGATCTGCGGACGCATCATGCCGTCGGAGCCAGTTTCGGGGTGCTGAAAAATGTGCTTGAAAGCTGTGAAGTCATCAAGCGGGAACTCGCATGGACGCTGGTTTCCGGCGCGGCCTTCGAGTACGGTTATTACGGCCGCGGCTGGATCGCCGGGGATTCCCGGCTGATGGAACTGGTCGGCAGGGGACAGTGTCTGAGTCGTGAACTTTCTCAAATGCCGGAAACACCCCGGAAACAATATGATCGCGCCGCCCTGATTATTGACGAGGAGTCCACCTTTCATACGATCCAGCGGAGCAGTCTGCAGCGGCTTTTTGTCAAAGACCTCATGCGGATCCTTCCGCACAGCGGCTTCGGTTTTGATGTCTATCTGGCATCTTCACTGCCGCGGATTGCCGATCGGTATCAATTCTTTATCTTTGCCAACAGCTATCACATATCGGATGCGCGTAAGGCATTCATTGAAAAGAATCTGAAAAAAAACGGCAATACGCTTGTTTTTCTTCACGCGCCCGGGGTCAGTGATGGAGAAAAGCTTGATCTCCGGCGGGTCCAGGACCTTGTTTCCATCCGCATGAGAGCGCGTGAGGGAAGTGTGGCCGGAATCGCCAGAATGGAAAAAGATGCGTTTCCCCGCGGGATTCTGTTCGGCAGCGGAAAAAACAGACTTGCGCCCGTGCTGGAAACTTTGGAAGGGGACGTCGCCGCCCGATTTACGGAAAACGGCATTCCCGCTCTGACGGTGAAAAAATTCCCTGCCTGGACCTCCATTTACAGTATGAGTCCATTTTTGACACCGGAAATCTGGCAGGGAATTGCTCGTGCCTCTGGGCTTTGGATTTATAACACGAACACATATGATTCGACCATGGCTGCGGGAAACCTGTTTGCCGTGCACACTCTTCAGGGGGGTACACGCGAATTCCGGACTCCGCCAGGGACTGAACGAGTAAGGGAACTGTTCACAGGGTGCGAGTATCCTGTCAGAAACGGAACTTTTACCATTGAAACGGAACCTCTTTCCACATGGCTGTTCCTCTGCCTCGGAAAAGATCAGAGTGCTATTTGAGGCTTGCTGAATGCGATAAAATCTATTGATTTTGAATAAAATTTTTGCTTCAGAGCAAGCTATCCGCGCGGCAAGCCACGCGGTATTACGCCCGCTCTTACACGGCTCGTAAACGAGCCGGACGCAAAAATGGAAAATGCAAAGAACAAAAAGTCGCCCCAAGGGGCGAGGTATTAAACCCAATGGAATAAACTGCAGCAGAAAAAGTTCCGATTATGCAGGATCTTATTCCTGAAAAACGACACTTCAAAAGCCATGGTCGAGGTGAAGTTGCCTTGAATATCCGTATCGCAGTCGGGGCCTTGCTGATCAGGGAAATTCCTGGTCTGAGCGATCGTGAAGTCGTGGAAAGCGTGATCGAAAATCCGTATCTTCAATATTTTCTTGGCTTTAAAAGCTTCCAGACGAAGGCCCCTTTCAGCGCTTCGCTGCTGACGCATTTTCGGAAACGTTTGCCCCGGGAAGTTGTGATGTCGTTGAATGACAAAATAATTGAGTTAGCGCAAAACTCCATACGCCCGGAAGATGATCCTCCGCCAGACGGAGGCGGCGTCCCGCCCGAGCATTCAAATTCAAGTGAGGAAGAAAATTCCGGAACAATTCTGATGGATGCGACTTGTGCGCCGGCAGACATCAGGTATCCGACGGATTTGAATCTGGTCAACGAAGCGCGCGAACTCACAGAGACTGTCATCGACAAATTGCGCGGACAATGCGGCGACAGGAATCCACGCCCCCGGACGAAACGGGAAATCTGCCGC
>CASEFP010000033.1 GCA_949287225.1 uncultured Lentisphaeria bacterium
AATCAAATTTCGCGGAATCAACTTGAAAATTTGCGATAATACGGTCATTTTATGCTTTGATGGTTTCATGGATGCTCCTTGTTTTTTTGCTGAAATATAAGTTGCATCCAGAACCATCACCTTTCAACTTTTTCTTTTCCTATGGGATGGCTGTGAATGTATTTCGGAAAAATCAATCCCTTTTCTGACCAATCTCAAGGAAATGCATGGGGGAATTGTAATTTCAGAATTAATCGTGAAACATCTTTTCCTGTTCCCCCCATGAGTCGGGGGAACTCCGGTGGCAAACTGTCCCAGGAAAGGTCAACTCCGCCTTCCTGGATTCCCTGCCACTTGCAAAAGAGAAAATGTTGTAGTACAGTAACAACATTCCAAACTAAAAGGAAATATGACAGATCGTCAGATGATGTCGTAACTTCTACATTCATGCTCCGCATGAATTGCATCTTACCGCTGGGGCGCGACAAGCTCCGGCGCCCCTTGCACCCGGGAAAAAAGCCTTGCATTTTTCAGTTTTCAACGCAGGAAGAAGGGTGTCGAAACGGCAATCTTTCCAGGTTCGTCTCCTTCGATTTCCACACGGAGGAAAGAATCCGGGACGATGTCATGGAGCGGAAGATCGCAGTCAATGCGTTTCTTTTCCGGTGCCAGGGAAAGCACAACCTGAGCCCCGGAGTAAAGTCGGACGTTCCGGATGACGCCTGCGGCGACTTCCGCTGCAATATGCAGGGTGCCTGCGGCTTCCTCCCGTGTGATTTCGTCACCGGGCAGACGTCCCGACAGTGTAATGTCTGCTTCCCGGAACCATGCGGCGGCGATGGTATGGTGCGCACGGACGGCACTCACGACACTGTCCCTGCATGGCGTTTCTCCCTCGCGCAGATAGAGGAAATTGACCGCGGGATTGTCGAACATCCGGCGGACGCCGAAGAGATCCACGGAGTTCATGACTGCGATTCTCCGCCCGGAAAGCCAGTAACGCTCAATGTCCGATCCGGCAAGCGAGGTCAGATTCTCCTGATCGACGGCGTCAAAGTCATAGTCGAACCAGTAGTCGACATGGGCCGGATGAGTCGCGCAGGCTGCGCCGTGATGGGTGTGAATATAAGAAATGGCCTTTTTCAGATAGGCGTCGATCTCCGCATCGGAATAGAGGCTGCGCGTGAATTCCTGCGTATAGGCCTCCGGATCAATTCCGATGGCGAGCATATGGTAGTTGTTATGCCCGATCCCGCTGTTTCTGTCTCCCCAGTTGAACGGGTGATACTCCTGTCCGTTGAGAAAGAGGACGCGGTCGTCGGAATAATCCACAGGCTGCCGCTTTCCCTCATAAGGTGTGACGTCCTTCATTGCAAGTGCGCAGATGTCGAAATTCATATAACGCATCAGCGCGCGGATTGTTCCGACGGAGGTATCACAGCCGTACCAGTCAAGCGAGTGCATGTGAATGGCAAGTTTATAGTTTTTCTTCCGCGCCGGCGGAGCGGGTATGGGAAGAGCGGGTTCTTCCGCTCCCTGCCTGAACCTCTCAAAATATGCCAGCAGATTGCGGATGTATTTTTTCCAGAATATCAGGGAGCGGTCGTCATCGGGTACTTTTTCCTCGGGAAAGAGGATCTGACTGAGAAAATACATGCCTTTTCCGAATTTTCCATGGAGAATCAGCGCGCCGGAGCGGACGGCGGGATCCATATAGGAACCGAAAACCCGCCATTCCGGGCCGGGCAGGAAGCAGGAGAGCGCCGCCGTCCGAACCGTTTCGGCATGATGCGTTTCCGGCGGATCGACGATCGAAAAGCTGTTGACCGGAATCCGCCAGTCGAGCATCTCCTCGGGCGCGATCGCTTCCGGAAACTGAAATAGACTTTCCCCCTCGTTTTCCGGATACGGCATCATGTAATTATAATAGACGGATTTCTCCTTTCCGTCGCGGATCGTCGGAACATATCGGTGAATCAGCTGGATATAACCGAGTTCAGGCGGCAGGAAACAGGGCGCCCAGCGCCGGTAGTCCTGATGGAGGAAGAGGCAGATTCCGCCGCGTTTCACCCAGTCGCGGATATAGAGTTCATCGTTTTCGATGTAGTCGTTGAATCCGTTCTGTTCGATCAGCGCCACATCGTATTTTTCCAGATAACCGGGCTTTGAATAATCAATTCGTCCGCATTCGATTCCCTGTTCGCGCAGAAACTCCGTGAAGCGGCAAGGCGCTTGAAACCAGTGATGAAAATAGCCGATCCGCATTTTGACTTACTCTCCATTGTTGTCTCATTGAAAAATAATGTATCTTTTCAGAAAAACAAATGGAAAAAATATTTTTTGTACCGGAGCATCTGCCAGGGAATACGGTTTCAAGAAAAATATGCATGACAGAGCGACCGCTTCCGGGGACTTTCTGCCGCATCGGAATCCGGGATGCGGAGAACGGCTTTCCGGAGCGGTGTTCCGGATTGCGGCAGATTATTCAATTTTTCTGTTTCCGGAGCGGGGTTCCGGAATGTTCCGTATCCAGTTCCGCATAAAGAAGCGGCCAGTAGGGGTCGTTCTTATCCAGGGACCGTTTCCGCAGATCCGCAGTGATGAACTGTTGCCAGTATTTGCACGCTTCTTTGCTCTGTTTCCGTTTTTCGGCAAGAAGAGCGAGGAGCTGCCATCCGCGGCAATCCCCATGCCTGACAGCAAGCTGAGCATATTTCCCCGCATCGTTCACTCTGTTGAGTAAATAGAGCGCTTTGGCGGTCAGATATACAGCCGGACCGAAAGAGAGTCCGACCGGTTCTTTCAACAGCTTCAATGCCTGGGTTGCTGCGGGCGATTTTTTGGACAGCAGCAATTCCGCGTAAAGCAATTTGGCCGGCAGGGAACCTTGTTTTATTGCTTTATTCAAATATGATTCGGCATAAAAGTATCTCTGGGACTCCGTTGTTCTTGGACGTTGGCTTTGATACTTTTCGGGAAAATCGTTGTAATAATGGCACCTTCCGATCCAGTATTGTGCGACAGGGTGATTTTTATTGGCGGCATTCAGCAGAGACTGAAACACATTTTCCCAGAATGCGCCAATATCGAATTTTGCAGCCTCTTTATCCGTTGTCAGATTTTTACGATATTCCGCATATCTCATATATTGAAAACAATACATGGACAGTAAAGCATACACGGCCTGCGTTTCGGCATTTTTTTGAGGGAACCTTTTGTCAAAATTTTCTTTTGTCGGATAAGCACCAGGCGAGATCAGATTATTCAAATGCAGGAAAACATTTTCTTTTACCGCGTATTGCAGGACGTAATAGAGAGGCTGATCGGCATATTTCAGGTCTGTTAATTTTGTAAAATCGTTGACGGATACCGGCTTGTGCGCCCGCAGACGATACAGTATCGTGTCCGGCCATGCGTCTTCATCTCCGGCCTTCACTCCCATTTCCAGAAGTTCCAGACATTTTTCCGGATTGACGAATCCGTATTCATAGATGGCCTTGCTCCAATAGGCATTAGGATATCCGGACTTGATCACCTGATCCACATATTTCTGTCCTTTTGAATTCCTGCTGTTGAGAACGATTGATCGTGAATTCAGCAGTTTCGGCGACAACATGGGGGTCGGAGTGCTCGGCCATATCCCGGTAAAAACAAAATTATGATCCAGTCTGTTGTAAGGAGCCAAAGACTGCTGGCTTTTTATGATTTTTTCCCCTGCAAACCAGGGGATTCCGGATTGCCTGAGTTCGATATGCCAGCGCAGGGCGCCGGCAATGGAATATCCGTATTTTTCAGAGTCTTCCAGATATTCCAACGCCTTTTTGATGTCCGGTTCAACGCCGTAACCCCGGAAATAACAGAGTCCCAGCTGATAAAGAGCCATGACATGTTTTTCCTTCGCCGCCCGCTCCAGAAGCTCGATTGCTCTGGCAGGATTGCACTCTTCGCCGGAACCATACAGATAGCGCAGCGCAAAGGCATATTGCAAATCCGGATTTTTCTCCCGTTTCGCCAATTTGAAACGGTCATCGCTGGAAAGATTTTTTTTCTTGGTATCCAGCGAATACCGGGAATAGTCGTATGCCCGGAACTGCTGTTTCGGAAGCTGTTCGATCTCCTTTTCCGTATCGCATATGTATACAGCTGGATTGGAAAGTTCCAGGTACTCTGTTCGAGCGTCCGCCGCGGAAACACATGTAAGAGCAAAATAGACATTCTTTTTCTTTTTGCTTTTCAGGTTTTTCATTACGGAAGTTGTGTTGAATTTGCCTGTGGAGTAAAAAGTTTTATTTTCCTGGAAATCATAAATGATTCGATGTGGCGTCGGTTCAAATTCCGGGATCAGTGCTGCCGTATCGGGCAGATACTTGGAGCCGACAGAGCCGCCGCCAGCCAGCGAATAGAGAACCTGATTTCTTTTTATGGTCCACATCCCGTTGATGAGAGTGTAAGGAATTCGTCCCGGCGGTTGTTTTGATTCAAAAAATAAAAATTGAAAGTCCGATTTGTTTTTTGAGAAGGCGGGGAAAGGACGGAGCGAAAAATCAATGACGAGGAAACGCCGTTCGGGACTTTTTTTCTTCGGGAACTTGATCTGCAGTGTTCCGCCGTTTACGCTTTGCCGGAGATAACGGCAGGATTCACAGTCACAATCTTTTGAATGAGAAGAATTTCTGTATGCGCGCTGTAACCGTGAAGTATTGTCTGTCGGAGTGAATCGGTAAACCTTGCCGAATGGAGAATTGTACACCTCCCTGACCAGATCATCTTTTTCCCATGTGACCAAAATGGTTTCCACTGCTGCCATCAGTGGCAGGCTGATAAAGAAAGAGGCTATGATCAGCAATTTCATTGGAGATCCTTTCCCATTTTTATAAAAAAATCAGGTTAACAGTCTGAAGCTTCTGCATTGTCAAAATAGCGCCTTGTGCTTCCCTTTCAGTTCCGGTGCGGTCAGGCTGCGTAAACTGGTCGCCGCAGGCGAAATTCCCGATACGAGCGCGTGCTCTGTACTGGGATGGTTCATTTCCCGCAGAAATCCATCTTGAAAATTTGCAGCGTGATGGAATCGTCAGGACGGGAATAACCAGTTCTGTTTTTCCGTAAAAAACAGGTGACACTTTTTCCCCAGGTTAATAAATTCATTGCCAATATGATGCAGCATTGCGTCATATTCCGTCGTTAAGAATAAAATAGCATGGAGAGCCCTGATTGCAAACTGGAATTTTTGAACGTTGAATGAAAATGGAGTAATCCTCCGCTTTGCCCTGACTGATCTTAATCACTCAAAGAATATAATGAGAAAAGCTTCTACCGTAAAGTGCTGCTTCTGTATTCACAAGCGGCCGTGTGCGGGATTAATACTTTTGCATCACTCTTTCAATAAAAAGCGGTTTCATCCGGAAAAATAGCAGATTTATCTGTTTGTCGTTCCTGCTGCATTTTGACGGGACACAAAAAAGGGCGTGATCCAAATTTTCAGAACACTGCGGGTTTTGAATTTATTCTTGGAAAAATCAGTTTGCCTCTTGACATTTATATTTTTTCGATTATAATAGAAATAAACTAACCGCTTAGTTAGAGAGAAAATAAATGAGGTCTCCGGTACGATTAATAGATATTGCCGCGGCAGTTGGTGTATCCAAGGTAACAGTGTCCCAGGCCTTGAATCCGAGTATTCGGAATAATACAAAAATCAGCGAGGCGACAAGAAAACGGATTTGCGACGTGGCGCACAAGATGGGGTATCGCGTCAATCTGACAGCGAGCCGTCTTGCCGGCGGACACAGCCGTCTTCTGGGAATTCTGATTGATGCGCACAGCGCGGTTACGGAATTCACCCGTGTCGCTTATGTCGAGGAAGCTGCGGCGGAAGCCGGATATCGTCTGCTTGTGGGACAATGCAATGGTGATCTGAATAACATTCGTGCATATATTGATGACTTCGCAAGCCGCGGCATTGATGGTATCATTATACATTCCAACTCGTTTCCAACCCTCAACCGGCAGATTCTGGAATATTCACAACAGCTTAACCATGTGATATTTTATGACCGTCCGTTGTGTGATGAAGGCAAATGCGAATTTGTTGAACTGGATCTTGCTTCCGGAATCGAAATGCTGATAGATCATCTGGTCGCGCAGGGGCGGCGCAAAATCACTTATTTTCTTCCCTATCCACCGTTCCCCTTCGGGAAATATCCGTCGTATCTGGCCAGGGAAAAGGGGTATATGGAAGGAATGCGGAAATATGGTCTGGAGTTCGATCCGAAATTCAGCGAACATTATTTATGCCCCCGTGAACCGTCCATACCGGAAATTGTGAAATTTGCCCGTGAAATGCTGCTTTCTGAAAAGCCGGATGCGGTTATCGCCCGAAACGATACGGTGGCCGGAGCGGTTCTCCGCGCCATGCAGGAACTCGGGATCACGTGTCCCGGAGACGTTGCACTGGCCGGTTACGACAACCGGGATTTCTGTGATTTTCTCTATCCGTCGCTGACTACAGTGGACAATCGCCTGCCGGAAGTCTCATCGCGCGCGGTCCGCATCCTTCTGGACCGCATCAACGGAACCGGACCGGAAACGCTCTGCCGGGAGTATTTTCTGCCGAAACTGATCGTTCGGGAATCCACAGGGACAGCCGCACGGAAGCTTTAGGGGAATTAGAAGCCGGCGTTGCGGATGTGTATGGGTGCATTTTACTGTTACGGGAAGATTTTAGCATAAAATAAGGAGAATGTATGATGAAATCCGTTGCAGGAGCGATTCTTTTTGCGATGTGCATATTTCTTTTTGCCGAAGAAACGCTGATTGACTGGAGCAAAAGGGAAATTGCATCCATCCGGGTGGTGGATTTCCGCCAGCCCATGCCGACAACTCCGCTCCGAAGCAGGGCCGATGGAGTGAAATTCCGGAAGGCTTCCGGCGATGTTTCCGCTCTTGAGCTTGAAATCACTCCCGGGAACGACCTTCGGACGCCCGGTATCTGGATCCGGCCGACTCCGCAGGAACGCTACTGGAATCTCTCGGAATATCAGGAACTGCATGTTGAACTCGAAAACCTGAATTTGAAACAGCAGGCGGCCATGCGGGTCCGCATTACGAATCCGGGATACTGCGGCGGGACCTACCAGGTCGGAATTGATGCCGGCATCTGCCTGAATCCCGGAGAGAAAAGTGTGCTCAAACTCTATTATCCCCACGCGGATGAATTCGCGCCGTGCAAGATGTTCGCCGTCGGCGCGACGCCTCCGGGGATTGCCTCCATCCGCACCATTGATGCGCGGAAGGTGGACGGAATTATCTTTTCCGTGGACAATCCCAAATATTATACTGTCGACGGTTCCCTGAAGCTTCGGATCGGCAATGTGCGTCTGATGACACCGCGCAAACCGCTGCCGCCGGAACTCAGTGATCCCACCCGTTTTTATCCGTTCATCGACCGTTACGGGCAGTATAAATATCAGGACTGGCCGGAAAAGATCCATTCCGCCGCCTCCTTTGCCGCGAATCAGGCAAAAGAAAACCGTCTGATGAAACCGAAAAGCATTTCCTGGAATCAGTACGGCGGCTGGGCGAACGGCCCGACACTGCGGAAAACCGGTTTCTTCCGCGCCGAAAAATATCAGGGAAAATGGTTCCTGGTCGATCCGGATGGCAAACTGTTTTTCTCATTCGGAATCAATTCCATCACCATGGGGGAATACGATAATACCGGATCGGGGCATCCGGATCTCTGGTTTGAAACGAAACGCGGCAAACGGGGCAGCTGGAATTTCACCGTTGACAATCTGACTGCACGCTATGGAAAGGATTATGCAAAACGATATCCCGCGATTGTGGAACGGAGGATGTTCAGCTGGGGTGTCAACACGATCGGGAACTGGAGTTCTCCGGAGATCACCCGGGAATGCAAAGTGCCCTATGTCATCAACATTACCGGAATCCGCGGAAAATTTCCACGCACGGTACCCCTGGCCTACCGCGATCCGCAGTCACACCTGGCAACCAACTTTTCCGGAATCTGGGATGTATTTGATCCCGGTTTTGAGAAACAGCTTCGGCAGCACGCGAAATCCAAAGCGCTTGCACATGCAAAGGACGATGCCTTCTGCATTGGCGTCATGATCGACAATGAGATCAACTGGGGACACAATACTTATCAGGGAGACAGGACGGCCATTGCCCGAAGCGTCATGCTTTCGGACGCCACCCTCGCGGCCAAGAAAGAGTTTGTCCGCCTGCTGCGGGAAAAATATCTTTTCATCGAGGATCTGAACAAAAGCTGGGGAACCTACTACCGCAGCTGGGACGCCGTTCTGAATGCGAAATACATTCCGAAATCCGACCGGATTCAAAATGACCTCCTCCGGTTCAACCGCCATTTCATCAATCACTATTATAAAACCTGCCGCGCAGTTGCAAAAGAGTTCTCGCCTCATATGCTTTACATGGGGTCCCGGATCAATCTGCTGCATCAGGACGTTCTGGAAATTGCCTCAAAATACTGTGATGTGATGACCATCAACTGCTACACCTACTGTCTGGAGGGCCTCCGCCGCCCCGGCCTGTCAACCGACATTCCCGTCATCATCACCGAGTTTCAGGTCGGCGTGATCGACCGCGGCATGTTCTGCGCCCAGCCGCGCCAGTGCGGAGTGACCCAGGATGACCGGGCCCGCGCTTACCGGCGCATCATGGAAGGAGTGCTGCGCCATCCCCAGATTGTCGGGACACACTGGTTTGCTTACCGCGATCAGCCTGCGACCGGCCGCCGCAAAGGGCCGTGGCAGGAAAATTACGCGGTGGGTATCATCGACAAAAGCGATACTCCGTATTGGGAAATGACCGAAGCCATGCGCCTCGTCGGCGAAAAGGGGGTGCCCTATCGTGTTCAGATGCCTGCCGAATACGATATTCTTCAGTTTCAGGCACCTGGAAAATAACTGCGCCTTATCGGAACAGGAGGATCTCTGACCATGAAACACTTTATCCTGATTGCGGCATTGCTTGTTCTGCCAGGACTGTTTCTGCCGCAGCTCTGTGCCCGGGAACTTTATCAGCGGCAATGGTCGTTTGAAAACGGTCACGCCGGATGGATCCGTTTCAAATCCTGGCCGGGAAAACTTGAGACGGTCACGACGCAGGGGGCCGCCTTCCGGGGCAGGGGCGCGCTGATTCTGGAACCTGCCGGACCCGCGGACAAAGACAATGCACGCGCATGGATGCTGATTACGCCGCGGGAACCGCTGAGCGGATGCCGTTTCCTGGTCCGAGGACACGTCGCCGGAAGCGGAACGCTGAGCGCGGGATGTTTCCGGAAAATCCGTGCAGAGGGAAAAAACATCCAGGAGACGCTTCCGACCGCCTCATGGGAACTGACGCCGGAATACCGGGAAATTTCTTTTGAGATTTTCTGCGATCGTCCCGGCATCACTTCCTCTCATGCGGAGTTTCGTTTGAAAGGCGGCAAGGCATATTTCGATCAGTTTTCCGTTCAGGAGCTGCCGAACCGCACATGCCTGAGCGCGGAAACTCCGTTCACGGTCGTTCCTGAGGGAAGCGACCTGCCGCCCCTGCGATTCCTGACGGAAAAAACAGGAGAAACCGTCCGTCTGTTCTCCTTTGCCCCGGGAGGAGAACAGACGCTGCGGGCAGGCAGAAGCTCCGGAGAGAAAAAGATTGAATTTCCCGGTCTGAAAAAAAGTGCCGCGGGGGAATATCTTTTCCGCGCCGTGACGGACGGCGCTTTTTCCGAGGTCCGCATGTCCGTGCTTCCCCGGAAGCAGTTTGCCGGACTTGCCGCCCGTGCCAATGCATTTGCCGGAAAGAAACCGATGCGCATCCTTTATCTGGGAGACAGTCTTTCCGATTTTCTGCATGACCACAATTATACGGACAAAGTCAACTTTTTCCTGAATCTGCATGGGAAATCCTCCTTTCGCAACGCCGCGGTTCACGGCGACTACGTAACACGGACCCTCCAGCGCATGCGCGGAATCCACGGTGGGAAAAAGGCATTCAAACAGTTCCGTTATCAGGATTTGTGGAAAGAGGAATACGACCTGATTTTCATCTGGCTGGGACATAACGACACCGTATCAAACACGAGATGGAGCAGGGATCTGAGCGTTCCGCGCATTCTGCCGCCGGAACAGAAGAAACTTTACGGTGAGCTGCTCGGGGAAATCCGTCGTCACAGCAAGGCACGGATCATCCTGGTTTCCGCCGCCTCCATCAACTTTGAGCAGGCATTGAAGCTGAGCGAGTCCATGAACCGTCCGGATCATATGCGTTACCTGTTCGGCCGTCCCGAACTTCTGGAACAGTGGAACAGGACTCTCCGCGAAATCGCCGCCGAGCAGAAAACCGGTTATTTCGACATTTATACCCCGTTGGCGGCCTGCCCGGAAAAGAATACACTCTTCTCTCCGGCGGACGGGCTCCATCCGACGGATCAAGGGCACAATTTCATTGCCGGACTTTTTCTTGATTATCTGAAACAATTCGCGGATTGATCCTGATGGAGAATGATTGATCATGAAACTGCTGATTCCAAAATATGAAGGTATTTACCGCATCGCGGCGGATGAATTCAGAAGTTTCTGGCATGCCATGACGGATGAAAGGGTGGAAGCCGTTACTGAGCCCGTTGGGGGAGAAGATCACGTCGTGCTCGGCGGCGACGAGGAGTTTCCGTTTGTGTTTGAACTGATCCTGAATGGAACGATTCCGCCGTTCGGCATCCCGATCGGCGGGGACTCTTTTGTTCTGCGCTCGGCGGAGATCGACGGGCATGACTGGCTTTTTCTCGCGGGAGGACGTCCCCGGGCCCTTCTGTATGCGGTCTACGCTTTTTTCGAACATCAGGGCTGTTCCTATTTCCCTGACGGCGACCGCATCCCGAAGCGTGCCAGCCTTTCTCTGAAAGGCTTTGATCTGTATGAAAGGAACCGTTTCCAATACCGCATGATCCGTTATTTCGCCCACCGCGGGCTGAAGCGTTTCCAGGCGGAATTCTGGGATTTTGAAGACTGGAAAAGAGAGATTGATTTTCTTGTCAAGCGCCGTTTCAATCTCTTCATGCTGCGCATCGGCATGGATGATCTGTTTCAGAAGGCATTTCCGGATATCGTTCCCTATCCGGAAAACGGCAGAGTTCCCGAATCAATCCCCCATTCCTACAACGACCGCAATCTGTTCTGGAGCCTGGAGTATCGCGGCGCGCTGCGACGGAAAATTCTGGCCTATGCCCGTGAGCGCGATCTGCTCCATCCGGAAGATGTCGGAGTGGTGACTCATTGGTACAGCCGCACACCGCAGGCTTATCTGGATCAAGCGGCTCCCCGTTTTATCCCGCAGGCTGGCGGCGCTTATTACGAACCGACCGGCCGGGCGTGGGATATCCGTGACAGAAAAAATCTTGAGGCGTATTTCAAATTGACCGAAACGCATATCCGCGAATACGGTTCACCGGATATTTTCCATACCATCGGACTGGCGGAACGCATGTGCTTTCCCGAACGCAGGGAGAATCTCGCCTTCAAGCTGTATGTCTACCGAAGCATTATCAGCGAACTGCGGAAACGTTATCCGAATGCGCCTCTGCTGATCGGCACGTGGGATTTCTCGACTTTCTGGACTCCGGAGGAAGTTACCGCCTTTATCGGGGAGCTGGATCCCGGACGGAATCTGATCTTTGACTACACCTCCGATACCGATGATCCGGTCAATTATTTCATGAACTGGGGAGTAGTCCGGAAATTTCCGTGGATATTCGGAATCTTCAGCGCCTATGAATCCGAAACGGATCTCCGGGGCGATTACACGCGGATTTCCGAACGCCTGAAGATTGCGGCGGCCGATCCGGAGTGCCGCGGATTCGCATTATGGCCTGAGTGTTCGCATTCGGACATTCTCCTTATGGAGTATGTCTGCCGCAACAGCTGGAAGCCGGAACCGGAGCAGGGCATAAGACCGGTCATTGACGCACTTTGCCGGAGCCGGTATTCGGGAGAAATGCAAAAAGTCATGCATGCCGTCTGGCTGGAGGCGCTGCCTGTGATTGAAAGCCGTTTTTTCATCGGCCCCGTGACACCTCGCGGGCGCATGGGGCACGAAATCATTTTCAACGTGCTTCATGTCAAAAACTACCGGACATTCACACCGGAAAACCTGACCGCCCACCGCCTGACAGCCGAAACCATGCGTGCTGCGGAATGTGTTCTTCCTGATCTTCTGTGCACCCTTGCCGCGATCGGGCTTCCGGATGAAGTGTTTGTATGCAAAGATCTGCTGGATCTGGCAAAAACAACTCTGGGGAGAGCGCTTCACATTCACCTTACGCATCTGATGCTTGACCTGGAACATTTCCGGAGCCGAATTTCCGGAGCCGCGGAATCTGTCCGGTCACGTCTTGCATTGATCGAATCGTGTTACGAGGCACTCCGCGACGTGCTGGCCTGTTCCGGAGATTTTTCTCTCAATCATACGCTGCACGCTCTGGAACGTTCCGCTCCGGTTTATCCGGATTTCGTCGGGACTCTGAAAGCAGACGCAGGAAATCACTACTGCCGCTCTTACGTTTACGAGCTTTTTGATATGCTCTACCTGCCGGAATTCCGCCTCTACCGGAATTATACGGAAGAAAAAATTCTCCGGGAGGACCGTGGAATCTGGGATGATGCCGAAGCCCGTTTCCCTGAATTGGAACAGCAGACGGAGGCATTTTATTATTCTGCTGCATTGCCCGGCTTTGCTCCGAATCTTTCTGAAGCACGCCGACATTATAAGCTGACAATGAAATCAATCGCATATAAATTGAAAGGGTTTTTACCATGATGAAAGAAAACAGAAATGCAAGGGGGAAACTCCGGAATTTTTCCCGTTCCCAGGGATGTTTCACATTGATAGAGCTTCTCATCGTGATTGCAATCATTTCCATTCTTGCGGCGATGCTGCTTCCTGCGTTGCAGAAGGTTCGTGAGAAGGTCAAAGGCACCGCATGCATGAATCAGCAGAAGCAGATCATGCTTGCTCAGCAGCTTTACGCATCGGATTATGGGGATTATATGCTCGGTGCAAGAGGAAACTATTACCGGAACGCACTTGACACCTTTCCTGTAGCCCTGGCGGCTCTGAAATATCTGTCAAAATGGGATTTCGCCATCTGTCCCGCCATGCCGCGGAAAGACACCAATTCTTCAACCCGTTCTCTTCACACCATGGGCGTCATGGAATGTTTCACCACAAGCTGGAACGGGAACCAGATTCCTTATTACAAGGAACGGATTTCTGAAACCGGAGATTACGCTGTATTCGTCAAAGATGCCGGGAATGCCCGTTTTTATGCCATCAGGAAGATGCGTGCTCCGGGAAAACTCGGTCTGCTGGGCGACACAATTCAGGGAAGCAGCGAGAACGAGTCGAAGGGGTATGGAGCCTATTATTTTTATCCGGCGACTGCAGGTTATCCTTATATGTATCTTTTTGCCGTGCACAATCTGCGGGTACAGCGGGCCTTTGCCGATGGTCATGTGCAGAGCGATTCCCCCGAGGAACTGATGAGCCGGGAAGAGATTCTGGCCCGGAAAAGCGGCACCTTCATTCTGCAGCAGTAAAACTTTTTACAACGGAACTGCAAACAGTACTGTTATCCCGTTTCCGGGGGGAAATGTGCGGTCAATACCAATTGGACTGAACGTTGCCGGAAGTATTTTCCGGGTTATCCGGATGTTCCGGATCAAAGACGAATCCATGGTGGTCCTCGTGGTATTTCTGTGGTTTTTCCGGCAGCCGCCACGGCTGTTCCACTGTAAACGGCTTTCTGAATAAATTGCGGATGCGTCGGCGTTTTTCAAGATGATTCATGCAGCTGATGATACAACCGCGTGCACCGCAGATTGCGATTGGATACGCTGAAAATGCTTTGTAGGTTGGCAGCGCGTTGAACAGCGCATGTCCGAAGTTCCACCCTTCCACCCAGGTGTTGCCCTGTTCGAGAATCGGTATATAAATACCGGGAAACGATTTGACGAAATGCGGCGAAGTTGTCCGGTTCAATCCGAAGTGCGTAAGTTTACAGCGACCTAAAACCAGGTCGTTGCACTGCCATTTGACTCCTCCTGCTTCAAAATCAATTGCACGTTCGCCACTGATCGCCTGTCCGGGACAATCTCGGACACAACATTTACAACCGTCGCATATTTCCCCGACCCGGATCGGATCAGGTTCCAGTTCGGCATCGGTCAGAATACACCCCAGACGCTGACGCGGTCCGAAATCCCGACTGAGGAAAACCTTGCTCCAACCCATTTCACCCAGTCCCGCCATCACAGCGGCGATCCGGAGACTGATGTTGATGTTGCGCGGATATTTGCCGCCGAGGGGGACAGGTCCGCGCGGACCGGATTCACGCAGTGTCGCCGCAGGTGGTGCGGGAACCGCTTCAAAGCCGTGGTCTTCGATGAAGCGCCCCAGACGATAATTCCCTTGATGAATGAGCTTGGTCAGTCCGGCGTAAGCGAAAACTTGATAACTCGGCCAGTGTGTGCCCCGCTCAATACCGCGATAACATCCGCGCAGAATCCGGCGGGTGAAAACAATGACTGATTTGACTTCCGGCATGATCCTCCGCGGGTGCATGAAGTCCGGAGCATTATCGAAACGGCCAATGTCTGCAACCCCCAGTGCGTCGATTCCGAGTTCTTGCTTTGCATATTTTTTTAATTCATCTGAGGTCAGCATGAATGTGTTTTCTCCTCCAGGTGCCGGACACAGGCTCGGCCGCACGCCGCACCTACCCGGTTTGGTTCAAGTCCGAGCGAATAAGGACGGGGACTGGTGCCTGTCCGGCAAATCTGGCAGCTTTCGTACCGCAGTGCCCAGTGCGGCATCCGTCCCGTAATCTGTTTTGTGTCCAGCGCAAGCGCTGGGCATGCCTTGGCGCATTCGCCGCAATGATCGCAGAGATGTCCGCGGAAAATCGGATCTGCTTCCAGTTCCAGTTCTGTTAAAACCGCTGTAAACTCCTGCCGCGGGCCAAATTCCGGAGTCAGAAAGAGTTTTCCCATCCCCATTTCTCCTAATCCCGCCTGTTGCGCAGCCAGTTCCATGTCGATGATGACGTCCGGCGCAGCGCGATCCGGTGCCACCGGGATGCCGCGGTCGCGCAAATCATAGGAATGGCGTATCAGCGGCAGCGCCTCATAGCCGTTTTCTTCGATTTCACGGCAGAAATGGTAGGTCGCCTCCTGCATGTAGGTGCACATTCCTCCGGGATCGGAAGCGGAAAAAGAGCCCCAGTTGCTGCCGTTTTCAATGCCGCGCAATGCGCCGCGCAATATTCGGAAACCGAGAACAATCACGGAACTGGTATCGGGTTTGATTTCCCGGGGATTCTCACTCATCGGAACATTGGCAAAGCGTTCGACTGAAGCAATGCCGACCAGGTCGGCGCCGCAGCGGCGGGCTAAGTCTTTGATGAAGGAGGCATTCATTGTCATTTCGCGGAATCCTTTCGCATCATCAGCGCAATGGCTTTGATTCCGGCAACAATGGTTTCCGGTGAGACCTCATCAGGCAGAGGTCCGTTACGCACTGCGCGGTAAAAGTTTTCATATTGATAACTGCCGCTGCGTTCGGCAGCGGGCAGTTCTACGCTTTCCACATGCAGGCGACCGCCGCGGAGCGTTTCAAGGCGCATGGATACACCAGTAAAGTCGCGGTCGGCGACGGTGCGGACCTGTGTTTTGTAAATGGTGCCGTGTTCAAAGTGCAGTGTGAATGCGGATGGATACAGCCGGCCGTCTCCGATGCAGAGCGCGGAGTAGATACTGCCGATTGCGCCGTTGGCAAAGCGCAGCAGCAGCTGAGCATTATCCGGTGTCGGCCGCCCGGTGGCGATTCTTCCTGAAATAACTTCCGCGTCTTCAGGTTCCCCGAAGATGGCAATCATTTCATTTATACCGTAAATCCCGATCCTGAAGATTGGCGCAACGGGACATTTTTCCGGCGAATCGAACCATGATCCATCGGCGGTTTCGTGGTATTCAGCATAGGTTTCCCAGTGCCCCGCCACCGGTTTTCCCAGATTGAAATCCTTGCGCCAGAGTCTGATCTGAGCCAGATCACAAGAGGGCAGCGGACCAGGAGAATTGAGATGTAAGACCAGATTGCGTTTACGCGCTTCCTGCAGCACATTCAGCGCCGCATCTGCGTCGAGATCGAACGGCTTGGTGGTCAGGACGTGCTTGCCCGCAGCCAGACATTCCCGGATCACCGCCGACCGCCCTGCCGGCGGAATCATCAGCATTATTGCTTCCACCGCCGGATTGTTCAGAACTTGCTCCAGCTCCGTGCAGAAAGGCAGCTTATGCCTGGTTCCGAACGCTTCAGCTCTGGCACGGTTCCGATCGCAGACTGCAATGATTTTAAGCTTGGATTCAATCGGTCTTCCGATCAGCTGACGTTCCGCCAGACCTGCGCCGAAATTCAGTCCGACCAAAGCCATTCGGACCGGGTTGAAGTTTCTGTCCATTATTTTATTCTCTCCAATTTTATATCATCAAACCAGATGTTGGCCTGGGTCGTTTTTTCTGTGAGGGAGGATTGAAATCTTGCCGAAGCGATGCCGACGGCGGGAACGGTAAAACGGAATTCAAATTTCCGCCATCCCGATTTGGAGGTCTGACTCAATTCAGCAGAATAATCCTTGAGGGTGCTGGGGGCATGCACGATCTCGACTGGAATTCTGCCGTTCTGTGATTTCGGCCTGAAACGGTGAAATGTCATCAAGCCTTTTTCCGGAGTGAAATTCCATATGAAAAGATTTTCCAATCCTGGTTCGGAGCGGAAAAAACCGGAAAGTTTCCACTGCCCCGGATGAACCAGTATTTCGGCTGTTTCCAGCGAAGTCTGCTGACCGTAGCTCCATCGGCGGCTGAGGGTAATCCGGAGCGATGGGGGAGCGGAGAAATAGTTCTTCGGGTCAAGGTATCCGAAATTACGGGAATAACCGCGCCAGGGACTTACCGACTTCTCGCGGGCGCGATACTCATGAATCAGGCGCGGGAATTCTTTTTTTTCAGTCAGGGGCCAGGAATTGACGATGTCATCGTAACTCATTTGCCGACCGGCGGGCAAATGCCAGTTCGAAAACCAGCCCGGGTTTTTGCTGAAATCACCGTTAAGCAGCGTTTTGGCGGCGGCACGGCGGCGCAGGCTGAGCGCCGCTTCGAGGTATTCGGCACCGTGTTCCGGAGTAATTGCCGCCATACGGAAAATATCCATCGGCATACGGTAATAATATCCTCGCAGAAATTCCGCGTAAGCCGCCGTCCCCGCCAGTCGGAGCATTTCCGGTTTCCCGAAGGTTTCCGCATAAAAACGCATCAACGGATACATCAGCGCTCCCCGGTGGCCGGAGTGATAGCCAAGCTGGATCGGCCAGGCTGTTTCGGGTGGAAGACCGGGCCATAATTCCTGCAGGTCGTGACGGTAAAAATCCATGTTGAGCGAGGCATTCATTTCACGGCGAAATGAGTTAAGCAGACGGGCATCGCCGGTCAGTTTATACATTTCCATCATTGCACAGGCGCCATACCAGACCTGATAAGGATCCAGCCGGCCATGCCAGTGAAAAATCGTCTGGTCTTTTTCGGCGGGTTTGAGCTTCCGCTTTTCCACGTGTTCCAGCTGATCCATGAATCGCTGCCGCAATCCGGGACTGCCGGTCATCGCATAAAAATCAGCCAGACCGAGGAGGTAACGGGCAAGTGAGCGGGACTCCTGGATGTAAGCGTCATCTGCCTGGCGTTCCCGGTAGCGGTTTGCCAGTTCCAGACAGACTTCGCGGCTTCGCGGATCGCCGGTCATCAGATAGTGAATGATTATCCCCTGTGGCCAGGAATGCGAAAAATCGTAACGGACTCCTCCGGAATGATTCGAACTGTGGTAACAAGCCGAACCGTCGATTACATCTACGTCGCGGTAATGCCGCGCCCGTTCCAATGCCGCAGCCCAGCTGTCCAGATCATTTGTTCCCACAGCGTAAATCATTTCGGAAAAATCAAGAAACGATTCCAGATTTCCCCATCCTCCATCACCGTAAACGTCTCCGTAATTGAAAACTCCGTGCAGAACTTTGACCTGGTTTTTAAGCAGAGCCTCACCCTTGGGAAATCTTTTTTTGATTGAAGTCAGGATTTTTTCAGCCAGCGGCAGTTTTTTATCGACCCGTCCAATCGGAATTATGAAGAATCCGCTCCGGATGAATTCATCCGGATCCGCCAGTGCCGTCGCCCGGTCACCGAAACGTTCCCGCGCCTCCTTCACGGATGGAGGGAGATAAACAAATTCCCGGTTGATCGACATTTTCCTGCTCAATATCAGCGCCTTGAGCGATTTCGGCCAGATCCAGGCGGTAAAATCGCCTTTGCGGTCAAGTTCCAGCAGTGCCGGATGCCGCAGCGAGGCTTCCCGGAAAATCAATGTTCCGGCGTTTCCTGATACGGCCCCGCAGGAAATGTCGGGCGGCATGGCGAAGCATCGAGTCTCCGGTGCGTAGGTCTGGCTGTAGACGGCGGCTTCTCCCTGCCTGCCGCTGATGATACGCAATCCTGCGTTTCGGATCGCCAGCGGCATGTCGCTGCTGTTGAAGACCGCGGCGTCGATGACAGTGGCTCCGTTGGAATGAAAGGTTTTGATTCGCAGTGTGTATTCGCCTGGCGAACTGCCTGCGGAGTCACAGAAGATACCGCGGCGCAGTTCGCGGGAGAATACGGCACCGTCTCCTTCGCTTTCGCGGATGATCTCTTTCCCTTCATAAAAGTTTCCGGCAGTGTCCTCCATAAAGATGCGGAATTCCGGAGCTTCCCGGCGGAACACTCTCCCGGGAGCCGTTCCGGTTCCAGGAATGAGTTGGAAACCTGTGCGTCCGGCTTGCAGATCTCCTTCAAAATCGACCGCAGCCGAACGGATGCTTCCATCTCCGGGCCATCGCGCAGTCACTGTGGCCTGTGCCGGATAAATTTTCCCGTTTTCATCCTGAACCGCCGCATTTCCGATCATGAAACATTTCCCGGGAGCGAACGGAATTCCCACTGTAACTGGAACCCCGGTTGCTTGACGCGGATACTGAACTGTAAATCGGCATGTTCCGGAAAATGTCCCGGCGCGTCCGGTTCCGAGATCTGTTTGCGGCAGCGCCTGCAAGCGCTCTCGCAGCAATTTTTCTGCGATAGCCCGAGTCCTGAGCACGGGACGGTATTCCTGCCATGACGTGAGCGCTCCCCTTTCCAGCTGAGCTGCGTCTGCCCAGATTTTTCCTTCGGAAAGCGGCGTTATCCGGATAAAAAAGGGGGCACTTCCCGCCTCGAAACGGAGCCATGTCCGTTTGATTTTCAGGATGCAGCGCCGCCAGTCGCCTGACGTCTCGAAATCTTCGCCTGCCAGCTGGAAAGGCGCGAACCCGCGATAGCTGAAAACTTCAATTCTGACTTTGCCATGGGGCGGTGCGGACTTGAGATAAATGGAAAAGAAGCCATCCCCATGGTACCCTTCTCCTTGTAATATCAATGGATTCTTGCCAATGCCGACAAGGGATTTCCGACCGTGAAATGCCGTGGTATGATCCATACTCCAGCCGGGACAACCCTGCAGATAGGAATGATCCTTCATCCGGTTCCATTGCCCGGCGCCGCCGGATTCAAAACTGCTGTCCGACAGCAGATTGCCGGAAGCGGAAGTTTTTCCCCGCATGGCTTTATCTGGCATCGGAATGTTTGTGGCCGTCGTTTCGGCGGCGGTTGCGCCTGCACAGACAAAAACTGCCGCCAGTGTCAATGCCGCGCGCCGCAGTTGATGCCGAAAAGATCGGTTCTTGTAAAATTTCATGATTGGTTTCCTTATAAGTTAAAAATTTTGCAGTCGATTTTTTATGCGTTTCAGCCGGAAGCTCCCTTTAATCAGCCGCCGGATTCCATACCGGACCGTCCCATACGGCTGTTCCGTATTTGTTGCATGGAAATTTATCCCATTGCAATTTGACGACGTGAAGATCGGCATAAAGAAAGTTGGCTCCTCCCGTGTGCCGGGCCGGAACATTTTTCCGGGTTTTCGTATCCTCGCTGATATCAGGATGCCAGCGGCAATTATAATTGACTTCGCCAGTTCCGCAGCTGTCGGACATGTAAACCAATACCGACGGATAGCGGATCCGGTGACTCCGCACCGGCTTATTCTGATCCGGATTCCGGATTTTATCATTTACCGCAAGCGAAAAAAAAGTGCCAACGTCGTAATTGCGATTGGCCAGTTTCCCCGTCATCTCGATCGTGAGGTTGTCCTGAGATGTTGCCGGACAGGTGAACGGACCAATGCTCTGAGTTTTGTTGTTCTTATAATAACCGCCTAAATAGACATTGCCATGATTGGAATACTTGCCCCAGTTCAAATATGCACTCAGCGGGCCGGACACCCGCCAGAACCAATAAGCTGTTGAGATCTTGACAGCCCCGGTGGACGTCGTGTAGTATGTCGGGGGAAAGCAGTCATAATAATCGGAAAGATAGCTTGCGGTAATTCTGCCGATCTGGGAAAAATTGTTGGTGCAGGCGATATTGCGCGCACTCTCCCTTGCCTGTTTCAGCGTGGGAAGAAGCAGGCTTGCAAGAATCGCGATGATTGCAATTACAATCAATAACTCAATCAATGTGAAATAATTACAGTAAAACTGCTTTTTCCGGCTTTTCGCTGCTGTTTTCATCTTCTTTCCTTATTGTTTGAATTGATCAACTGGAAAATACTCTTGATTGATTCGCGGTGCGGCAGCGCTGTCAGCTCCCGCCGCAGTAAAATACGGAATCCGGATCTGCGGTGCAGGAACTTCCTCCTTCAGTCCAGGAGGAATCAGGCTTGCAGGAATCGCGATGACAGTAATAACGATGAATAGCTCAATCAACGTAAAATGTTTGCAGAAAACCTGTTTTTCCAGGCTTTTCGCTGCTGCTTTCACCTTCTTTCTCCTTATTTGAATTTATCGTTTGTCAAGTAACCTGATTGATTCGCGGTGCGGCACCGGTAGTCAGCCCCGCCACAGTAAAACACGGAACCTGGATCGACGGTGCTGGATCTGTCCGGAAATTGTGCTGCGCAACCAGACGCGCAGCTTCAAATCCCATCTCCTGAGTTGGTATGTAAATCCGCGTTGCCCTTGCGGCGGGAGTAATCCCGTCGGGTGTAAACTCAACCCAGGAAGGCGTCTCCGGAATTTTTCCCTCAAGAGTTTTGAGTGTCATGAGAAACATTTCCAGCAATGGCGTAATTACAATATAAGCGGTAATTTGGGGGTGCCTGAGGATAAATTCAGCCAGAGCCGCATCCGACGAAGCATCCGTTTTGAAGATATCCCTGTTCATTTTATATTCTTCAGCCGCCATTCGAAATGCCGCCTGCCGCGCCAATGCCCATTCCTGAACGCCTGACCGTTCAATGAACGCCACACTCCGATGCCCTGCGGCGGCAAGCAGATTAAACAATGTCCGCCACGCAGGAAGGCTGTCGTAGCTGACTGATCCCGTTCCCTGAATATGCGAATCCACGACCACCTGCGGTATTCGCGATTTGCTCAAAGCAGTAATCGCCGGCGGCAACATTTCTGAAAGTGCACACCAGATAAAAGCGTCCGCAAGAAAATTATGGTACATTTCCTGGAGTGCCGCCCCGGTTTCATCATGCGAACCTATGGTGATTTCCAGTCCTTCCTCCAGTGCGAATTTATTGACTCCCGCAGCAATTTCCCCCACAAAATTTCCCGCGATTCTTCCTTCGGGTAACAGCAGATGAATCTTTCCGGTTACACGCTCCATCCGGGAGCGTTCGCTGGCGGGAATTACAAAATTCCCCTGTCCCTTGCGCTTGCGGATATAGTTCTGCGTCCGCAGATTTTCCAGTGCCTTACGCATTGTTTTCCGACTCACTCCGTAAGCGGAACTTAAAGCGATTTCGCCGGGAAGCGCTTCTCCCTCCGGAAGCATACCGCTGATGATCCGGTTTCGCAGATCGTTTTCAATCCGGCTGTAGCGAGTGTTGTTTATCATCCATCGTGCAAGCATTGATTCCTGTCCCCTCTTGTCTATATTATAAATATTTTTTCCGTATTTTCAAGAGCTTTTGGAAAAAAATGCAGAGATTTTTTCTCCCTGGAGAGCTTTGTATTTCTTCTGGTTTCCCGTCATCATCATTAGCGCATTATCCGCTCTCTTTTCTTCTTATTCTGCTGTTTTTTCCCCTTTCTCATCTGCATTTTTCAGGAAAATCAGTTCTGTTTTTCAGAAAAACCCTTTATTTTTTCTTGAAAAATGAGGTTTCCGGATGATATATTGATCCTCAGTCAGATCGTTCAAAGAAATGCAACCCTCAGAAAAGGAGTCAGTCATGCAGAAAATCACTCTGTGCAAATGGATGGCCGCGTTTTTTTCGGCGGCGGTCGGAACGGGAATGCTTTCCGGAGCGGAAGTCATGAAAATCGAATCCGCCTCTAATTTCACCACTTCCAGAAAAGTGGTGGAAAATGCCGCGGAAAAATCGTTTGCCGTTACCGGTGCGTATGCTACCATCACCAGCAAGCCGTTCCAGATTGATCCATCCAAAAAATACCGTCTTTCCGGCAAATTCCGCGCCGCTCCCGGAACGGAGCCTCAGCCGCTGTACTTCGGCTTTATTCCGCTGGACGGAAACGGAAAACAGATTCTGGCAATTCATGTCAATCTCATGAAAAAAGGAACGGAAAGCGAACTTGCCGCGCCGCTTGCGAAGGGCGATAAGGTCGCAAAGGTCAAGGATGCCTCGAAATGGAATGGCGCAACTCCGTGGGGGTATATCGCCTTCAATGTAAAGGAGGATGGTTCGGATCTGCCCAATTCCGATCTTCTGCCGATTGTCGAAAAGAAAATTGAAAAGAAGGGGGATGTCTGGGAAGTCACTTTGAAGAATCCCGCGGCAAAAGATTATCCCGCCGGGACAAAGGTCCGTCAGCACCGGTCCGGAGCCACCTATCTTTATACCGCAGCGGGAAATAAGCCTGTTTCGGCAGACTGGAAGGAATTTTCCGGAAAAGTGGTTGGATTTTCCGAGAACGGAACCCCGTCCTACCGCTGGTGGAAAGGGACGAAGCAGGCAAAAATCCTGATGATTCTCAACTACAAGACCAAGTCCACCGGAACAACGGAGTTCAAAGATATCCTCGTCGAAACCATCGACTGATGTTCCTCGTCGCGGCATCCGGGAACAGGAGCACGCCCTTGTCCTGTCCGGCTGCCGTTGTGGAAATTTCCGCTCGGCGTCCGCGTGAAGAAACGCCGGGCGGGGGAGCGTCTCCATGCCGGAGGCGCCTTTTTTTTGCCGGGTTAGTGAGTGTGCCGGTGGTGAATATCCGGCGTATGGCCGTGCATATGGACGCAGGGTTCGTGAACGTGCTCATGGGTATGCCAGCCCCGCACCGGCGGATTGTGCACGTGGTTGTGATGAAGATCGTCGTGCAGATGGGCATGGTTGTGCTCCAGACGCTCATGTCTGTGGCAGTGGATGTGCTTTTCCCTTACCGCGAGGACTACTCCCCACACCATCAGCGCGGCGGCAAACAGGAAGTTCCATGACGGCAGCTCATGCAGAATCGCGACGGAGAGCAATACTCCCAGAAAAGGTGCCGCCGCATAATAGGCGCTTGTCCGGGAGGCGCCCAGATACCGCTGCGCCTTGACGTAGCAGAAAATGCTCAGACCGTAGGCGACAAATCCCAGCAGAAGCGTCAGCGCGGCCGCCGGCAGCGAGTGCGGGAACGGATCGTCCGACAATAACGCCAGAAGCAGCGCCGTCCCGCCGGAACCGAACCCTTTCACGATGACGATCTGCGCGGGCGACTTTTCCGACATGTTCCGCGTGCAGTTGTTTTCCAGTCCCCAGCAGGCGCATGCCGCGAGAACCAGCAGCGACCCTGTGGAAAAGTGCCATGTCCCCGCGTCGGAGACGTTCAGGCTCAGAAGGATGCTCGCCGCCGTGATGATTCCGAGCGAGCACCACATGCGTTTCCCTACCGCCTCGTGGAAAAAGACGAGCGCGATCAGGGAGGTTGCCACCATCTCGAAGTTGAACAGAAGCGAGGCGTTTGCGGCGCTTGTCAGGCGCAGGCCCCACATCAGGAGAAACGGCGCGGTCACATCCAGCAGAATCATGGCGACGGTCCATGGCAGTTCCCGGCGCGACAGCGGAGCCTCCTCTTTTCCCTCGCGCGTCAGGGGGGGAAGGAAAAACATTCCGATGCCCGCGCCCAGATAGAGAAACGCCACCATGTACATCGGGGAGATTTCCGAAAGCAGCAGTTTCGAGAGCGGCGCATTCAATCCGAACAAAAGTGCCGCCAGCAGCGCCAGAATGACCGGCATGCGGCGGTTCATTGCCGTGTTCCATCCATGGAATTCCATATTCTGCCCTTTTTTCTGTTGTTCCTGCTGCCAGGCAGCCTTCCGCAATGCGTCAGACGAAGCTGTGCGTGATCTGGATCAGTGTCTCCACCCGTGCGTCATGTTCACGGAGCTGCGTGGTGATTCTGCCGATCAGCTCCCCGTTGCCGAGAAAGAATTTGCGCGGAACGAGGAGCTGGAAGTTCAGGAGAATCCGTTCCTGCGACTGTTCCAGGCGGAAATCGTACAGTTTCAGTTCGGGATCCAGTTCGCCGATCAGATCCTCGGCGAGCGTGCGCCAGCGTTTCAGTTCGGGATCCTGGCTGGAAAACGGGTCGCAGTGCAGCAGAAGGCGCACGGGCATGTGGCGGGCGATTTCGACCTCGGCGGCCTCCAGCGCGTCGTGGATCTGAACCATGTCGCTTTTTTTCGGATTGATTTCGGCGTGCGCGGTGGCGAAATAGCGGTCCGGCCCGTAGCTGTGGACGATGATGTCATGGACGCCGCAGATGTCTTTGCAGCGGAGGAGACGCTCGCGAATTTCCGTCACGAGCTTCCGGTCGGGACACTCTCCGAGCAGCGGATTGATGATTTCGCGCACCACCTTTGCCCCGCCGAAAATGATGAACAGCGCGACAAGGAGTCCGGCAATCCCGTCCACGGGAAAGGTCGTATAGTGGGAAATGACCAGCGAGAGAATCACAAGCGAGGTTGTCAGGATGTCGCTCAGGCTGTCGAACGCGACCGCGTGGATCGTTTTCGAGGCGATTTTCCGCGCGACCTTCCGGTAGACGAAAAACATCCAGAGTTTGACAGGAAGCGTCGCAAGCAGAAACACGAGCGCAAGCGTTGTCATTTCGATCCGCGACGGATGGATCAGGCGCTCGAAGGAGAGTTTCAGGAAATCGAGGCCTACCGCGATGATGATGACCGCGACAATCAGCCCCGCGACATATTCGAGCCGTCCGTGGCCGAACGGATGTTCGTCGTCGGCGGGCTTGTCGGCGAATTTGAACCCGAACAGCGTGATTACCGCCGAGCCCGCGTCGGAGAGGTTGTTCACCGCGTCCGCGCTGACCGCGATACTTCCGGTCAGGATGCCGACCGTGACCTTGACGCCGCACAGCACGAGATTGGTCAGGATCCCGTACCACCCGCAGAAGATTCCATAGGCGGTTCTCCCCTGCGACGACGTCACATCGCCGGGATTCCGCAGAAAAAGACGGATCAGCAGTTCGTTCATGATTTCCCTCTGTTGTCTCAAACCGGAAACTATACAGGGAATATGATGGATTGCAAATGTTTTTCCGCAATCTTTTCTCTTTTCTGCTGCTGCGGCGGATTTTTTTCTGAAAATAACAGATCGCGCATTTGCTTTTATTTTATATCGTGTTATTTTTAAAACAGAATATAAAATTTTAATTTCATATTGTGAAATTATGACAAAATCGCTTCACAAGACGTTTGACATTCTGGAGTATGTGGTTCTGCAGTGCGGTCGGAGCATCACGCCGGGAGAAGTCGCCGCGTATGCGAAATTGAACGCGGCGACCTGCACAAGGATCATGGGCGAACTGGTCGGGCGCGGATATCTGGACAAGGTTTCCCGGAAGGCGGGCTATGTTCCGGGGCCGATGGTGGTTTCGCTCGGGACGCGCGACAACAGCTTTCGCCGCCTCGCCGCCGCGGCGAACGAGCCTGTCCGCGCGCTTGCCGAACGCATTCGCATGACCGTGAATCTGGCGGTGATGCACCGCGGGGAGCGGATCATGCTCTGTTTTCACTCCGCGCGGGCGAACTGGACCCCGTGGAAGCGTTTTACTTTCGGGGACGATCACGCTTCGGCCGCGACCGGCTGGCTTCTGCTTGCCGCGATGGACGGGGAGGAGGCAATGCGGATCATTCGGGAGAAACATCTTCCGATTACGCGGCGCGATCTGGCGCTTGTTTCCCGGCGCGGGTTTGTCGATTTTGTTTCATCGGAGGATTCCATCCGGGTGATGGGGCATCTGATCCGGGTGGATGGTTATCCGCCTGCCGCGATCGGGTTCGGCATTCGGAAGGGGGATGATCCCGCTGAAATCCTGAAACTTTCGGAGGAGACCGCGCAGAGGATCCGCTCCAATCTGACGCGGGAGGAACGGACCTATTGAAATTCTGAAAATTACATATGGAAAAAAGGACGGAAAATGAGTTTGATCTGGAATGAAAAGAACACTCCGGCGGAACTGCATTCCATTTTGCGGACGCTCGGAGAGGAGTATCCCCTGCGGGAAGGTTCACAGGGCGTCTGCCTGAGCTTCGAGAAGGCGGCGGAACGGGAAACACTGCGTGTGACGAAACACGATGACGCGTTTCTTGTGACTTACGGCGATCCATCTTTTGCCGCGCGCGGCGTCGCAAATGCCCTGTCCGGGCAGGAGTGCGACGAGGAAATCTGCTTCACCACACACGGCATTCTGCTGGACTGTTCGCGTGCCCCCGTCGTGCGGGCTGATTATTTCAAACGCTGGCTCCGGCGCCTTGCTCTGCTCGGCTACAATATGGCGATGCTCTATACGAAAGACGCGTATCAGCTTCCGGGAGAGACCTATTTCGGTTACATGCGCGGAGCTTATTCCATGGAGGAGATCCGGGAAATCGACGCGTATGCAAAACAGCTCGGCATCGAGATCATCGCCTCGATTCAGGCGCTCGGCCATCTGGAGCCGGTTCTGCGCTGGGGCGTTTATCATGAGGTCAGGGATACGGACAACGTGATTCTGGCGGACTGTGAAAAATCCTATGTGCTTCTGGAAAAGATGATCCGCTTCTGGAGCGACGCGCTTTCCTCCCGGAGGATTCATCTCGGGATGGACGAAACGCACGATCTCGGGCGCGGCAGATTCATGGACATGCACGGATACGAACGGCCGTTTGACATCTACAACCGCCATTTGAACCGTCTTTGCGGTATCTGCACGAAATATGATCTCAAACCGGTCATCTGGAACGACATGTATTTCCGCTACGCGAACAGGACGCAGAGTTATTATGATACGGAATCGCCGGTCCCGCAGGACGTGAAGGACGCGATTCCGAAGATGGTCCAGCTTTCCTACTGGGACTACTACCATCGCGATGAGGAGACGTATCTCAGGATGCTGGAACGGTCGCGCGATCTGAACGGCAATGCTCCGTTCATGGCGTCGGGCGTCTGGACCTGGTCGCGTCTCTGGTATGACCCGGAGCAGACCCTTGCCACTGTGAAACCCTGTGTCGACGCCTGCCGGCGCCTGGGCATCCGCGACATGGTCTACACGATGTGGGGCGACGACGGCGGCTACTGTGAATTTGAATCCGCGTTCGCGGGGCTTGCCTGGGCGGCGGACTATGCGTTCAATGCCGAGCCTTCCGATATGCGTGTGAGCGCTCTTTACCATGCGGTCTGCGGAAGTTCTTATGAACTGCAGACGGAACTCGGAAAAATGGAGATCGCCTGCCGCGAAGGAGCGCGCGAAACATGGTACAATGTCAATGCCGCTTCCGTGCTCTGGGATGATCCGCTGATGGGGATCGTCTGGCACGAGATGCTGGCACGCGATCCGGAGATCTGGAACAGGGCGCTGGAGACTTACCGGACTCTGCGCGGCAGGGTGGAGGCGCACCGCGAAGACCGCGCGGCGGGAATCGTCAATCACGCGTGGAACATTCTGAATGTGCTGGCGAAGAAGGTCGAACTGCGTCTTGTGCTGCTGAACGCCTATGCGAAACGCGACTTTTCCACGCTCGGCGTTGTCGCGGAAAAATATGTGCCCGAGGTGATCGAGGCAGTTGAAGGACTCAATGAATCCTTCCGCGACCAGTGGTTCCGGGGATACAAGTCCTACGGCCTTGAAATCATGCAGATCCGTCTGGCGGGACTCCGCGAGCGGTATGAGGAGCTGGCGCGCCGGATCGACGAACTGCTCGACGGGCGGATCGAAGCGATCGACGAGCTGGAGCTTCATCCGGAATGCGCCGGCCTGGGCGAGACGCGCTACCGGATGCTGGCCACCGGCGGATGGTTTGTCTGAAAAAATTACCGGCGGATGGATCCGTCCGCTGCAACCTGTTTTCAAAAAGGAAACTTCAATCATGAGCAAAGAGTCTGATCGTCAGGCGATGCATTTCATCGAAAACGAAACCCAGTTTCACCTCGGCTTTCTGCCGACGGAGCAGTCCAGTCCGCTGACGCGGAATCTGGACCGCGAATTCGCTTCCGGAAGCGGAAACGGCGTGCGCTGTCTTCAGCGCGTCGACCGCAATGTGCTGGAAATGGCGGGGCGCATTTTCCGGAGCGAAGCGTTCCGGCGTCTGGTGGAGAGCGGAAAAAAGACCATCGCCGACGGAGGGAAAATCGTCTTTTCCGGCTGCGGCGCGACAGGCCGCCTGAGCATTCTTCTTGAGTGCATGTGGCGCGACTGCTGTGCGAAACACGCGTCCGTTGCGCGTTATGCCGATCAGGTATGCAGCATCATGACCGGCGGCGATTACGCGCTTGTCCGTTCCGTGGAGTTCTTCGAGGATTATCAGGAGTTCGGCCGTCAGCAGGTGCGGGAAATGGGCATGACCGGCAATGACATGCTCGTCGCGATCACCGAGGGCGGCGAAACCTCCTCCGTGCTCGGAACCGTGGACGAGGCGCTCCGCCGCGGATCGAAGGTTTTTCTGATGTTCAACAATCCCGCCGATCTTCTGGCGGAGCATCTGGAACGTTCGCGCCAGGCGATCCGGAATCCCGCCGTCTGCGTGCTGGACCTCTCCTGCGGGCCGATGGGACTTGCCGGATCGACGAGAATGCAGGCGACGACCTCCGAACAGCTGGTCGGAGGCGCCGCGCTGGAGCTGGTCATGTGCTCGCTCCTGAACGTGCCCGCGCCGGACTATGTCAGGGAATTTGAAACCCTGCTCGGAGAACTTGAAGCGTCCGCGGACACGATCGGAGCTTATATCGACTTCGAGGCGGGCGTCTACCGGAAGAAAGGAAAGATCACCTATTTTGCGGACGACTTCCTTCTGGACATCTTCACCGATACGACCGAACGCTCCCCGACGTTCATGCTTCCGCCGTTCCGGAAAAAGGATGACAAGGTCTCTCCGATGCCGTGGGCGTTTGTCAAGAATCCGCTGCGCACGACGCCGGAGGTCTGGGAGCACGGCATGCACCGCGCACTGCGCTGTCTGGAGTGGACCCCGGAAGACTACAAACGCATGGGCGCGCCGGAGGCGATTCAGGCGAATCCTCCGAAAATCGCCGCTGCGGAACTCCTGAAATTCGAAGTCGGAAACGAGTCCGTGGCGGAGCGCTGCGGCTCCGGAGAGGACGGCGCCGTTCTCGTGACCGTCGGGGGGCAGGGGGACGGCCCGGACCTTCAGAGGGCGTTTGATACCCTTTCCGCCGGATTCCGTTATAAGAAACGTCTCGCGGTAGGAGGGAGCGGTGCGGCGGATTTCAAAATTCCCGTCACCTGCGCGGACACTCCGCTGCATCTCATGTTCCATATGGCCGTGAAGCTGGTTCTGAACACCGCTTCGACGGGGATCATGGTGACGCTCGGGCGCGTCACGGGGAACTGGATGAGCTGGGTCGATGTGACCAACAAGAAGCTGATGGACCGGGGCATCCGGCTGATCTGCGAGATCGGCGGACTGGATTACCGCGAGAGCTGCAGACGGCTGTTCGCCGCCGTCGAGGAACTTGCGGCAAGTCCGGCTCCGGCAAAGGAGAAACCTTCCGCCGTCCAGATTGTGCTCAACAGTCTGCGGAAATAATTTCGAAACATCCGTCCGTGCCGCGCTTTTTCCTTTTCCCGGATCGTTCGGAGATTGAAATCCGCGGCAGATGACGGTATATTTCTGTCCTGGCAATGAAACAAGGAGACGGAAATATGAATCAGAAACTGAAGCTGGAAACTCTGGCCGTTCAGGCCGGATACACGCCGGAAAACGGCGGCCCGCGCGTCGTGCCGATCGCGCAGAGCACAACCTATAAATATGACGATGCGCAGAGCGTCGCCGATCTATTCGATCTGAAACGCCCCGGATTTTTCTATACGCGCCTTGCCAACCCGACGGTGGACTGCTTTGAAAAGAAGATCGCCGCGCTGGAAGGCGGCGTCGCCGCGGTCGCGACGAGTTCCGGGCAGAATGCAAACACGCTGGCGATCATGAACATCGCGCGGAGCGGGGACCACATCGTGGCGATCTCCAGTCTCTACGGCGGAACGGTTTCGCTGTTCTCCAATACGCTGAAAAAAATGGGGGTGGAATTCACCTTTGTTCTTCCCGATGCGCCTCTGGAGGAACTGGAGGCGGCAATCCGCCCGAACACGAAGGCAATTTTCGCCGAGGTTCTGGCGAATCCCGCGCTGATTGTTCTGGACATTGAAAAAATGGCGCAGGCCGCCCATCGCCACGGGCTTCCGCTGATCGTGGACAACACCTTCCCGACGCCGTTCCTCTGCCGTCCTTTCGAGTACGGCGCGGATATTGTGACGCACTCCACCACGAAGTATATCGACGGACACGCCACAAGCGTCGGCGGAATCGTTGTCGAGAAGGGGGGATTCGACTGGGGCAACGGAAAGTTTCCCGAATTCGTCAACCCCGACGCGAGCTATCACGGACTGGTCTATACGAAAAGTTTCCCGGAGGCGCCATACTCGGTGAAACTGCGCGTCCAGTGGATCCGTGACCTCGGCACGCCGATGATGCCGTTCAATGCGTTTCTTTCGATGGTCGGTGTCGAGACGCTGCACGTGCGGATGGAACGGCACTGTCAGAACGCACTGGCGCTGGCGGAGTTCCTCGAATCCCATCCGAAGGTGGCCTGGGTGAACTATCCCGGACTCAAATCCAGCCCGCAGTATCCGCTCGCGCAGAAATATCTGCCGCGCGGCGCAAGCGGCGTGCTCTGCTTCGGCGTCAAGGGCGGCAAGGAGGCCGGCGAAAAAGTCATGAACAATCTGAAGATCGCGGCGATTGTCGTTCACGTTGCGGATGTCCGCACCGGCGTGCTCCATCCGGCGAGCATGACGCACCGCCAGCTCAGCGAAGAGGAGCTGATTGCCGCCGGCGTGTCGCCGGATCTGATCCGCGTTTCCGTCGGCATTGAGCACATCGACGACCTGAAAGCCGATTTCGATCAGGCGCTGAATCAGGCGTAATGAAAAAGAGGAACGCGGGGCGGCCATGTCGGTTCCCCGCGTTCTTTTTTCATCGGAGACGGGAAGGAATTTTCATTTCCGCGCTTTACATTCCGCAAGGCATTTTGCAAGCGACTCCCAGGCGAGCTTCGGCACGCGGTATTCGTTGACGACACCCTTGTTGTTGAATCCGCGCGGGCGCATGGTCGCTCTTCCGTCGGAATAGGTCTTTGTGTCGGAGAAATGCCAGAAGGCGACGCCGGACCAGCGTTCCTCCGTCCAGATCTCCTCCAGGACACTTTCCAGAAGTTCCGCCTGATACTCCTCGGACCAGCGCAGCCCGCTGTGGTCGCCGATCAGCGCCGCCGCTCCGATTTCGCTCAGGATCAATCCCTTGTTCCGGTATCTCTCCTGCGAGGCGAACTCCGCGATCCTCCGCAGTTCGGCGAGCACTTCCTCCTTCGGGAACTGCTGCGCGTCCTGAATGCCGTACCATCCCGGATAGGTGTTGAAGGAGAGTACATCCAGCGAATCCAGGCAGAGATCCTTGAAAATCCGGCATGAGGCAAATGTGACCAGGCGGGAATTGTCTTCTTCCCGGATGGTCTGCGCGAGTGTCTCCACCAGATTGGTTGCGCTTTCCTCATGGGTTGCCGCCTCATTGAGGAATCCCCAGAGAATGATGCACGGGTGGTTGACGCTTTTGCGCACCATTCTGCGGGTCTGATCAATCTGTTCGCGCTGGAAAACAGGGTCGGTGAGACTCTGGACCGTGTTTCCCCATCCGAGTGACTCGTCCCAGACCAGAAGCCCGATTTCATCGCAGATCGACAGCATCGCCTCGGATTGCGCATAATGGCAGCCGCGGATGAAGTTGTAGCCTTTCGCGCGGATCATCTCCAGATCGTTGCGTGTGAGCTCCTCCGGGATCGCGTAGCCGTAATCCGGATGCGCGTCGTGGCGGTTGAATCCGATTAATTTGAGGGTTTCACCGTTCAGCGTGATGCGCCCGTCGCGGATCCCGGCCTTGCGCATTCCGAAGCGGATGGACTGTTCCTCCTCTCCCGCGCGGAGGTGAAGCGTGTGCAGATGCGGCGTTTCGGGCGTCCAGAGCTTGTGATCTGGCACCCTGCAGACGGTTTCCGCGACATTTCCCGTGACGGGAACGCGGAACGCTTCTCCATTGTCGAAACGCAGTTCGACTTCCATCTGTTTTTCCGCGGTTCCGCCCAGTTCCAGGTGAATCGCGACCGTGCCTTCCTTCAGGTCCAGCGGCGTGACACGCACATAGTCGAGATAAATGCCCGGAATTTCCGTGAGGGAAACACTCCTGTAAATGCCTCCATAGGCATAGAAGTCATAATAGGGCTGGAACATGGAGGAGGCGGTGCGGTCGAACACGTTCTCAGTGGCGATGACAAGCTCGTGAGAGACTCGTGTTCCCGCATTGAATACGAAGGATTCTTTTGTGAAGGGTTTCGTCATGGAGGCAATCTTTTTTCCGTCCCAGAAAATCTCCGCGCGCAGTCCGATCCCGCCGATTTCCAGTTTGACGGTTCCGCCGCATTTCACCATCCTGCGATAGATGCCGCTCCCGCGCAGAAAACGGAAGCGTCCGCGTGCGTCGAAACAGCCGGGGACAGGCTGCTTGTATTCGTATGAAAGTGCTGCCGGATTGATTTCCGGCAGGTGCCGTTCCGTGAAATGGAAATCCCACATCCCGTTCAGATTCTGTCTGTTCAACATAAAAAGCGTTTCCTTTTTTTGATTTGCATTTTTATGGCATTGTTTTATATTCTTCACTGTCATTATAATCAGGCATTTAAAAAATGCAATGATAAAATGGTAACATTGATTTTGAATTTTGTAACCCCGGCGGGGACTCCGTTTTCGGGGAAAACAGAGAGGATGATTGAATGAAAGTATTTTCCAATTGCATCTTTGCACCGATCCGGAAAAGCGAATTCGGTTTTTTCGTCCGTTCCACGGGGCATGCCCGCCTGGACCGGATTGACCGCGGGTCCTGCAAAAGAGCGCATTTCCCCGAGATTTTCTGGGTGATGGACGGGGCGGGCCATTTTGTCCTGAACGGGAAACAGCATCTGGTGAAACCCGGCTATGTCTGGTATTATCCGGTGTGGTCGGAACATTATTTTTTTCCTGCGTCTTCCTTTCTGGAATACCGTTTTCTGACAATTGAGGGAAAATCCGCTCCTCTCTTGTTTGACGGACTCGGCTTCAAGGGGGGCGCGCATTACGCGGGGGAGTGCCCGGAGAATTTGTTCCGCAAACTGGAGCTGGAAATCGCGTCCCCGGAACGGAAACGGCGTCTGGCATCGCTCTCGCTGGCATTTTCGATTCTGACGCTGGCATGTTCCGTGACGAAACGGATTTCCGGCACGAAGGGATGCGCGGAGGAGGCGCGTCTGCTGATTGAGGAGGATTTTGCCGATCCCGCACTGAATGTGGCGCGTCTGGCTGAACTGCTGCATGTGAACCGGGTTTCGCTGAGTCGGAGTTTCTCGCGCCGCTACGGGACATCCGTTTCCGGATATCTGAACGGGCGTCGGATTCAATCTGCGCTCGAATATCTGAAGGACACCCGTCTTTCCATTTCGGAAATAGCCTCTCTGTGCGGATTTTCTTCTGCATCGTACTTTTCCCGTGTTGTTGCGGAGACCACGGGGCGTCCGCCAGGGAAACTGCGTTTCTGACGCACTGTGTTTTCATTTCGAAATTTTGTTTCCGCACTTGTATTTTTCCCGGTGAGATGTATTTTCTTCAGTCCGTGTTTTTCGTTTGTATCCGCAGGAGGAGAAACGGAAACGCAGCTGAATTCAACTGAATGAGGGAAAAAACGATGCTTACGGTTCTTCTGCCGAATTACAAAACCCCGGAACTGACGAAACTGTGCCTTCGTTCCTTGCGGAAATATACGGATTGCAGCCGGATCAAAGTTGTTGCGATCGACAATGCTTCCAATGACGAGTCTCTTGTTTATCTTCGCGGTCTCTCGTGGATTACGCTGATCGAGCGGTCCGCTTCGGAGATTCAGGGCATGGCGCCGCCGCTGATGCACTCCTCCGCGCTGGATCTGGCCCTGGAACAGGTTGATACACCGTATGTGATCTCCATGCATACCGATACGATTGTCCACAATCCGGCATGGCTGGATTATCTGATGGAGCATATCAACCGTTCTGAAAAAATCGCAGGCGTGGGAAGCTGGAAACTGGAAACCGTTCCGTTCTGGAAATCCGTCGGGAAGGCGCTGGAGGACGGCTTCAAGGCTCTGGCTGGAAAAAAACACACTGAATTCCGTTTTCTCCGGAGCCACTGCGCACTCTACCGGACCGAACTTCTGAAAAAACACACCCGGGGATTCGGAGACGGCGAATGCGCCGGAAGTTCCATTCACAAGCATCTTCTTGCCGCGGGTTACGAACTGGAATTCCTGCCGGTCGGCGAGCTTTCGCGCTATATGGCGCATCTGAATCACGCAACGATGATCCTGAATCCCGAACTTGCGGGACGGCGCACTTCCAGCCGGAAGTCCTTCGAGAAACTCGGCGGAAAAATGAAGGCGGAAAGTTACCAGCGCATTCTGGCGGACGATTCGCTCGACGCATGAACGGCGCACCTTTTCCGGATGTTTTCTTCTGATTCTGCGACAGATACGGGGGCGGCATTTTCCGTGCCCGCGGATTCAGGCGTCCTCCTCGCGGAAGTCTGAAAAGCGCTTCATGACGCGGATGATCAGGAACATGATCACGATGAAAAAGACCGGTCCTACGACGAAAAGATAACGGATGCCGAGGAATCTTGTCACGATTCCGCCGATCAGCGGAGCGACGAACCATCCGAAGGAACGTGCCGAGGCCGCCCATCCGAAGATGAGGCCGCGCGTCTGCGGGATCGTCTTGCGGCAGAGCCAGATCTGAAGCGCGGGATCCAGTCCGCTGCTGGCGAAAATCATCGCGAACCTTGCCGCGAACAGAAAGAACATGCTGTGCACAAACGTCAGGCTGAACATGAACCCGGCGGTCAGAAGCGCGGAGAAAATCGCGATCATGCCCGGCGGATGTCGATCCGCCAGATACCCCAGCAGAAAGCCGGAGAGAACTCCCGCGATTCCGCAGAAGGCCTGCAATGCGCCGGTCCACGCGGACGCTCCGTCGATGCCGCCGTTGATGTCCTGCACGAAAAGCGGAATGAACGAGGAGTCGAACTGCCGCGCGAACATCACTCCCCCCATCAGGAACAGAATCGGAAGCGCCAGCGCCAGATGCCGTCGCTTGGGCGTGATTGAACTGAAAAAACTCCGGTGAATGTTCTGCAGCGGCGCAAAATATTCATGCACGCCGAACAGCACCAGAAGAAACGGGATCAGCATCAGAAATCCGGAGATGAGGAAAGCCGTACGATAGCCGAAATATTCCGCCGCGAACCCGCCGATGAAGGCGCCGGTCAATGCCCCGGAAAAGACCGCGCTGTTCAGGGATCCGAGCGCAAAACCGCTGTGTTCCTCTGGGGTATGGGTCGCAATCAGCGTCTGCGCGGCGGAGACGGATCCGCAGAGCGCGCCCTGCACCAGACGCAGTAGAATTAGATAGATCGGCGCGTGAACCACTCCCATCAGTCCGAGCACGATTACGCCGCCGAGATAGGAGCGCAGCAGCATTTTCCGTCTGCCGTATTTATCCGCGAGCGCCCCCCAGACGGGAGCGAAAAGCATCATCGTCAGCGGAGTCCCCGCGCCGAAGAGCGCCACCCAGAAGTCGATATTGGCGCGCGTCACTCCCATCTCCTGCATGTAGAACGGCGCAAAGGGCAGTCCGAACGCGAAACCGATCTGGGAAAAAAACTGTGCAATCCAGATCATGGCGAGATTTTTCTTCCATGTTCTGGCGAAATCCGGTTTTTCCGGAAAAGCGTTGTCCGAATCCATCTTTCAAAGAGTCCTTGCCTTGGTATTGCTGAAACGGTGACTCTACATCCCGTCCGTGGATTTTGCAAATCAAAACAGAAAAATAGTTTAATTTTTGAATTGTTCCAAAAACGTCATGTCAGAATTGCGTCAGGAAACTGTCATGTTTTTTTCAGTGCGGAAAACCAAAAAAGATTTTGCCGGAAGAACACTTGTGTGTTATATTACCGCTTGTAAATGAAACATGAAAGGTTGAATTGATGCAGACAAAACCATTTGCCACAGTTGTCGTCGGCGTTTTTGAGGTGAACTGCTATCTCGTTCCTTCTCCGGATGGAAAGACGCTTTACATCATTGACCCCGGCGGAGACGCGCAGGAGATCATCACGGCTTCTTCGGCATTTTCCCCGGAAAAAACAGTGATTCTGCTGACGCACTGTCATGCGGATCACATCGGAGCCGCCGGTATGGTTGCGGAGGCACTCAAAATCTCCGAGCTCTACATTGATCCCGCGGATCAGGCGATGTACGCCAGTCCGGCAAACGCCTTTCCGCCGTATCTTCCCGCCGCGGAAAATCTGCCTGTACCCTCGAAGTGGCCGCCGCGGACAAGTGATTTTGAAATTCTTTCCACGCCTGGGCACACTCCGGGCGGGGTCTGTTACTATTTCCGTGAATACAACGCGCTCTTCACCGGCGACACGCTGTTCCGCGCCTCCATCGGGCGTACCGATCTGCCGGGCGGCGACACCGATGTTCTTCTGGAATCCGTTTCCGGAACGCTGATGCAGCTTCCGGATTCTCTGGAAATCTATCCGGGGCACGGATTTCCGAGCACAATCGGCTGGGAGCGCCGGAACAATCCTTATATCTGCAAGTCCTGAGAGAAGCCTGTCTGCCGGATTGTCCGGCAGGAGGCAGACTTACTGGATTGTCAGCTTGAGATCCTTCATTTCCGTCACGGCTTTGGAGTTGTTCCAGTTGAGCCTGATGCAGACGCGGGCCTTGACGGTGCCCGGCGCCCATTCCCGGAAGGAAAAGCCCTTGACCAGCTGTCCTTTGGCTGTTCCTGTCAGCTTTTTCCACTTTTCGGAGGTTGTCATATAACCTCCGGTGTACATTTCGCCCGCGCCTTTGCCGCCATGCTGGCGGATCTGGGTTCCTGCGGGGAGATCAAGTCCAACGGATTTGGACAGGGTCACTTCCCATTCATTCGAGGAAATCTTTTTGATTGCCTTGACGGGATTCTCCAGAATATTGAAGTTTGGAAGATCCTTGAAATCCGTGGAGGTGTGGTGGACGATGACACAGGTGCTGAATTTTTTCCATTTTGCTGCGTTTTTGACCATAAGAATCTTGTCCGATGCTTTGGCGGCCCGGAGAAGGACGGTGTCAGTCCAGGCGATGGTGTTGGTGTTCACAGTCTGGATGTCTTTTCCAGTCTTGTCAAACTGGCTGAAGCCGAAATAGAGTCTGGCGCCCTCGGCGCCCGCTGCTTTGAAGCTGCCTGTCAGCGTATAGGTTTTACCTGGCTGCACATCGAAAATCTCCTTGGAGACAAGAGTCACGCGTCCCTGTACCCGGATAACCCCGTTTTTTTCCGAAATATTGCGCTCGGAGACACCAGTCCAGGCATCTTTTGTATTGAAGGTGATGTCTTCCGCAGACAGAAGCCCGGACAGCAGCAGGAATGCCGGGATAATAATACTCCGCAAAATCATAACGATACACTCCATTCTTAAAAATAATTGATAGAACAGGATTCTGAGGTGTTGTTTTATTTCAGAATCAAAACAAAAAACGTTATTGATTATACGCAAAAATTGCGAAACGTCAAGTAAAATCGCGTAAAAAACAGGAAAATTGGCAATTTTCAGCCGGATTTACCGCTTTTCCAGTCCCCCGAGTCCCAGTTTCGGAATGTTCCCGTAAACTTTGAAATAAAGAACGCGCGTCTGTTCCGAGGCAGGATCAAGCAGAAACGCCGCGCGGGCGTACCGCCCCGCCTGCGAACGTTTCCCGTCCAGAAGCGCACGCTCTCCGGCGAAGCACAGTTTCATTGACACCATGCGGTCTTCCGGTTTGATGACGCGGAAGACTGAATACACGCCTGAAACGGAAAAAAAGCGGCGCGGCGGTTCGATTTTATAGAACCACGAGAGCTTGTTCGCATGATATTTCATCAGATTGACCGGCGAATCACCCCGGATGGTCTTGGCCGCCGCGATGTAGCGTTCCGAATAGATGTGCAGCGGTCCGAGATACCCTTCGTTGAAAATGAAAAAGTCCGCTTTCAGGTCGTTGCAGAATTTGGCGAGCTGGGTTTCGGTCCCGTGATAGATCAGGTTCAGGTAAAGCTGGGTCGGGCGGCGGATCCGTTCCAGCCCGAACTGCGGCTGGAGGGCGATTGCGCTTCCCGCATAGCATTTGAGCATCGGGCCGACCGTGAAGTCGGTGATTACGCATTTGCCCTCCACATGGGACTGGCGGAACCATTCGATCAGATGCGCGGTCTCCCGCAGATGCACATCGCTGGAGTAGCGGCGGCGCCCGGCGAGGGAGACGAGTGATTCCAGAAGGAACAGAAGTACCAGAAGCGTCCAGACCGCACCCCGGCAGGCGAGAAGAAGAGTCCGCTTTGCAAGCTGTTTCGACCAGCAGGCGATCCCCCGCAGAATGTCGTCGCAGAGGAGCATCAGCGAGAGCGCAAGGAAAATAATCAGAAACTCGTGGTAGCGCACAATGTAGATGAATCCGATCAGGAATACGCCCGTGAAGGTGAAGAAAAAGAGCGCGCGCGGCGAATTTCTCCGGACGAATCCCCAGATCGGCGGCGGAAACGGCGCCAGAAGAAGCAGCACGAAAAACAGCGTGATCGAAAAGGGGAGAAAGGCGATTGCCGTATTGAGAATCTTGAGCGGCGTTTTCAAGCCGGGGACGACGCCGGGCGACGGGAAATAGGTCGTGAGAATGCGCCAGTTCGCCGAGTGCATCGCGGGTGTCCACATGATTCTTGCGTCATAGGTCAGAAGATCGGGGTCGCGCGGTTTGACGTTGTGGAATTTGAGCTTGGCCGCGGTCAGGTCGGAAAAATGGCTGTAATGAGAGACATAACGCGGCGTTTTGACACAGAAATTCCAGAAAAGAAAAAGCAGACACGGCAGAAGCAGCGCGGGGAGCACCCTGCGCGGGAAACGCTGCTTCGGGTCTTTCACGGCAAGGAGGTTTGTCACGATCAGCGACGGCAGGAGAACCACGATCAGCGGTGACATGATCAGGTCGTAGGTGCGGTTGAAGGGAATCAGGAGGGCGCTCAGCACGAGGGCGGCGGCAATGACGATCCAGGCGTTCCTGCGCGCGGGCGACACCCGTCCGCCGATCAGGCGGCGTGCCAGTTCATAGATTGCGACAGCGCTGAAGAATCCGAGGCTCAGGTCCCAGGAGGAAAAGAGCCCGAATGCAACGAGCCCCAGCAGGATAAGTTTCCATTTCTTCGGGCGGACGCAGGCGGCGCAGAGCAGAAGCAGAAACGCCGTGACCAGCGGCAGCGCGAAGTTGCCGCGGATGATGTCCTGGCCCGTGGAACGGGCAATCGCGGCGATTGCGACAGCGTGGAAGAGCCCCCCCGCGAATGCGAGGGAACGGCGGCAGCGCAGCGTCAGAAGCAGCAGGAAGAGAAATCCCGACGAGAGGCTGATCCAGGCGCGGAGCTGGAACGAGACCCACTGCGCCAGATAGACGTTGTCCTGAAACCGCTTTTCCTGCGCTGTCGGAACGGGATCCTTGAAAAGAATGGATTTGATCCGGTAGCCCCAACCGAGGAACCACTCCAGCGCCATGATCATCTGGCTGTATGGGGGGATGTCCTCCAGTCCGTGCAGGTTCGGGTCGGAGGCGGGGACGCCTTTGCCTGCGGCGATGTCCTGTGTGTAGCCGAACATCATGGCGCTTTCGATGGTGAACGGCATGAAATTCTTATGGGTGACGGGCAGAAACTTCCCGAAGAATCCCTGGGAAACGGGTTTTGCGTCGCGGATGATGGCGGCGACGGCTTCCGCCTCGCGGTTGTAGTTGTGCGTCCGCATGGCGAAGGCGGCGAGACAGCAGAGCAGGAAAAGAATCAGATTGAAAATGCGCGGATGCGTTTTCAGAAACGTCATGTCAGTATGCCTTTCTCAGCTGGGACGAGGGGATGGAAAGTTCGTCCCTGTATTTTGCGATGGTCCTCCGTGCGACGTCGAAGCCGCGCGTCCTGAGCAGAGCGGCCAGTTTGCTGTCGGAGAGCGGTTTTGCCGGATTTTCTCCGGAAACCAGCTCCCGGATCATGTCCTTGATCGCGTGGGAGGAGACCTCCTCGCCCTCCTCGGACTGGAATCCGCCGGAAAAGAAGAACTTGAATTCATAGAGTCCGACGGGGGTCTGCATGTATTTGTTGGCGACGGCGCGGCTGACTGTGGTTTCATGGAGCCCGAGCTTGTCCGCCGCCTGGCGCATCGTCATGGGTTTGAGCGCCCGGGGGCCGTATGTCATGAAGTCATGCTGATTCGCGACGATCAGTTCGGCGATGCGCCGGATCGTGCTTTTCCGCTGGTCGATGTTGTGGATCAGAAGTCTTCCGTCCGCGATCTTCTCGCGGAGGTAGCTCTTGTCCTCCGGCGAGACGGAGGGATCTTCCAGCATTTTCATGTAGCGGTCTGAAATGGAGAGTCTTCCGCTGAACGGGTCGTTCTGGACAATGCGGAAGTCGTCGCCATCCTCTTCCACGATCACCTCGGGAATGACGTAGTGCGGTGTGGAGGGCGTAATCGCGTTGCCGGGGTGGGGATTGAGAGTCCGGAGTTTTGCGATCAGCTCGTTGAGGCGGTCCATGGAGACCCCGAGAGCCTTTGCGATCTGCGGCAGCCGGTTGTGCGCCAGATCGTCCAGATGGCCGCAAATGAGCCTGGCGAGATCGGGATCCGGCGTATCGGAGGCCTTGAGCTGGAGCAGCAGACACTCCTTTAAGTCGCGCGCCGCAATGCCCGGTGGCTCGAAAGTCTGCACGAGCGCAAGCGCCTGTTCCGCTGTTTCCCGCGGACAGTTGACCGCCTGTTCGATTTCCGCAAGCGGTGTTTTCAGGTATCCGGTTTCATCAAGACTTCCGATGATGTATTCCGCGGCGGCCGCGGTCTGTTCGGGAACGTCCGCGAACCGGAGCTGGTCGAGCAGATACTCCTGGAGCGAGGTTTCCGCCGCGATGGAGTTGAAGAGATAGCTGCGCCGTTCCTCCTCTTCGGAGGAGGCTTCCCCGCCGGGGAAAGCCTCCACGGGATTGTCGCGGGAAAAGGCGTCCCAGGTTTCGGGAGATTCGGCGATTCTGTCGAGATGTTCGTCGAAATCCTCCCGGTTGGCGTCGAGCATGCCGGAAGTGTCCGCGCCGGGGCGCAGATCCGGGGTCTCCTGCGGGGAAAAGGCATCGGAATCCGTTTCGTCTCCGGGAGGCTTCTCGTCCAGTTCCAGCACTGGATTTGCGGCGAGTTCCTGTTCGACCTTCTCCTCCAGTTCCGTCACGGGCGCCATGAGATACTCCAGCGAGAGAATCTGCTGGGGAGCGAGGGTCTGCTCCTGCCGCAGAACCGTATTCTGTGAAAAGCTGTTCGCCTGTTCCATAGCACCGATAAAAATTTTGCAATAAAAATTAAAATTCCATTTTACAATACAGCGGAAAGAATTATAATAAAACCGCGAAAGGAAAAAAACAGAAAATTTTTTCCGGAAGGGAACTGACATACGTGAATGGCAAGGGAAAATTCGGGATCACCGTGCTGGGGAGCGGCAGCAAAGGCAACGCCAGCGTGATCCATGGACCGGAGGGACTCATCCTTCTTGACGCTGGATTTTCGGCAAGGGAACTGGAAACCCGTATGGCCGCGTGCGGAATCCGCCCCGCAGACATACGGGCGCTTATCGTGACACACGAACACTCCGACCATATGAAAGGGTGCCGCGTCTTTTCCAACAAATACGGCATCCGGACCTACATGACCTCGCTGACGTGCGGAGGCGGGCTGTCCGCGAATTTTCTTCCGGAGCGCAAGTCTCTCTTTTCCACGGGGTGCGCGTTTGAGCTCTGCGGGATGCGGATCGAGCCGTTCACTGTTCCGCACGATGTGGACACGGTCGGACTTGTATTCCGCGTCGGGGACGCGAAACTCGGTGTGGCAACGGATCTCGGACATCTGAATATGCTGGCGCGCCAGAAACTCCGGGACTGCACCGTTCTCGTGCTGGAGTCCAATCACGACCGGACGCTTCTAATGAATTCCGCGCGACCGATCCAGCTCAAGCGCCGGATCATCGGACGGCACGGGCATCTGAGCAACGACGATGCGCTTCAGGCGCTCTCCGAACTTCTCACCGAACGCACGACAGGATTGATTCTTGCCCATCTGAGCGGAGAATGCAATAATCAGGAACTTCTTCGGAAACTTGCGCTGGATCAACTGGCGAATCTCGAAAGACGGGATATATTACTGGAGATCGCAAGACAGGATGCGCCGCTTGCGACCCGCTGGCTGTTGTAGCGGGGAGAAGAGACTCATACAGCGGACGGAGTGATTATGGCGGACGAAACGGATATCGGGATCAACAATTCGGACAATCAGACCGTATGTCTCGGCGCGCCGCTGGCGCCGGATTCCGAACGTCGTTCCATCAAGATTTTCTGCCATCACTGTCAGCAGAAACTCGATGTCACCAGTCTCGAGCCGTTTTCCCGTTTCGCCTGTCCGATGTGCGGAAGTGAACTGATCGTGCCGGCCTGGTTCGATAATTATCTTCTGGAGGAACCCGTCGGTGTCGGCGGCATGGCGACGGTTTACCGCGCGCTGGACATCGCACTGGACCGCGAGGTTGCCATCAAGATCCTCCGGGAGGACGTGCTTCCCGGCAGCGAGCTTTCCGAGCTCTTCCTGAATGAGGCGCGGACGGCTGCGACGATCAACCATTACGCCGTCGTTCCCATCTACACCTGCGGCATTTACGATAACAAAACCTATATTGTCATGCAGTTCATGAACGGCGGTTCCCTGGAGCGGCGGCAGAAAATTTATCCGGATCTCCGTGTCCCGGTCAATGATGCGGTGAAATGGATCCACGACATTGCCGAAGGTTTGGAATACGCCAGCCGTCACGGGGTCATTCATCATGACGTGAAGCCGGCCAATATCATGCTGGACACCGACGATAATGTGAAGATCGGCGACTTCGGGCTTGCGCAGGTCGTGAAGGCCGAGGCGCTCGGGACACAGAAACCGGTGACCGCATGGGTCAGCCCGAACTATGTCAGTCCGGAACGGATCTCCGAGGGAACCGAAACGTTTCCGGGAGATGTTTACAGTCTCGGCGCGACCTTCTACCATCTGGTGACCGGGATCACGCCGTTTTCCAATCCGAACATCGAGGAGCTGGTCTGGATGCGCACGAGGCACAATCCGGTCGCCCCGAATCAGCTTCGTCCCGATCTCGCTCCGGAGCTTTCCATGCTGATCATGAAGATGATGAACCGTGCGCCAGACATGCGTCCCTCCTACCGCGAAATCATCACCTCCCTTGAGGTTTACCTGAAACGTTCAACGCCGAACGCATCCAGTCTGCGGCGGTTTGCCAGCGGTGTCAGAAAGTCCGTTACGCCGCCGTCTCCCGGGGTTCTGAAAAACGGCGAACCCGCGCCCGTCCGGACCGAACAGGCCATGTCCGGAATTCCCGAGCCGCCTCCTCCCGCGCAGGGCAGTGCTTTTCAGCGTTTCCTCTATCATCCGCTGGTGATCATTACGGTCTCGCTGTTTCTGCTGCTGGTGATTCTTGTTGTCGCGTTTTTCCTGTTTGCCGGGGAAGCGGAATCCGGGAGTGCTGCGGTTTCTCCCGCGGATACCATACGGATTGAGGCGCTGTCATGATGCGGATTCAGTCCAAACTCTTTCTGTTCATCGGGCTGACGGCAATGCTTGCCACCGGAGTGGCGCTCTGCATCGCCTTTCTTGCGATGAACCAGTTCCTTGCCCGTTTCCAGCTGCAGGAGTCGGCCTACTCCTCCCGCATCATGGCCGATACGACGAAGTCTGCGATTCTTTATGAAGCGAAACTCATTGACGAACAGGCAAACCTGCTGTTTGTCCAGCTGGAGAATCTCCTGAAAAACATCCGCATTCACGCGGGATGGGAAAAGGAGAAGGCCACGGAGCTGATCCGGGAGAATCCGCTGGCGGACCAGTATGTCCGCTGCAAGATCCGGGAAAACGAGCCGGATCGTTTTCTGCTGCTTCACTCCTACCCGGATACGATGCCGCCGATCTCTTGGAAACGCTCCCCGGAGCTGATCGACTTCATGCTCGCCCAGAAGGACAAGCGCGAGAGCCGTTCCCTCGTTTATTCCCCTGGCAATGAATTCGCGCCCGCCTCGCTGTGGCTGGTGCTTTACTACCGGACCGACCGGGACATAGAGAAAGGAATTCTTTCGGCCGCGATGGTGCGGCTTAACGATTTCTTCATTCCGCTGGTTCTTGTGAAGGAACCGATGGATCAGCGCCATTACCTCCTGTATGACGGGGAGAATATCCTCTGCAAATCGCCGGAGCTGTTCTTCCCGCGGCATCGGATTGACCTTTACGAACTCTGCTCGCGGATAGACCAGCATATTTCCCGGAATGCCGGGACACATCTGATTCCGCAGGAGGACGGCGGTCTGCTCGGCTGTGCCGCTGCGGACATTCAGACGCCCGTCTACGGCGCCAGACAGCCGCGTCTGATCTGTTTCTTCAACTGTGAGGAGAATCTGCCGAATTTCTTCGATTACATTGATGCGCGCTTCCGTCTCGCGTTTTTCATCGCGGTGGGCATGGCGCTGGCGGGACTGCTTCTGCTGCTTCCCGTCATGCGGATCACGGCGCGAAGCATCGCGGATCCGATCGCGCGTGCGACCGCCTTTGCCAATGCGCTGGCGCGCAGCGAATTTCCCGCGGAACCCCTGAAAATGTCCGGCGCACAGGAGCTTGTGGTGCTCGGCAAATCGCTGAACTTCATGCGCGACCGTCTCAGCAGCACGATTTCCAAATTGAAACGCAGTCATGAACGCGAATCCGCCGCGCGCAGGGACGCCGAGGATGCCAATGTTCTGAAATCCCAGCTCCTTTCCCGCCTCTCCATCGAACTGCGCAATCCGCTGAACTCCATCAAGGGGTTTTCCTCGCTGATCCTCAAGGATGTTGAAAAGCGGAAGGATCTTTATCCCTCCGAGCTCAAGCCGATTGCGGAGACCATTCACGAATGCGCGGAAAACCTCAACGACACGGTCAGTGCCCTGATCGAACTGGCGAAGCTCGACCAGCGCGTCCGCGCACCCCGTTTTGAGAAGGTGGATACCACCGCGCTGCTGAAAAACGTCATGGAGGAGAACAGTGCGAATGCAGCGCGTCGTTCCGTCTCGCTGGAGGGCCGTTATCTGCCGTCCGCGCTTCCGTTCATTGTCAGCGATCCGAGGATTCTTCTTCATGCGCTGTCCCTTGCCGAAACCAGTCTGATCCGTCTGCTTCCTCCAGGGGGAAAGGTGCTGATCTCCTGCGGTGGAGACTCCGAGCGCTTCCGTTTTACCGTCGAGGAGCGCCGTCCCGTTCCGGAAAGACCGCGCCGCTCCCTGGCTGCCGCTTATCAATACTATAAGACCGTCAGCCATGAGAATGTCACATCTGGCGAGGTCTCCTCGATTCTCAATCTGATGCTGATTGAGGAGAATGCCGAACTGCTTGGGGCGGAACTGTCCATTTCCGAAACGGAGGAAGGCAATGCCAGAATCGTCTTATCCCTGCGCAGAAGCGAAGTCATGAACGGGCTTTCTGATGAATCGCGGCACCGGGATGCGCTCTCGGATATCCGGACCGATTTTGTTCCGGAGCCTGCCCCTGGCCGGAACGGGGAAAAACACAGGACCGTTGCCCCGCGCATTCTGGTCGTTGACGAGAACGATCTGAACCGGCGCCTGATTTCGATGATCCTTTCGGATACGAATGCCCGGCTGGAGTTTGCCGCTTCCGCTGCCGAATGCATGGAATTCCTCTCCTCGAAACGTTTCGACGTCCTGATCCTTGATCTGGATTCCAGCAGCTTGAACGGCGAGGAGATCCTGAAGAAAGTCCGGGCGGACAAACACCATGAGACGGCGGTTATCATTCTCTCGTCCTATCTGGAGGAGGAGCTCAGATGCCGCTATGTGGCGCTCGGCGCGCGCTGCTGTCTGCTTAAACCGATCAGTATTGACGTTCTTCACGACGCTGTCCGCCGTGCATGATTTTCTGTCGCGGGGGTGTGCATTTTCCCTGAACAACGCTTTTCCCGCTGGAAAAACTTTTTTCCCGGTGTATATTTCTGTTTCAAGTTTTGAAGGAAGAATCTCATGTCCACGAAGGAACACAAGAAAAAAACGAAAAACGCCTTTCTGATGGAAGTGGAATACCGCTTGTTTCTGCTGCTGCCGCTTCTGATTCGTTCGCTGAGTCTGAAGCACGCCTACGCCCTGGCGAGGGTCTGCGGATGGATTTTCTACATGGTGGATTTCAAGCACCGGAAGCGTGCGATTACTCATATCCTTCACAGCGGCATCCGGACAACTCTGCCGGAGGCGAAGGCGCTGGCAAAGGCTAACTTCATTCACATGGTCAAAGTGTTTGTCGAGGTGGTGAAGTTCAATCAGATTGTCACGCCGGAGAATTATCACGAATACATCCGTTTCGCATCGGATTCACCGGAGATGAATAAAATCATGGATCCGGAACATCCGGTCACGGCGATCCTTGCTTCCGCCCATCTGGGGAACTGGGAGCTCGCCGGGAACATCTACGCGATGCTTTCCGGGCAGAATCTCTGTTCAATCATGCGCCCGCTGGCAAACCGGAAGCTCGGGGAGTATTTCTATACTCACAGAATGAGTAAAAAACATACGACCGTTTCCAAGGAAAAGGGGATCCGCCCGCTCCTTGCCGCACTGAACAGAGGCGATTCCATCGCGGTTGTTTCCGACCAGCATGCGACTAAAACCGAGGGGGTTGAGATCACCTTTTTCGGACATCCGGCGCGGGCGCATATGACCGTTGCGCTCCTTCACCTGAAAACCGGGCATCCGATTCTGCCGATTCTTGCCATCCGTGAGGATGACAATTTCCACTTCATGCTGACCGGAACGGCGCCGATCCGTTACACGCCGACCGGAAACAAGGAGCATGACATCCGCGAAATCACCCAGCTCTACTCCAACGGATTCGAGGAGCTGATCCGCAAATACCCCGAACAGTGGCTCTGGGCGCATCGCCGCTGGCTTGACTGCAACCGGAACCACAAACACAAGGACAACGAACATGATCAAGAAGCCGGTCACGGACTTTGATGCGCGCAGTGTGCTGGTTTCGCCCTCACTGCTTGCCGCCGATTTCGCCGATCTCGCCAATGAAATCAAACGTGTCGAGGCCGCCGGCGCCGACCTGCTGCATCTTGACATCATGGACGGGCATTTCGTGCCGAATCTCACGATGGGGCCGCCTGTGATCGCTTCGATCCGGAAACACTCCATCCTCACATTTGACACTCATCTGATGATTACTGATCCGATGAAATACGTCAAGCCCTTTTCCGCAGCGGGCGCCGATCACATCACGTTCCATCTGGAGTCCGACGACAATCCGGACGAGACGATCCGGGCAATCCGCGCGGAAGGCTGTTCCGTTGGAATTTCCCTCAAGCCCGCTACGCCCGCTTCGGCGATCGTCAGCTATCTGGACAGGATCGATCTCGTGCTGGTGATGACCGTGGAGCCCGGATTCGGGGGGCAGTCGTTCATGGCGGACATGATTCCGAAGGTGGCGGAGATCCGCGCGCTGGCGGATAAACTCAATCCGAAACTTCATATCGAGGTGGACGGCGGAATCGACGGAGAGACCGCGCAGAAGATCGTTCCCGCCGGAGCCAACATGCTGGTTGCCGGAACCGCGGTCTTCCGGGCGCCGGACGGAGCGTCTGCCGCCGTCGAGCGCCTGCACAACGCGCAGAAACTTCTGCCCGCGCACTGACGCAATCCTGCGCGGCAGCGGCCCTCCTTATGAAGCAGCTTTATTTCTTCCGGGATTATCTGGCGGAGTGTTACGGAAAAGCGCTCCAGCGGATTCCGTTTGATCTCGGGCTCTCCTGTCCCCACCGGAGGAAGGACGGTTCGGGCGGATGCGCCTTCTGTGCGGAGAACGGTGCGGCTGCGCGCCATCTTTCCTCTGAAATGAGTCTTGCGGAACAGGCGGCGCGCGGCATTGCCTATGTCCGGGAACGCTACGGGGCGGAGGCTCCTTATCTGGCTTACTTCCAGTCTTTTACGAATACCTTTGCCGAAGTGGACGTCCTGCGACGCCTCTATGAGGAGGCGCTTGGGACGGCGGATTACCGCGCCGTGCTGATCGCCACGCGCCCCGACTGCCTTTCCGACGACTGTATCAAATACCTTGCTTCGCTGAATCGCCGTTACGAGGTCTGGGTCGAGCTCGGCGTCCAGACCGCCAATGACCGCACCCTCCGGAAAATCAACCGGGGACACGACTTTGCCGCTGTCGAAGACGCGGTGAAACGCCTGGATGCTCACGGAATCAAGGTTGCCGCGCACGTCATTCTCGGCCTTCCCGGTGAAACGCAGTCCGACTTCCGCGCAACAGCGGAAAAGATTGCATCCCTGCCGTTTTCCGGGATCAAGGCGCACAATCTTCTGGTCTTGAAGGGCACCCCGATGGCGCGGATGTTCCATGACGGAGAGGTGAGTGCGCTCAACGAATACGAGTATGCCGATGCGCTTGCGGATTTCCTCGCCATTCTGCCCGAAAGGACCGTTGTCATGCGTCTCTGCGCCGATGCGGACGCTTCCGAGGTGATCGCGCCGAAATGGTGGATGAAAAAGGGGCAGTTTCTTTCGATGTTCCGCACGCTCTTCGAGGCGCGTGCAGCGGGGCGGGATGACGGTGTCCGCGTGGTGCGGACGGAGGACGGTTCCTGCACGCTCTATCATCCCGGCTTCCGCCAGCATTTCCACAGTGTCGCGGGGGCGCGGACGGAGTCGTGGAAGAAATACATCGAGCCCTGCCGTGTGGAGGAGCGTCTGCGGGAGGGTTCCTCCGTTTCCGTGCTGGACATCGGTTTCGGAATGGGTTACAACGTCGCCGCCCTTGCGGAGCTTGCCGAACGCGCGGGAGCGGGTTTCCTCCGCGCCGTCTCTCTGGAAATGGACCGGACGACATTGCACCATGCGCTTTCCCTGCCGGATTTTCCCCGAAGGGATGTGCTGGAGGCCCTGGCTTCCGGCACGTGTTATCGAAGCCGTCATGCGGAGATCACAATTGCCTGGGGCGATGCGCGGCAATTTGTGCGCGATACGGCGGATTCCTTCGATTTTCTTTTTCTGGACGCGTTTTCTCCGGACCGGAATCCGGAGCTATGGACGCTCGATTTTGTCAGCGCATTGAAACGGATCCTGAAACCGGACGGCGTTCTGGCGACCTACTCAAGCGCATATCCGTTTCTCGGGGCGCTTCTTAAAAACGGCTTTTCTGTTGCGGAATCCACTCCGTTCGGAAGGAAGCGCGGCGGAATCGTTGCCTCGCTCCGGAGACTCGAACATCTTCCTGCGCTCCGGGAGAAGGACCGGCGCATTGCGCTCGAATCCACAGCGGGCACCCCGTATCGCGATCCGTCGCTCGACTGGAGCCGGGAACAGATTCTCTCCGATCATGCCGCGCGCGTTATGGCGCTCCGGGCTTCGGGTGTTCCCAAATGGTTCCGCGCATAGTAGGAAAACCGTGAGGAAATTCCTGTTCCCGGGGATTATTCTGCCTTCCGCGGGGGTGCGGCGGCATTTCCGGTTTTGACGGGCATTTTCACGATCCGGTCATGCAGTTTCACCTGATCGGAGACTAGAAAGAGATTGTCGTGGAAATAGCGGCGCTCAAAGTCGAGACGGTTTTGCAGATACGCCTTGCGTTTGAGGAGCTGATCTGCACTCTCTCCGGGGAGCTCCGCAACCTTGTCCGGATGGAAGAAGACCCGGACAACGGCATATTCGCGCTTGTCCTTCCGCGCAGACCGGAGGAGATACTCGAATCCGTCCGCGCAGTGAAAATGGACGGAGCTCGTAAATGAGAGCTTTGCCGGATCCTCCATCGAGAGATCCAGCCCGAACGGTTTGGAGAGCAGGTCCGCCAGCTGGGAAAGCACGGCGGTGTCGACCTTCTCTCCGGCGGGAACCTCGGCCGTGAACGGGTGCGCGGTGTTGGCGCGGACCACGCTCCAGAGCGTTTTCCCATTTTCCGTCGCGGTGATCCGGAGCGCCTTGTTCAGGTTGAAAAGCCTGAGCGGCTCCACCCATGCGGGAGGAATCGGGTGACAGTCCTCGAAAACCCGGGCGATCAGATAGACGCCGTCTCCGATCCGGACATAGCGCCCTTCGGCGTTTTCCGTCGGCGGCATGCCGGGCTCGGGTTTCACGAAATGGCCCTTCCCGAGAACGATCCGGAACTTCTGTGCGCCGGAAGCGTCGCGCAGCGTCACCGTGATGCCCGGTACAATCTGCGGATCGTCTGTAATCAGGCGGAGCCGTTCAAGAATTCCTCTGCCGCAGTCGTCCAGCTTCTTGACCACGCCGAGTGTGGAAAGCGACTCCAGAAGGCGTGCAACCTTGGTTCCCGATGCGTTTTTCCCGCCGCGTTCAGCAAGTTTCCAGTCTCCCTCTTTCTTTTCCAGCGTCACGCTGTTCGTGCGCCATTCGATTTTGATGGAGGCGATCTCATCCGGGCGGAAGCGGGGGATTTCCGAACGGATGTCCGCGGCGGTATTTGCCGTGTGCCCGCGCTTCAGCAGTGCAAGAGCGGCAAACACGGTCAGCAGCAGATAAAAGAGAAGCCAGAAGATCGTTTTCTTTTTCATTTTTTACGTCTCCACCTGGAAAAACGGAGGAATGACCAGACGAGTCCGGCAAGCACCACAAGGCCCGGAACGGCAAGAAGGTTGATGACCCGCAGGACCGTGTCGATCCTGTTCATGTCCGCCCGGAGCTGCCTGCGGACCTCCTTGAGTTCCCGCCGGACCTGCGAATGGCGGAAGGAGTAATCCTGCAGTTCCTTCTTCTGCGCTTCGGTCAATGCCGTTTTCGCGCCGGAACTCATCTGGGCGCGGATTGAGTGCACCTTATCCTGCGATTCGCGCAGATCGCGTTCCAGTGCGAGAATGCGCGATTTGTAGGCAAGTTCCGCGCGCGCCTTGATTTCATTGATCTTTGTCAGCGGACGGCTCATCGGGACACGGTTGCGGATGCGCGAGAGCCAGCCGCCGGCACTGGTCATCTGTTCGACGATTCCCTCCAGAAGAGCGATGTTGTCGTTGATGCGGACGATGCTGGTCTGCCCGTAGGCGGAGCGCACCGAGCGCACGCAGAGATCGTTGAACAGCATGTCGCTGTCGCAGAACAGAAAGACTTCGCCGTCCGCTTCGGCAGTATTCATATGCTTCTCCTCGGAGACGATCGGCGATCCGTTCGGATACGCGCTCGGGAAACGTCCGCTCAGGCGGACGGCAAGCGGAATCCTCTCTCCGGAAGCCTTGAAGTTTTTGATGATCAGTTCAGGCCGTTCCGCCACGTAGGCGCTGACCATCTGCGAGTCGTTCGAGGTGGAAAGAAGCGTTTCCGCCTTTACGCCGGTCGGCGGAGAGAGCGTCATCCCGCCGGAGAACCAGAGCTCCAGCGCGTTCAGGGAGGCCGTCAGCGGCAGTTCGCGCGAGATTGCCTCTCCGGAGAGATTCATCGCAACCGGATTGGAGATGATGCGCTCCGGCAGAACCTTCCGGTAGGAGTAGATCATGTCCGCCGCGACCAGGTTCGGATTGAACGAGACGCCCCATGCCTTGGTCAGAGCGTCCAGCGACGAGGTGATCCGCTCCATGTAGCTGTAATCGCTCTTGAGTTTGATCATTGCGTAGAATGAGCGGGGATCGAGGAATACGGCCATCCTGCCGCCCTTCATCAGATACTGGTCGAGGGCATAGACGCTTCGTTCCGGAATCCCGGATGGATGAATGACCAGAAGCGCGTCTACATTTTCAATGACGGCTGTGTCGAGCGGAACTTTCACCACATTGTAATTGCGCGAAAGCTCGTTTACGATATACCATGGCTGTGCAAAGACTGCCGGCTTGTCCTTGTCATACTGCTTCAAGCTCGGATTGAGCGGTGTCCCTGTGACCGGGAGTGCGCTCATGATTCCAATGGTCGGGCGCTTTTCCGCACTTACGCTCAGAATCGCGCGGATCACCTCATATTCCAGCAGATTCTCCTGCTGAAGATCCAGCTGCGGCAGTGCGATACAGCGGTCGGCGTTGGAAATGGAGAGTCCGAGATAGAAACGGTCTCCGGTATTGATCTGAAACGGTTTGAGTCCCTCGAGAAACGCCGCCTCCTCGTCCTCCGAATCCGGTTCGGGATCCAGCACGTGCAGCGTCAGTTTCCCCTGCGATGCCGCGCAGAGATCGCCGAGGAGCCATTCCACGCGTTCCGCGTATTTCTTCATGGCTTCGGGCATGCGCGGACTCGTGCGCGACGCGTAGAAGCGCAAGGATGCCGAGGCTTTGAGCGAGGAGGCGAACTTCTTTGCTTCTTCCGAAAGCGAATACGCCCCGTCGGAACTCATGTCGTGACGCATCTGGAAGGTCGCGCCGATCAGGTTCAGGCAGATCACTGCATAGAAAGCCAGCAGCACCCGGAGCGCCAGACGGCGGAACGCCTGTTTCGTCGAAGCTTCACGCAGCGCGCCCGGCGCAAAGATATTGCCTGTCCCCGCTGCTGCGAATTCCAGCGAGAAAGTCGTCAGGCAGAGGAAAAGTCCGGTCAGCGTGACGCAGTAAACCACGTCCGCGGAGTCGATGAACCCGCGCTGAAATGCCAGATAATGCGGCAGAAACGCCAGATACGAAAGAACCGAAACCAGAGTCTCCGGCAGAAACATCAGCGCCATGTCCAGCACGACGGGAAGCCCGATTGTCAGGAATGCGGCGCAGATCACTAGGGAAAAAAGGAAGCTTGCCGTCTGACTTTTCGAGAGCGCCGAACAGAAGCACGAGATCGAAAGAAAGACCGCTCCGAGCAGAATCGCGCCGAGATACCCGCAGAGGATCGCCCCTGTGTCGGGCCGCCCGAGATAGAGCGCCGTCAGCGGAACGGACGCCGTCAGGAGCAGCGCGATCAGAAGCAGCGTCATTCCCGCGAGGAACTTTCCCGCGACCAGCTCCCACATCGCCGCCGGAAACGAAAGCGACAATTCAAAGGATCCGGTTTTGCGCTCCTCCGACCACAACGGCATCCCCAGCGCCGGAATGATGAACAGAAACAGCCACGGGAACCACTCGAAGAGCGGCGAGAGATCCGCCTGCCCGTAGGAGAACAGCCCGCTCATGACGAAGGTCAGAAATGCCGAAAGCACAAGAAAAATAACGAGGAACACCCACGCGGCGGGGGAAGCGGCTTCCGCGAAGAACTCCCGCTGCCAGACGGCGCGGATTTTTTTCAGGCTGAACATCATGAGTCCGCCCCTCCGCCGGAGAGAAGAGCGAACACGTCGTCGAGACGGCCGGAAGGCGCCAGCGCCCGGAATTCGGAGACCGTCCCGTCAAAGACCTTCCGTCCTGCGCAGATCGTCAGCACCCGGTCGCAGACGGCGTCCACCTCCTCCAGAATGTGCGTGGATACAATGATTGCGCTGTGTTCGCGCATTGCCCGGATCAGGGCGCGGATTTCGCGCTTCTGGTTCGGATCGAGTCCGTCGGTCGGTTCGTCCATCACGAGCACGCCGGGCTCATGCAGAATCGCCTGCGCAAGACAGACCCGGCGGCGGAATCCCTTCGACAGCGACTCGATCTCCTCGGCTTCCACGGATTCCAGCGCGCATTTTGCGCTTGCCGCTCCGACCGCCGCGCGCAGTTTTTTCCCGGAGAGTCCGCGCATTCTTCCGCAGTAGGTCAGGAAGGCATGCACGGTCATGTTTCCATGAAGCGGCGCGTTTTCGGGGAGATACCCGATCTTCTGTTTCGCTTCGACCAGATTGCCGAGAATGCTTTTCCCGTCGATGCGCACGTCGCCGGACGAGGGCGGCATGATCCCGCAGAGCATCCGCATTGTGGTGGTCTTGCCCGCGCCGTTGGGGCCGATGAAGCCGAGCACACTGTGTTCTTCCAGCGAGAAACTCAGATCCTCCACGGATTTTTTGTTTCCGTAGTATTTGCACAGATGTTCGGCGGAAAGATTCATGGTTTCACCGTAAAAAACGTCTCAATCGCGACTGTTGGACAGGGGATTTCCTGTGGAGGTTCCCTTTTTCAGCGGGAATCCCGGGCGATTTCCCGTTCATTGAAGAGCGCCATTGCCCAGAGCGTCCAGAATCCGATGTAGAAGAACACATACACAAGCGCCCAGAGCAGATAGGAGAATGGGATGATCTGCCGACTAGCCAGCGCGTCCGCCATCCAGAAATACTGCCAGTTCGGGAGCAGAGTCCGCACGAAGTCCGCTAAGAGTCCTGTTCCGAGCCATTGCGTCACAAAGTATTTGGACACCAGCCCGAGCAGGAAGATCACCGAGCAGACCGTCAGGTTGGAGACCAGCTCAAGCCGTGTGGAGAGCGCCGTCGCAATCGACCCCATCGTCCAGACCGCGGGGAAGAGAAGCAGAAGCGCGGGAATCAGATGCTTCGCCTCGATGAACTCTTCCGGGTCGATCATTTCCGGTGAGTGGAAACTGCTGACGCGGACAAAGTAGAAAATCGCCGCCAGAACCGGGATCAGGATCAATAACGCGACCAGGGCGTTTGCCGTGAAACTGGTCCTGCTGAAGAAGTTGCGCAGCGCCCCGTAGACGGCGGCAAGAGCGATCGCCGCGTAGTAGAGCGACATCGCCGTGTAGTCCAGCCGGAACTGGTCCTTGGCGATCAGAACCGACATCAGCGACGAGGCGTCGCAGAGGAATACGAATACCGTGACCGCCGCCAGAATGCCGAGAATCTTGCCGAGCACGAACGAGGCGCGCGTCACCGGCTTGGACATCAGAAGGAGAACCGTTCCGTTCTTCATTTCGCGGCTGATCGTGTGCGCCGCGCAGACCACCGCCACGACGAGGCTGAATACCAGCGTCGTCGCCATCGAACTGTCCACGACCAGCTTGATCTGTTCGCGGAACACGAACATCGCCGCCGTCGGAAAGAGTCCGATCATGATCATTGCGCACGCGAGCATCAGGAAATAGATCGGCTCGCGGATGCACTCGATAAAGGTGTTTCTGGCCAGTTTGTAGATAATCAGCATCGTGCGTTTCTCCGTTGGAGTTGTTTCATTTCTTACCCTGTGCCGGGGCGGCCTGGAATTCCGCGCGGAACTTCTGAAGCATTGAACGGTCCATCAGGAGGTTGCCGAGGACGATCGCATTGATGTTCCAGTTCAGGTCCTCGATCTCGGCACGTTCCGTTTTCGCCCCGACGGCGAGGCGGTATTTCGCGGGAACCACTTCCGTGCCGCCCAGAAGAATGACCCGCTTCGGATTCACGAATGCGAGAAAACGCGAAAGTTCCGCTTCGGGAAGCTCGAACGCGTCCTCGATTTTCGGCGGATACACCATGATCTTCTGTTCCGGGGAATATTCCGTCGGCAGGAGGATGTACACCACATGGGAATCGCGCCGCGCGATCTCGGCGAGTGTGGCGGGGGAGCGGTAATCCGCAGTCAGGATCAGATTCGGAATCCGTATTCCCTTTTTGTATTTCACATCACCTGGTGTGGAAATCCGTTCCACCGTGACGGTTCCCGCCTGTTCCGTTTTCGCTTTCTGTGGGCAGCTCTTTGTTTCCGGCGCTTCTGCTTCCTGTGCCTTCGCCTCGTTTGGGACGGACGCGGTTTCTTTTTTACCGGTGGCTTCAGGTTTGGCCTGTTCCTGCTGCGGAGGCATTTTCAACTCATTTTTCAGAGGTGCGGCTTTGGGGGCGGATGTTTCATGTGTGATTTCCTCCGAAAAAACGGAAAAACTGAAAAACAGCGTCAGGAGCAGAAAAAAAGCAGCTTTCATTTTTTAAATATCCTGTTATTGAAATTTGACTTTTTTAATAGACCATATATTCTATGTCATGTTTTAAGGAAAATCAAATAGAAAGCGGCACGAATGGTCAATGTTTTTTTAAAAGATTCGTCAAAAAGGCCCTCGGCGGCCATTTTTCTAAGCGGAAGCGGCACCAATGCGGAAAAACTTCTGGAACACAGCCACCGTCTCGGGAGCCGGTCCTCGTGGCGTCCGGCGCTGATCGTGACGGACCGTCCGCGCACCAGCCGTGCCCGTGAAATCGCGGAGAAATACTCCCTGCCTCTTCTGGAGCACGGCATTCTGGAATTCTACCGCGCACACGGTCTGGAGAAGGTCACGCTCGCGACGCCCGAAGCCTGCCGCGTCCGCGAACTCTGGACCGACGAACTCCGTGCGAAAATCGCGCCGCACCGGATCGACTTCGGACTGCTTGCCGGATTTGTCCCGCTCACCAACATCGTCGGCGATTTTCCCTGCCTGAACGTGCATCCCGGCGACCTGACAGTCCAGAAGGACGGGCGGCGTTATCTGGTCGGGCTTCACAGCGTCCCTGTCGAGCTGGCGATCCTTGCCGGACATACGACGCTCCGGAGCAGCGTGATTCTGGTGCAGCCTTATACCCCGGGCGCGTCCGAAATGGATTCCGGGCCGCTTCTTGGGATTTCCGAACCCTGTCCCGTCGATCTGATGGGGCACACGCTGGACGAGCTCCGCGCCGTCTTTGCCGCACGGAAGAATGCGCACCTCCACGGCGCGAACAAGGATCTCCTTTCGGTGATTGCCGCGGAAAATCAGGCGCGTCTCAAGGAGCGCGGCGACTGGATCGTCTATCCGCAGGCCGCCGAGGATTTCGCGCGCGGCTGTTTCGGAAGGGATGAATACGGGCGCCTCTGCTGGCGCGAGGATCATGTTCACGCTTTCCAGTGCGTCCGGACTGTCGAATATGGAAGTGTAAGGAGGCTGATCGAATGAACAGCACGCCCGAACCGGAAAAGAATCCCGCTGCGGAGGCTGTTCCCGCGAAACGTTCCTTATGGAAACGCTTCTGGCGTGTCTGCCGGATCGTGATCTTTGTGCTTCCGCTGATTCTGCTTCTCCTGCCGGGCGTTCTGGAGCATGTCTCCAACTGGATTCTGAACCGTTATCTGGGAAATTCCCCGGTCTGCATGGAGATCCGCGAACTCGGGCTCCGGCGCGGAATGGTCAATGCGGTCGTCACGTTCCCGAAGGAGGGATCGTTTGCGCCGGGACAGGTGATGCATCTCGGCACGGTGGGAGTGACTTATGCGCCGCTCCGGCTCCTGAGCGGGACGCTGGACTCGATTTCGATCAGCAACGTGAATCTGCCGCTTGCTTTGCGCGACGGCAAACTGGAGTTTCCGCTTCTGGAACTCTTCCGCGGCGCGGCTTCTCCGGCAGAGAAAACCAATGCGGAGCCCGCGCCCGAAAACGCACCGTTTTTCAGCCTTCCCCTGCGCATCCGGGAACTCAATCTGAGCGGCAGTCTGATTTATCTCCAGGACAAGGAGTTCCTGATGATTCCCTTTACCGCCGCAGTGACGCAGTCGGGGAAACGCGGCTGGGCGAATGTCTCCTATCGCGCACAGCTTTATCTTTCCGGCACCAACCGCCTCGGGCTTTCCGGCGTCGCCGATCTGGAGAAGGGGGTCGTCTCCTGCCGCGCGGAGGGAACGGTGCGCCTTGAAAACCTGCCGCGGATTTTTGCCGACCGGCTCGGCACGGCGCAGAAGGCGGGGGGAGCGATCACCCTGAATGCCGACGGTCTTGCCGATTTGAAACACTCCCGTCTGGAAAAACTTGACGGCACGCTCAAGGTCGAGGATCTCGACTACACCTGGGCCGCATATACGGTTCAGGGGGGAGGCGAGGCGAAGTTCTCCTGGCGGAACGGAACCGCTGAGATTTCGTATGACGGCGATCTGCATACAGACATCGGCAGCATCTCCTGCGCGTTGAAGCAGTTTTCGCTTCGGAACGTGCTGAGGCGCGGCAAAGGCGTGAACGGGAGCTGCATCGTGAATGTCGGCGGCGCCCCCGGCGGGGATTTTTCGGGCACCTTTATTCTGCGGCACAACCGTGACGGGGTCATGGAGTTCACCCTCCGCCCGCACGAAGGAAAAACTGCCGCGCAGGAGATTGTCTTCAACGGAATGAAGGCAGCCTTTCCCGCATTGAAACGATCGGAGAATTATCTGAAACTGGCGTTTACCGACGATGTGCATGTCTCCGGATTGTTCCGGTTTCCGGAAATTGCATTAACGGCGGGAGCGTTTACGGCTTCGATGAAACAGTTCCGTCTGGAGCTCGGCGGCACGCCGCTGGCGCTCCAGGTCGGCATGACGCTGCCGGAGTTTATCCTTTCCGCGGGGGAAAATGTGCCGCAGCTGTTGCTTGGAGACATTTCTCTTCAAGCTGATCTGGGGGGAACGAAAAACGGCAGTTTTGCGGTAAAGCGCATCCGCTGCGGTGAACATGAGATCGGACATATCACGGGCACGCTTCAGCCGGACATGCGCAACGGGCTCTACGGACTCAAGGCGGAGATCGAGACGCTCGGCATCCGTTCCACGCTTGCGGCGTCGTTCCTTCAGACGGGCAGGGTTTTCGATGCGGCCTTCCGTATTCCGGAGCAGAATCTGGCCAAAGAGATTGACCTCGGGACATATGTGCCTGCGCTTCAGTCGTTTGTGCTTTCTTCGGCTACGTTCAAGGCGGACTGCGTCTACCGCTGGACGCCGGAGGGACACCGGGGCGGCGCGAAGCTCCAGCTTTCCAAAGTCAACGCCGTTTCCGAGGAGAAGAAATTCCGCCTGAGTGATGCGTCACTTCGTTTCACGCTCCCGAACCTGCCGGAACTGCAGAGCGGCGCCGGACAGTTCTTCCGTTTCAAGGCGCTCCGGTTCGACAATCTGAATTTCGATTCGGCGAATGTGCTTTTCCGGATGGAATCGCCGACGGTCTGGCAGCTGGAGGGGGCGACATTCAACTGGTGCGGGGGTAAAATCCGCCTCGGTTCCGCCCGGATTGCGCCTGCGACGGAGCGTTTCAGTTCCATCATGTTCTGCGACCGGGTGCGGCTCGGTGCGCTGCTCGCCCAGTTCGGCATCGGATCGGACGCCGGGGACAATGCCGCGCTCAACGGCACGATTCCGGTTTCCGTCCGGCAGGGCAGAATCATTTTCCGCAACGGTTTTCTCTATTCCACGCCCGGGGAAAAGGGTACGCTCAAACTGGTGCCGAATGCCACGGTGGACGCGCTGGGGCAGTCTTCCGTTGAGATGTCCTTTGCTCTTTCCGCGCTGAAAAACTTCCAGTATGACTGGGTCAAACTCACGATGAATACGGAGAATGACAATCTCAAGCTCAAGTTTCAGGTGGACGGCAGACCTGCCGCCGCGCTGCCTTTCTCCATTGACGCGGATTCGGGCCGGCCTGTCCGGACACAGGGATCCAACCGCTTCCAGGGAATTCCTCTGGATGTGAATGTCACGATTCCGCTTACAAAAACGCTGGAACTCTACCAGATGTTCAGCCAGATGTTCGGGAAAGGCAAATAATGAAACGGAAAAATGCCGTGGCATTTTTCTCGGGGTCAAGGGTCTCTGACCCTTGCGCGATCCAGCTGCGTAAGCTGGTCGCGCGTAGCGCGAAATCCCCGCCCGGAGCGGTTCAGCCCGCTCAGTGACGAGAACTTTTCGTTAAGAAAAGTTCGAGAGCTCCGGGCGAGTTCCGAGACGGAAAAATGCCGTGGCATTTTTCCGTTATTTCTCGAAGAAGAAACCCGTGAACTGGAATTTCGCCACAAGCTTTCCTTCCTCATTGCGGATCTCGACGTCCATTACGCAGGAACGTCTGCCCTTGCTGACCTCCCGCGCGACGGCGCGCAGCGTATTGCCCGAGCCGGGACGGATGAAGGAAACCGCCGCGCTCATCGCAATGCACTTGTCACCGTAGGAGTTCGCCGCGCCCGCAAACGCCATGTCCGCCAGCGTGAACATGGCGCCGCCCTGCACCGTGTGAACCGCGTTGTAGGAGTGCTCGGTTACCACCATGACGGCTTCCGCATAACCGGGTTTCACAACCTCCAGCGTCATATGATTTGCTTTGCAGAAGGTGTCGTTTTCGTTGATGAATGCCTTGACCTGTTCCAGATATTCCATGGATTCTGACTCCTTGCAAGATAAAAAATACGGACGCGGAAACATCCGGAAAAAGAGTTCCGCGTCCGGAGAAAATGCGTTTATTTCACGTGGGATTTTCCGGTGCCGGCGACGACCTCGCCGCAGGCGAAAGCGTCAAACCCGGCTTCGCGGCAGAGACGGAGCGCCTCCTCCCTGTCGTGCTCCGGAACGAAGAAGACCATGCCGACGCCCATGTTGAAGACGCGGAATGCTTCGGAATCCTCGATGTTGCCTTCCTCGACGATCAGCTTGAAGATCGGCGGGGGATTCTGGATCGTGTTCTTGTAGAAAACCGCGTCCACGTCTTTTGGCAGAATGCGCGGGACATTGTCGTAGAGTCCGCCGCCGGTGATGTGGGCGACGCCGTCAAGCGAAACTTCCGAATCCATCAGGCTCCGGACCGCCTTCCAGTAGCATGTGTGCGGCTTGAGGAGCGCTTCACCGATGCTTTCGCCGTTCAGTTCCTTCAGATGGGAAGATACTTCATAGCGTCTCATCGTGAAGAGCACGCGGCGAGCAAGGCTGAAGCCGTTGGTGTGAAGCCCGTTCGAGGGCAGGGCGATCGCGACGTGTCCCGGCCGGATTTTTTCTCCGGTGATGATGCGGTCCTTTTCCACCATGCCGGTGATGACGCCGACCAGATCGAAGTCGTCGCCGTACATGCCGGGCATTTCCGCCGTTTCCCCGCCGAGGAGCGCGCATCCGACCTCGCGGCAGGCGTCCGCGATTCCGCCGACGACCTCTTCATAGAGCGGGCTTCTGAGTTTTCCAATTCCGATGTAGTCCAGGAAATAAACCGGCTCGGCGCCCTGGACGGAGATGTCGTTGACGCAGTGATTGACGATGTCGTGTCCGACCGTGTCGAACTTGTGCATCATCGCCGCGACCATGAGCTTTGTTCCCACGCCGTCGATGCTGGCGACCATGACCGGATTTTTCCATTTTGCCAGATCGATCTGGAACAGTCCGCCGAATCCGCCGATCGGAGCCAGCATTTCCGGCCGCTTCGCCGCGGCGAATTTCGGTTTGAGACGTTTCAGAAGATCCGTCGCCAGATCAATATCCACTCCGGCGCTCTTGTAGGTCGAGTGCCCGTTTCCGCTGCTTTGTGTCATGTTTCGCTCCGTTGGTTAGCCCGTTCATGAAAAGGAATTCGCCGTAATATAGCACCGATTCCGGAAAGTTCAGCCCCGGAGAACGGTTTTTTTGCAAATAATCTTCCCCTGCTGCGTTTGCCGAACTGGAACCTTGCGGTTATATTACGGAAAATTAACAGAATTGGAATCCGTCATGTCCTCCTGTGCAAAAGAAATCCGGCGTTTTGCCCCGTCCCGCGGATGCGCTTCCGGCGACCGGGTGATCCTTGTCCACGGACTCCTGATGTCCGGACATGTTTTCTATCCGGTCGGCGCGCATCTGGCGCGTCAGGGCTTTCTCTCGATCCTTTATGATTATCCGACACGGCGCGCCTGCGTGGAGGAACACGGCGCGGCGCTCTGCGCATTCATCGAAAAGGAAATGGAGTCCATGCGCGAGTCCGGGGCGGGAAAACTGCATTTTGTGACGCACAGCATGGGGGGACTTCTGCTCCGTGTTGCACTGCGGCAGCTCTCTCCCGGAACACGCTCGGCAATCGGACGGATCGTGATGATCACGCCGCCGAACAAAGGTTCCGATATGGCCGAGGCCGTTCTGCGGAAGCTGTTCTTCGCGGAGAAAATCGTCAAATGCCTGCCGGACCTCTCCTCCGTGCCGCATTCGTTCGCGAACACCTTTCCCGAACCGGATGAGACTTTTGAAATCGGAATCATCGCCGGTTCGCATGACCGGAAGGTCGCCGTGCCGAGCACCCATCTGGCACATGAGCGCGACCATCTGATCCTGCAATCGTCCCATACCGCGATTCTCTTCCGGAAACAGACCGTCCATCAGACCGTGCATTTTCTTCTGCACGGCACATTTGAACATCATCCGAAACAGGAGACTTGAAACCATGAACGGGATTGCCATCATCCGCGCAGCTGATCCGGATGCTTTGTTTGAGCTTGCCGGAACCGTCGGCTGGAACCAGACGCGCCGCGACTGCCGCGAAATGCTTCTTGCACCCGCCGCCACCGGTGTTTTCGCCGTCTGCGACGGGCATGTGATCGGCTCCGCCGCCGCAATGGTTTATGAGAAAAACCGGATCGGCTACATCAACATGGTGATCGTGCGCGAACCGTTCCGGCGGCGCGGAATCGCCACGCGGATGCTCGAAAAACTTATGGAGATGCTCCATCACTGCCGCACGCTCCGGCTCTACGCCACGCCGGCGGGGAGCTGTGTCTATGAGAAACTCGGATTCCGGACCTATGCGACACTGCACAAGTTCGCCTCGGACTCCTATGTGCCGCTTCCGGAATCCGACCGGCGCATCATGCCGCTTCTGCCGTCCGACCTGCCGGAAATCACCGCGCTGGACAAACAGAGTTTCGGCGTTGAACGCGGCACGCTTCTGGAGTATTTTTACAGCTGTCACCCGGAACTGGCGTTCAAAATCACCGAAAATGGACGCATCACGGGATTCACGCTCGGGCGGGTCGGTCCCGTCTCGCGTCAGGCGAGCGCTCTGACGGCACCGAAGGAGGAGGACGCGCTTGCGCTGTTTGACGCGGTTGCGCGTCAGGGGGAACCTTCTCCGCGCGTGCTTCTGGCCGCATTCGATACGCGGAAACGCCTGATCGCGCAGATGGCGGAACGCGGGATTCTCCCTTCTTCGGAAATGGTCGCGATGGATTTCGGAGAGTCCGGGCCGCTTCCCGCAGCGTGCTATTACGGCGTGCTCGGCGGCGATTTCGGCTGATTGCGCGAGATGTGTGGCTGAATTTCTCCCGCCTTACCGGTACAAAAGCTTTCCGGATACAAATCCGCGAGGAAAACATGGGAAGAAAACCGGATGCGGGATTCCGGATCCGACAGCAATATCCCGCAGTCCATGTTTCATAAGATTTCCCTGCTCAAGCATACAGCGCTTGTTTCTCCCGCTCGGAAAATACGACAGCTGCCCGGAAGCTTTCTTCCATTCCGGAACAGAAAATCCTGGAAACGGTTTTGCGGTCGCGGACGTTTCATGTCCCGCAAAAGAAACGGCGGGGACCCCGGATGGGATCCCCGCCTGTGTGTGGGGGTGTATGACTACGCCGCCGGCTGCGAGAGAGAGAATCAGCCGGCGGCGGCAGAGAGAAACCGTGTTCAGTTGATGAAAAGCATCTCGCGGTATTTCGGGAGCGGCCAGAGATCGTCGTCCATCTGTTTTTCGAGCACGTCGACCAGTTTCCGGAGTTCGGCGAGCGCGTCCACGACGGCCACGCCGTTTTTCTCCTTCGCGAGCGTCTTTTCCAGTTTCGCGGCGGCGGCGGTGATCCCGTCGAGCAGTCCGCCGATCGTTTCGGCAAGTGCCTTCTGGGAGGCTGCGCCGCTCTTCAGACCGCAGCCGTCCATCACGGCAATCGTCTTGACCAGTTCCGCAAGCTGTTTGCTTCCTGCGGCAAGGATGATCGTCCGGACCATGTTCAGCGCAAGTTCTCCTTCGATGCGGATCTTCCGCTCGTATTCTTCGCAGAAAATCTCGTAACGGGAGCGGAGTTCGACGCCGGAGAACACCTTGTATTTCTCGAAGAGCGCGATGTTCTCCTTGTCGAGCAGCGGCTTGAGCGCTTCCGGCGTGTTGCGCAGATTCGGCAGACCGCGTTTCGCGGCCTCCTTTCTCCACGCCTCACTGTAGTTGTCCCCATTGAAGATGATGCGCTTGTGCGCCTTGATGATCTTCTGGAGAACCTTCTGGAGTCCGCTGTTGAAATTCTCCTTCGGGAGTTTTTCCAGCTGCGCGGCGATGTCGTCGATCGCTTCTGCGAAGATCGTGTTCAGGATCACGTTCGCGCCGGCGCAGGACTGGCTGGAACCCGGGGCGCGGAACTCGAACTTGTTGTTCGTGAAGGCGAACGGGCTTGTCCGGTTTCGGTCGGTCGCATCCAGAGGCAGCGGCGGAAGCGTATCCACTCCGATGCGCATCATGTCCATGTGCTTCGAGGACTTGAGATCGCCCTTTTCGAGCTGGTCGATCACGTCCGCGAGCTGTTCGCCGATGAAGATCGAGATGATCGCCGGAGGCGCTTCATTGGCGCCGAGCCGGTGGTCGTTGCCCGCCGACGCGGTCGCGCTCCGGAGCAGGTCGCTGTGTTTGTCCACCGCCATGATGATCGCGCAGAGCGTCGTCAGGAAGATCGCGTTCTGGTGCGGATCGCTGCCCGGATTCAGCAGATTGATGGTTCCGTAGGTCGGCGACCAGTTGTTGTGCTTGCCCGAACCGTTGATGCCCGCGAAGGGCTTTTCATGGAGCAGGCAGACGAGTCCGTGCTTTTCCGCGGTCTGCTTGAGCACTTCCATGATGATCATGTTGTGATCGACGGCGAGGTTGAGCTCCTCGAAAACCGGGGCGATCTCGAACTGGGCCGGCGCGACCTCGTTATGCCGGGTCTTGGCGGGAATGCCCAGCTTCCAGAGTTCGGAATCGACGTCGGTCATGAACGCGAGGATGCGCGGCTTGATCGCGCCGAAATAGTGATCTTCGAGCTGCTGATGCTTCGGCGGCGGCGCGCCGAAAAGCGTGCGTCCGCTCTGTACCAGATCAGGGCGCGCATAGTAGAACTGTTCGTCGATCAGGAAATACTCCTGTTCCGCGCCAAGCGTGATCCGGACGTTCTTGGTTCCGTCGTCGCCGAAGCACTTCATCATGCGGCGGACGGATTTGGTCAGCGCCTGCATGGAGCGCAGAAGCGGCGTTTTCTTGTCGAGCGCTTCGCCCGTGTAGGCGCAGAAGGCGGTCGGGATGCAGAGCGTCGCGCCATTGTGGCCGCGCTTGATGAACGCAGGGCTGGTCGGATCCCAGGCGGTGTAGCCGCGTGCCTCAAAGGTCGAGCGGATGCCGCCGGAGGGGAAGCTCGAAGCGTCCGGCTCGCTGACGATCAGGTTTTTCCCCGAGAACGAGAGGATCGCGTGCCCGTTGCTGGTCGGGTCGAGGAAGGAGTCGTGCTTTTCCGCGGTCGTGCCGGTCAGCGGCTGGAACCAGTGGGTGTAGTGGGTGGCGCCTTTTTCAAGCGCCCACTCCTTCATTGCATGGGCGACGGCGTCGGCGATGGAGGGGTCCAGCGCCTTGCCTTCCCGCACAGTGTCCATCAGTTTCTGGTAGATCGGCTTCGGGAGACGCTCCTTCATGCGTCCGCAGTGAAACACGTCCTCTCCGAAGTGTTCCGTGGTGAAGGGGTTCAGGGCAATGTTCTCCTCGTCCTCGCGGGCGAGGATGCCTTCAATGGCCATTTTCCTGTCGGCATTCATTTTTGTATCACTCCTCGTGGTTTCCTGTTTTTTTCAAATCTGATGCTTACCATTAAGCACTATGCGTGCCAACTTTTTTGAAAAAGTGTATTTTGAATTCAAAAAAAATATCGAGCGGGATAAAAAGAAAATATCAATCACTGAAAAGTTACATTTTTGTTATGACATTTTTTGTATTCCTACATTTTTGTAGCTTGACAAACGCGTGCGGCAGACTATATTTCCTTTTCCGTTCCGCAGCGTCAACCAGCAGAGAGAGAGGAGTTCCGGATGGCGGAAAGAAACGATATCGAAATCGCGGTGCTCAACCAGATCAGCCACGCCATTGTGCATGAACTGAACGTTTCGGAGCTTCTCAACAACATCCTCACCATTCTGCGCAAGGAGATGGGGCTTATCCGCGGCACGATCACGCTCAAGCACGACGATACGCTCGTGATCGAGGCCTCCAACGGCCTGACGGACGAGGAGATCAGCCGCGGCAAATACATGATCGGGGAGGGGATTACCGGAAAGGTCGCGCAGACCGGGAAACCCGCGCTTGTGCCGGACATTTCGCAGGAGCCCGAGTTTCTCGGGAGGACGCAGGCGCGTGGCAAAAACGAGCACGTCGCCTTCATCTGCGTGCCGATCACGCACCTTGACAACGTCATCGGCACGCTCAGCATCGACTGTCCCGGGGGAAGCCGCGAGGAGCTCGAACGCGACCTGCGGCTCCTCGACACCGTCGCGAACATCATGGCCGAGGCGGTCGCCTCCTGCCTGAAAAAATACGACGAGCGCCGTCAGCTTCTGGAGGAGAACATGCGCCTGCGCGAGGAGCTCGGCACGACGCCGCGCCCCGCGAACCTGATCGGCAACTGCAACGCGATGCGCGCGGTCTACAAGATGATCGCGCAGGTCGCGAACAGCTCCGCGACGGTGCTGATCCGTGGCGAGTCCGGCACCGGAAAGGAGCTTGTCGCCCGCGCGATCCAGATGTCCAGCGGACGGCGCGACAAGCCGTTCATCGCGGTCAACTGCGCCGCACTGCCTGACAACCTTATCGAAAGCGAACTCTTCGGCTACGAGAAGGGCGCGTTCACCGGTGCCGTCTCCCGCCGCATCGGGCGCGCGGAGGCCGCCGACGGCGGCACGCTGTTTCTGGACGAGATCGGCGACCTGAGCCAGCATGTCCAGGTCAAGCTTCTGCGCTTCATTCAGGAGCGGACCTTTTCGCGGGTCGGCAGCAACGAGGAGATCAAGGTTGACGTCCGGCTTCTGACCGCGACAAGCCGCGATCTGGAAAAACTCATGGAGGAGGGAAAGTTCCGCGAGGACCTCTACTACCGCCTGAATGTGTTCCCGATCCATCTGCCGAGCCTGCACAAGCGCCCGAGCGACATCATCCTCCTTGCAGATCATTTCCTTGAAAAATACAACCGCCTGCACGGGAAGAACATCGCCCGCATCTCCACGCCGGCGATCAACATGCTGATGGCCTATCACTGGCCGGGCAACGTCCGCGAGCTGGAGAACTGCATCGAGCGCGCGGTGCTGACTGCGAACGACACCGTGATTCACGGGTATGACCTTCCGCCGTCGCTCCAGACAGGCGAAGCCTCGGGCACGGCGGTGATCCACCCGAACATCAAGGCGGACTTCCAGACGCTGGTCAATTCATTCGAGCGCGAACTGATCGTCGAAGCATTGAAGGCGAACAGCGGAAACGCCGCCGCGGCCGCGCGCCAGCTCGGACTATCCGAGCGGATCATCCACTATAAAATCAAGAATCTTGGCATTACGCCGGACTGGTACCGTCAGCGGAAGAACGCGAAGTAATAGGTGCTTTTCCCTTATTTGACTTCGTCGAAAACCCGGACGTAATCGACTGCAAAGGCGTCCGGCTCGGTAATTTTATGCAGCGCGGGGTCCGGCATCCCGTTGTAGCGGTAAGTCTGGCATTCGGTGGTGATCAGGATGAACTGTTCCGTGTGGGAGACCGCTTCCGAGAAACGCCAGGACTCCCTGCCGTCCACATAGAAAACATAGCCCTCCGGGTTCCACTCCAGTCCGTAGGTATGGAATCCGAAGATGTCCGTTTCCAGACGGCGGGGACCGGAATGTCCGGCCTTGATGTCCGGTCCGTATCCATTCCAGTAGATATTGTGCGAGAATTCGCCGTCCCTTGTGAAATTTTCCATGATGTCAATCTCGATTCCGGAACGGCCGGGATCCGGGGAACTGCCGATCACAGGAGACTGGAGCCAGAAGGCCGACCACCATCCCGGCTGTCGCTGCAGTTTGCAGCGGCATTCAAAATACCCGTATTTTTTCAGAAATTTCGGTTTTGCGAAACCGGCGATCGGCCAGTTGAAAATCCTGAGGCGCTCTTCCGGCCTGCGGTCCATGAAGTTTTCCCCGGTTTGAAGCTGCGGAGAGCGGAACTGATCCTTGTCCCTGACCAGTTCCAGATGGATGCAGCTGTCCTCGAAATGAATGCCGCCTTCCAGCAATGCCGTGTGGCGGCGCTGCATCATGTTCAAACGGAAATCCCATTTGCCGCGGTCGAGGGTGTTTCCGTCGAATTCATCATTCCAGACGAGTTTCCATTGTTTCCCGTGCGGCAGTAAACTTTTAGCATGCTTCATCTGTGTGCATCCTCTCATTTTATGGTGTATTCATAGGTTTCGCTCTGTCCCGGAGAAAGAACAATTTCGGGACTGAGAAATTCAATTGTGACATCGCCGCCTCTCTGCCAGCAGTAGACCCCGGCGAATTTGGGATCAGGAGTGAAGGTCAGTGTATCTTTCAGATATTCCTCCGCCGCCCGGGAGATGACCGGGGCTCCATCCCAGAGTTTTCGTTCGACATGATTGAGAAAATTGACTTCCGCGCCCTTTTTGAGAAAGATATTGTCGGTATTCCGGAGCGTCCCAAGAGAAAGGGTTGTTTTTTCCGCATGAAAACGGGTTCCGGGTTTCGGCAGATTCGCCGCGCGGAAGGAAAAACGCATCGTCTGTTCCGTCGGATTTGTAAATTTGATCCTGACCTTCAAGGAGGAATCCTGGAGAAGGAAACTTCTGTCGATCCGCAGATTCAGAAGCGGATTCGGTGCCGGGTTTGCATCGGGAAACGGCGGGACTGTCGCCTGCGAGCGGATACAGCCGGGACGATTGGGCAGAGGGCGGAAACTGCATGGTTCCTGTCCGGGGTCAAGGAGAAGAATTTTTCCTGCGTATCCCCCTTTCATCAACTCCGCGTCTGTCCGGTTTCTGAATCCTGTCACTTCCCCGTTTTCGAGCGCATCAATTTGAATTTTCAGGTGGCGCTTCTCCGCTTTCAGGACCGATTTCCCTCCGGCCGCGCTCCAGTAAACTACCGAATCCCCGGCGCGGATCTCGCGGAAAAGTGTATTCCCGCCTTGTTTCATCCGGTTTTTTTCGATTTCGCGGCGGATGGCTTCCTGCGGCGGCGGATTGTCCGGAGTGGAGAGCACGGCGCCGTTGGGGGGGACTTTCAGCGCATATCGGATCTTCTCTCCGGATATTTCCAGGATTGCCGCTTCTTTCGGGTGGCAGTTCAGGATTGTGAACAGATACTTTCCTTGATGCCGATGGACCGTGGTGCGGATCACACGGGAGAAGTCGGGAAATGTCATGCTGATTTTCCGTCCGTCTTCTCCCGTGATTTCATGGGAGGCCGCATTCAGCGGCGTAAAGCGGAATCTGCCGTCGGCTCTTTGCCCTTTCCGGTAGAAATCCTCGTATTCGGCAATTTCTTCGAAAGCACTTGCGATGACCTGGAAATATTCTCCTCCGAACGCCTCGTTCGGCCAGAAGCCGAAGCCTTTCGCGCCGAGCGCGGCGGCGGCAAGTATGTTCTGACGCACTTTTTCCGGAGTGTACTGCTGGAAAAAGGAGAGCAGCCGTTCCGCAGGATCAATCCAGATGAAAACATCTTTTTTCAGATTTTCAAGATTGAATCTGACATCGTCAAAGAATTTGACGCCGGTATAATACGGCATGAGGCAATGACCGTCCACGACGTCGTCCACTGCCGCCGGATCCACGCAGCACCAGTGGGAAAGGCGTTCCCGTCCGGCGTGAAGCGGATCGGTGCAGAGATGGAAGCGCCGTCCCGGCAGTTCCTCGCGGAAGATGCGGCAGACCTTCCGGATCAGCTGTGTGTGACGGTCCAGCGTATAGGCAAACCACTGTTTCCAGTATTTTGTCTCGATCTCCGCGGTGGACGGGATGGAATTCCATTTCATCTGCTGCGCAAAGCGTTTTCTTTCTCCTTCCTCGAAATTTTTTGCCCCCGGTTCAAAATCCCAGATCACAGTTTTCATCTCCGGTTTTTTGTCCCGGATGGTCCGGAAAACGAAGCGCAGGTAGTTTTCGAATTTTCTGTCGCTGTCCTCCAGCTTGCGCCAGTTCGGAATCGGGCCGTTGGGTTCGCTGATTCCATATGCCCTGCGCAGTTCTGCGAGGGCCTTCCGGGTTTCCGGATACATGCAGAGCATGTCTCCTCCCAGCATGACGGTGTCTTCAAAAACTCCGTCCGGACGGTCGCCTGGATATACGAGCCGTTCGCGGCATTTCGAAAGACTTTTCCAGTAATCGGGAATTACCGCGTTTGTGCCCGGATAGGAGAGATGCAGCTTGAATTTTTCCGCCGGACGGGACGGGAACCGGACGGCGGGCAGAACCGCAACTTCCGCACTCATCTCCTTCAGGTCATTTCCATCCACTTTGAACGACCAGTACATTCTGCCTTTCCGTCCGCCTGAATCCGGAGCCGCGCTGAGAAGGAGATGCTGATAATTCCAGATATGTCCGATCAGGCTGATGAAACGCGGATCGAATTTGATGCGGTAACGGTTGCAGCGCCTGGAATCCCGCATGACGACGCTGTGTTCCGGAGCCTGACGGATGACTTTGCCTGTCGCCGGATCCGGATAACGCGATGAGAACTCTTTCAGAAGGATGAATTCCGGGGTTTCCAGAGTCATCTCCGCGGAGGAGTATTTTCCCGGACACGATGACGAAAGGATGAGCAGGACAGGCAGATTCTGAGGAATGCCCAGCGGGGTTTTCAGGAAACAGAGCGGATGGATTTGAAACTGCGGGGACGCGTCTGCGAGAGATCCGGCAGCCAGAAGGATCACAGCGGAGAGCACTTTTAAGAGAGCTGTCTTTCGGATTGATTTCATATTTCAGCCGGCTGTTCTGTTCATTTCTGCTTTGTCTTTGCGGGAATTTCCTCCAGGGAAATGTTGTCGAAGAGAGCAGAGCCTTCGCATTTTGTCAGCATTGCTCCGAGGTTGACCGTTGTCGCCTGAAAGTATTTTGAATTGAACTGGAATTCTCCTTTGCACCAGTCGGTGTCCCCTTTCAAATACTCCCACAATCCTTCCGGGCCGTAGTGCAGGGCTTTTTTCCAATCGGGTGTGGCGACATAAACACAGGCACCCCGTTCTCCTTTCATGCCTTTAGCTCGGATATAGAATTTCAGGCGGTATTCCGTATCCGGTTTGAGTTTCAAAGTTTGAAAGAGAAACGCTTCTCCGCTTTGATTGGCTTTCATCATAACGGCATGAGGTGGGGTGACCGTGTCCGTGTTTTCCAGCACATTCTGACTCCATTTGGGAGCCTGCCAGTTTTTCAGCCCGTCGGAGAAATTTCCGTTCATCACCAGATTTTCAGCATTTGCGCAACCCGCGGCAAGCAGTGCGCACAGAATTGTCATTTTCATGAAAGCCTCTCTTTGTTGCAGTTAATATTGGAACCCGCAGACATAAGCCTTTGGAGCAAGTGTAAAACTGTACCCGCAGTCGCGGTTGAAAAACGCATCAAAACGGAGCGCTTCGACATGTCCGTCAAAGAATGCCATGTTGCAGCGCCCCGGCAGGGTTGTGATCACGACTGGAGACTTCCGGCTCCGGGGATCGGGTGCGGAATGCCGGAATGCCGGATGCAGTTTCTGCTGCAGGGTCGGGATTGTCGTTGAAATGCAGTCGCCGGCGAACAGCGCGATGGAGGCTTTTTTGATGGAACTGAGTTTTCGCTGATCCCCCAGCCAGTAGTTGATTCCGAAATGCGTTCCATATTCAAAACCGCCTTCTCCAGTTCCCGAAAAACCCAGTTTTTCCGATGGGCAGATGAAATTTCCTGCATTCCTGTAGTTCCCGTAAAATTTCAATCCGTAACGGGGGGATGAGGAACCATAATCGCCTAATTTCCCCATCCAGAGTGTGAGCCAGAACTGGGAATGATCGGACTGATAAGGCACAATGCTCTCCTGATTGTCCATGGAGTACATGCTCCCTGCCATTGCAATCTGCTTCAGATTGTTGACGCATGAAATGTCCGAGCCTTTGTTTCTGATGCGGCTCAGTGCGGGAAGCAGCATCGCGGCAAGAATGGCGATGATCATGATAACGGTGAGGAGTTCTATCAATGTGAAATTCTCAATAAGCGCTGTCTTGCTGATGTTTGGGAAGTGTTTTCCCGGATTGCCTGAAGCGTTCATGAATGTTGCACTCCTTGTTTTTACGCATCCAGATTTATTCCGTCGCCTTAATAATTATATACGGAAAATGATCTTTCATCAAGAGATGATTTTGTCAAAAAAATATGGTTTTTTCGTCACATGGTTTGTTTTTTATTCTGTTTCCGCTTATATTGTCAGGGGAGATTCTTTTCATGTGGAGGCAGTTGATTATTGAAGATGTCGGGCGCCTGAGCCGCTTTCCTTTCCGGGTGAAGGAGGTGGGATATACGCATGGCGGGACCTATCCGGAACGGGAAATTGTCAACCGCGAAAAATTTGAGATATGTCTGCGCCTGTATTCTCAGGGAGCGGAAGCCGTCGAATATATCAATTCTGTCCGCCATGTGGTCAAATACCCTCATGTTGTGCTGAAAATGCCCGGGGTTCCCCATCGCTTCACCGTGCATGTTCCGCGGGAGTCGGTCTATTTCGCCTATGCTCCGGAGATGTTGGCATCCCTCCGGGAGGTGCTGCCGTTTCCGGAACAGGCTATCTGGGAAATCTGCCCGGGGGATCTGGAAAACCGTTTGATTTCCGAAATGACGGATCTGATGGAGCGTTCCCAGGAATACGGGGTCGCGGACCGGATTGATCTGGTCGCGTTTCAATTGATGGAACTGTTGTTTTTTCGTCAGAATTACACGGCGGCACATCCGGACTGCAATGAAACGAAGATCCGGAGTATCGCCTCGTATTTTCAGCTGCATTTCCGGGAGGATATTGATGTGCTCCGCCTTGTGGCGCGTTTCGGGATGTCCCGGAGCACGTTTATCCGTCACTGGCGGCGTTTGTTCCCGCAGACCCCCGGACAATATATTCTGGATCTCAAACTGCAGACCGCCTGCAGAAGTCTGGAGGAAAATCCGAATCTCCCGATTCAGACGTTAAGCCGCAGTTTGAATTTTCAGGATGCCGCATATTTCTGTGCTTTATTCAAACAGCACTTCGGGATGACACCCCGCCAATACCGCATGAACAGGAATAAAGCCGCCAGGCTGCAAAAAGATTCCGCCTGATCCATGCGGTTTCCTCCCTCACGCGGCAGACAGAACGCGGGAAAAAGAAAGCGGGCGCCGCACGGGAAATCCTCGGAGACAGCCCGCTTTTTTTCAATTTTCAGCCTTCGATGATTTCGGTGCCGACGCCGCTGTTGGTGAAGATTTCCAGAAGCAGTGAGTGCGGAATGCGTCCGTCCACCATGTGAACTTCGCGAGTGCCGGCCTTGATCGCGGAAACCGAGCTCTGGATCTTCGGGAGCATCCCCCCTGTGAGCACCTTTTCCGCGATGAGACCGTCCACTTCGGAGGTCTTGATGACCGAGATCAGGGATTTCTCATCCTTCGGGTCGCGGAGCACGCCGGGAACGTCGCTGAGGAACACAAGCTTGCGCGCCTTGAGCGCCTTGGCGATCTCGCAGGCGGCGGTGTCCGCGTTGATGTTGTAGGGCTGATGGAAGAAGTCCATGGCAAGCGGCGTGACCACCGGAATGAACTTGTAGCGCAATGCATCGAGAATCGGGTTCACATCGACGGAAATGACCTTGCCGACGAATCCGATGTCGATCTTTTCACCGGTGGCGGGATCGCTCGAATAGAGTTTTTCCGCGCGCATGATCCCCTTTCCGGAGATCGTGACGCCTTTTCCGCCGGAGATCGTGATGCCGTCCACCAGGCTTTTGTTCGTATTGTTGTGAAGGACGTCGTCAACGACCTTGATCGTATCCGCGTCGGTCACGCGCAGCCCGTTGATGAACTGCGTTGGAATCCCGAGCTCCTTGAGGCGCGCGCTGATGGCTTTTCCGCCGCCGTGCACCACGACCATCTTCATGCCGATGGCTTCCAGAAGCACGATGTCGCGCATGGTTTTTCTCGTCAGCTCGGGATTTTCCATCGCGCTTCCGCCGAATTTGACCACGGCGATGGAGTTCTTGAATTCCTGGATGAACGGAAGCGCCTCGTTGAGCACGTCCGCCTTTCTGATCAGTTCCTGCATTTTGTCCATTCTCCGGTATCCGTTATCAGGTATGGTAATCCGCGTTGATTTTGACATATTCGTATGTGAAGTCGCTCGTCCAGATCGTCGCGGAGGCGTCGCCCTCGCCGAGATCGATCTTCACGGTGAATTCGCGGCGTTTCATGAGCTCGGCAAGTTCGCTTTCCGGCGTTCCCGCATCCAGTCCGCCGCGCACGACGGGCATTTCGTCGAAGTCGAGCGAGACATTTTCCTGCGAAAAGACCGCGCCGGAGTATCCCGCCGCCGCGAGGATGCGCCCCCAGTTCGGATCGCATCCGAACCAGGCGGTCTTGCAGAGCGGGGAGTTCGCGATGGCGCGCGCGGCAAGCTCGGCATCCTTGTCGTTCGCCGCGCCGGTCACTTCGACAGTCACAAACTTCGTCACGCCCTCGCCGTCGAAGACGATCGAGCGTGCGAGGTGTTCCGTGACCATGCCTAGCGCTTCGGCAAAGTGTGCCGCCGCGTCGGAGCCTTTTTCGATCTTCGCGCCGGACGCGCCGTTGGCCATGAGGATCACGGTGTCGTTCGTGCTCATGTCGTTGTCCACGGTGATGTGGTTGAAGGAGGCTTCGACGGCGTTTCCGAGGAGTTCAGCGAGAAGCGCGTTGTCGATGCCGGCGTCGGTCGTGAGGAAGCAGAGCATCGTCGCATGCGGCGCGACCGCCATTTTCGGCGCGATCATTCCGGCCCCCTTGCACATGCCGCCGATCGTGACGACCCGGTCGCCGACCGCGAAGGAGACCGCCAGTTCCTTCGGGCGGGTGTCGGTGGTCATGATGGCGCGCGCGGCGGAAGAGCCCCCGTTGTGGGTCAGGGATTTGGCGGCTTCGTTGATCCCGTTTTCAATGATGTCCATCGGAAGCTGGACGCCGATCCGTCCCGTGGAGGCGATCATCACCTGTTCGACGGGGACCGAGAGCGCCGCAGCGGTCAGTTCCGCCATCTTTTTTGCATTGTTGTAGCCGTCGAGTCCGGTGCAGGCGTTTGCCACGCCGCTGTTGGCGACGACAGCGCGGATTTTCTGCGAGTTTGCGCAGATCTCCCGGTCATACTGGACCGGCGCGGCCGGAAAGAGGTTGGTGGTGAAGGTTGCCGCGAAGCTGCACTCCGTTTCAGACTCGATCATGGCAAGATCGGGCGCCTTGTTTTTTTTCAGTCCCGCGATGACGCCGCAGGCGAGGAAGCCCAGCGGGGATGTGATGGAGCCGTTCTCCACGAAGTCAAATTGCGTTTCCGTACCCATTTTTTAATCCCGTTTTTTATAGATATTATTTTGAATGATAATGCTGCGGATTGGTTCCCGAGAGCAGAGAGGAGTCGCCCTCCTCGGCACGGACGTGAATGGCGATTCCGCCGCGCGGCATGAAATCTCCGGATACCTCCATCCAGCGCGGTTTGCAGGCGCGCACGAGATCGCTCAGAATGCGGTTGACCGCCTCCTCGTGAAAAGTGTTGAAGTTCCGGAAGGAGAAGAGATAGAGTTTCAGCGCCTTGCTCTCGATGCACTTTCTGTCGGCGATATAGCGGATGGTGATATGTCCGTAGTCGGGCTGGTTCGTGACAGGGCAGAGGCTCGAGTATTCGGGACAGTCGAAGGTGATGACATAGTTGCGCTCCGGATAGGCGTTTTCGAAGGTCTCGATCTTTGCCTTGTCAGGTGAATCGGGATATTCGGTGTGATTCCGGTTCAGCAGAGTCAGGGAGGCGTGAGGCAGTCTCTTTTGCTCCGTGCCGGCCCGCGTTTTTCCTTTTTTCATAAAAATCTCCAAACTGTTTAGAAAAAAACGACCGATTTTCCCTTTAATATATCATTATCTTGGAAATTTGCGAAACTAATAACGAAAAAAAGCTTGACCAAATGAAAACTCTGGAATATATTAGCGGATATTTTAGAGAAAATACAACAAAAATTGTGAGATACAACAGGGAGCAGGTACAAGATGAGCCTTATGAAGAAACTCTTTCTCGCCACGGCTTTTTTCATGGCGGTCGGAACGGCAACGCAGGCTTTTGCGCAGGAGCAGGAGGAATATCCGGTCGTGGATTCCGTTGTCCGCAAACTCGGGCGCGGAATCAGCAATGTTGCCTTCGGCGTTGTCGAATTTCCGGTTCAGTGGTATCAGACCAACTTTGAGGAGGGCGGATTCGCCGCCTGCACCTACGGAATTCTCAAAGGGGTTTCTTATGTCGTGATCCGCGAAGTGGTCGGCGTCGTGGAAATTGCGACCTTCTTTGCACCGCTGCCCGGATGCAGCACGGAGCTCCCCGACAGCCCCGCATGGGGATACGGCCCGATTCTGGAACCGGAATGGATCATCACTCCCGCGCAGAACAAATACAATTTTGTCTATCCCGATACGCGGACGATGTAAAAAACGTCCGTTTTGTCAGGAATACGAAAGAGCGGAACGGTTTTCCGCTCTTTTTTTTGCTGTCCGGTGTCTTTCCCGGTTTGCCTGCGCAAGAAGCATTCCGTTTTCTGCCGGGATGGAATTCGAACAAGGAGAGCTTCTGTATGGACTTGACTTTCATCTATTCGACGGCGATTCTGCTTCTGATGATGATGGATCCCTTCGGGAATCTGCCGGTATTCATTGCCACGCTGCGTAATGTTCCGCAGAATCGTTTCCACCGTGTGATCCTGCGGGAATCCTGTTTTGCCTTTCTCGCGATGGTTTTTGCGCTGGCTCTCGGGCGGTCGTTCATGAGGATTATGCATATTGCGCCGGGAACGCTCGGCATTGCGGGCGGCCTGATCCTGCTGCTGATGGGGATCAAGATGGTTTTTCCCGCGCCGGCAGTCGCGGATGAAAAGATGCAGGATCTTCCGGAACCTTTTCTTGTGCCTCTGGCGATACCCCTGATCTGCGGACCCGGGCTTTTCGCGATTCTGGTCACCATCCGGGGAGGAGATTCTTCCGCGACGTTTCTGAACTGTCTTGCAGCATTGTTTCCCGCGTGGCTGGCGCAGACCGGAATTCTGCTTTGCGGGAGGCGGATTGCACGGCTGCTCGGACCCCGGGTGCTGGATGCACTGGAATCCCTGATGGGACTGCTCCTCACCTGCGTTGCGGTCGGACTGCTGATCAACGGAATCAATGAAACCTACGGATTGCAGGCGAAATAGAAGAAGCGTACAAAAGAAAACGGAAGCAGGGGAACATCATTTGCTCCAACTTACTATGTACTTTAAGGCTTTGCAGCCCCTATGCAATTTTTATTCGGAGCTTGTTTGCCTGCTTCCTGATTCTAACTATAGGAGTTCTTCCCGGAAATGCAAGCTTTTTTCAAAGAAAAATCCTGTTTTTTCCCATTTTTTCTGTAAACGGCCTCTCTTTTTCCGCTTTCTCCGCTTTTTTCAGGAAACTTTTCCTCCTTTTCGCCTTTCCATTGGAAAAAACAGCTTTCCGCATGTAAATTAGGCGGACTTTTACATAACAGGAAAGGATTTCTTGCATGCGTTTCTATAACACTCTGGGCCGTGCCGTACAGGATTTTCAGCCGCTGGAAGAAAATAAGGTGAAAATGTACACATGCGGCCCTACCGTTTACAATTATGCCCATATCGGAAATTTCCGTGCGTATCTGTTCGAGGATCTTCTCCGCAGGACGCTCGAATACCACGGCTGCAAGGTCACACAGGTCATGAACCTGACCGACGTTGATGACAAGACGATCCGCGACTCCCGTGCCGCGGGCCTGAAGCTTCAGGACTTTACGCGCAAATACAAGGACGCCTTTTTTGAAGATCTCGACACGCTCCGGATCGAGCGTGCTGAACACTATCCCGAGGCGACGACGCATATTCCGGAAATGATCGCGATGATCGAAGTCCTGTTTGAAAAAGGCTACGCCTACAAGTCCGAGGACGGTTCGGTCTACTTCTCCATCGCAAAATTCAAGGACTACGGAAAGCTGGCGCGGATTGACATGGAACAGCAGCGCTCCGGCGTCAGGATCAACAACGACGAGTATGACAAGGATTCCGTCGCGGACTTCGCGCTCTGGAAGGCGTGGAGCGAGAGCGACGGGGATGTCAAATGGGACAGCCCCTGGGGACCCGGCCGCCCCGGCTGGCACCTCGAATGCAGCGCGATGAGCATGAAGTATCTCGGAAAGACCTTCGACATTCACACCGGCGGCATCGACAACATGTTCCCGCACCACGAGGATGAAATCGCGCAGAGCGAGGCGGCGAACGGCTGCAGATTTGTGAACTGCTGGCTCCACTGCGAGCACCTCACCATTGATAAAAAGAAAATGTCCAAGTCGCTCGGCAATTTCTATACGCTGCGCGACCTGCTCGCCAAAGGCTATACCGGAAAAGAGGTCCGCTGGGCGCTGCTCGGAACCCATTACCGTTCCAAGCTGAACTTCAATCTTGCGCTTTGCGACCAGGCGCGTGCGACCCTGAAAAAATTCACCGATTTCTTCGGTCGCCTGAAAGCTCTGCCCGAAGGCGCCTGCGGCAGAGAGGAGGCTCTGAAACTGGCGGCCGAGGCGGAGCGGAAATTCGGCGATGCCTTGGGAGATGACCTGAATATCGCCGAAGCGCTTTCCGCTGTCTTCACGCTGGAACGCGCCGTGAATACCGCGCTGGCCGGCAATGCCTGGCAGTCTGAAGCCGGGGATGTGATTCTCGGGTGCTTCCGGAAATTCGACCGTGTGCTCGCCGTGTTTGATGTGGATTCCGCCGCATCCGGAGCTGTGCAGGAGGTGCCGGAGGAGATCATGGCGCTTGCCCGGCAGCGTGTCGAAGCGCGCAAGGCGAAGGATTTCAAGACCGCCGACGCGATCCGCGACATGCTGAAGGCGCAGGGCTGGGTGATCGTCGATACGCCGCGCGGCCCTGAAGTCAAAAAGGCGTGAATCCTCCGCACGGAAAATTTGTGCAATATTTTCCCGCCGGAATGTTTCCTGCAGGTTGAATAATCCGCCGAGTGGATTACATTATAAGGTTTTACGTTGGTCTGACAATAACAAACAAGGACTGGTCATGGTTATAAGAAAAATGAACACGGTGCTGGTAAAGCACAACAAAATTCTGTTCGGAGCGTTTTCGATCATCATCATTATCTCATTTGTCTGGTTTTTCACGCCGGGCGTGGACGGTTCGCTCCTTTTCGGAAACAGAATGTCGCCGAACTCCGCCGTTGGGAAAGTGTTCGGGAAAAAGGTGAAGCTCAAGGAATATCAGAAGGCTGTGGACAACAAAAGTCTGCTGCTGTCGCTTTATAATCCCGCCGCACCGTCCGAGCTGCGCGACTATGTCGCCGCCAATATCTTCACCGACATCGCGCTTGAGGCCGCCGCGGAAAATGCCGGCGTCACTGTTCCGGACGAGGAAGTGATTGCCGAGATCAAGCGGATTCCCGTGTTCAACTCCGAAAAAGGGTTCGACCACGAACGCTATGAATCCTTCATCAAAAGTTATGTGGAACCTTCCGGACTGACCACCGCCGATTTCGAGGAGTCCATCCGCAGATTCATTGCGACGCGGAAGCTCCTCGAGGGGGTCGGACTCAATGTGATTGTCGTTCCTGATGAACTTGACCGCTTCATGAATTTCCGCCTGGAAAAGCTCAAAGCTTCTTCCGTTGTGTTTCCCTTCAGCTTTTACAAACCCGGAAAGATCACCGACCGCGAACTGGAGGACTTCTACAAGCAGAATACGCAGCTTTTCATGACCGCGCCGCAGCTGATGACCGAAGTCGTCAAATTTGACTATAAAAACTATCTGAAAGGCGTCTCCGTAACCGACAAGCAGGTTGAGGAATACTACAAGGCGTCCGAGGAGAAATTCAAAAAGGACGGCAAGCTCCAGCCGCTTGCCGCCGTCAAGGCGCAGATCGTCAGCGAACTGAAACTTGACGAGGCAAAAAACAAAGCCATGGAGGCCGCGCGGAACTTCCGCAATGAGCTTTACAACGCGACATCCGAAGTCTCCACCGGAGCCGGGCAGATCGCCGTCTTCAACGAGCTTGCGAAGAAACATAAATTCCAGCTGATCAAGCCGGCTTCCTGGCTGACCGCCTCTTCGGAACTGATCGACAGGATCGGCTCCGAACCCGCGCTTGTGGCGGCCCTCTTCCAGACGACGGAGCGTTATCCGATTACAAAGAGCGTTGAAGGCAAACGCGCCGCTTATGTCGCTGTCGCCGTGAAGCGTCTGCCTTCGGTTCCGGCTCCGTTCGCCGAGGTGAAGGCGAAGGTGGAGGAGGTTCTCTCCCAGCAGCGGGCGCGCGCCGCCGCGCAGGAGGCCGCCTCGAATTTTGCGGCTAAACTTGCAGCGAGTAAGAA